>CAMBWO010000069.1 GCA_945871285.1 Pseudorhodobacter antarcticus | reverse complement strand
GGCGGGCATGTGGTCGCAGCAACTGGCCCACAGCGTCGGCGTCCATATCCCCCTGCACGCGGTCGAGCATTTCTATGCCGTCACCCAGCCCCTGCCCAACCTGCCCCGCGACATGCCCTTTGTCCGGGTGTTCGAAGAATACGCCTATTACAAGGAAGACGCGGGCAAACTGCTGATCGGGGCGTTTGAACCGGTGGCCAAACCCTGGGGCCAGCCGGGCCTGGCCGACGACCACGCCTTTGTCACCCTGCCCGAGGATGTGGACCACTTCGGCCCCATCCTTGAAACAGCTGTCCGCAGGATGCCGATGCTGGAAACCGCCGGCATCTCGCTGTTCTTCAACGGCCCGGAAAGCTTCACGCCCGATTGCCGCTATTACCTGGGCGAAGTGCCCGAGGTGCAAAACCTGTTCGTGGCGGCGGGCTTCAACTCGATTGGGATCATGTCGTCGGGTGGGGCGGGGCTGGTGCTGTCGCAATGGATCCGCGACGGCCATCCGCCAATGGACGTGAACGGCATGGACATCCGCCGCATCCACCCGTTTCAATCCAACCGCCGCTATCTGACCGACCGCAGCCGCGAAACCGTGGGCCTTGTCTATGCAATGCACTGGCCCCACCGCCAGCACGAAACCGCCCGCCACATCCGCAAGTCACCCTTCCACGACAGGCTTGCCGGTCTGGGCGCGGTCTTTGGCGAATTTCTGGGGTGGGAGCGTCCGAACTGGTTCACCCGCCCCGGCCAGACGCCCGCATACGACTACACCTATGGCCGCCCGAACTGGTGGCCCAACGCCGAACTTGAGGCAAAGTCCATGGTCGCGGGCTGCGCGTTGTTCGACCTGTCCTCCTACGCCAAGTTTCTGGTGCAGGGCCGCAACAGCCTCGCCACGCTGAACCTGATCTGCGCCAATCGGATTGACGTCGCACCGGGCCGGATCGTTTATACCCAATGGCTGAACGACCGCGGCGGGATCGAGGCGGATGTCACCGTCACCCGCCTGGACGCCACCAGCTTCATGGTGGTGACGGGTGCCAGTGGCCAGACCCGCGACCTGGCCTGGCTCAACCGCCACATCCCGCCGGGTGCGCTGTGCATTGCCACCGACATCACCTCCGGCCTGCCGATGCTGGCGCTGATGGGGCCAAACTCCCGCGCCCTGCTGGAACAGGTCAGCGGCGAAGACCTATCCGACGCCGCCTTCCCCTTTGGCACCTCGCGCGAAATCGAACTGGGCTATGCCCGCATCCGCGCCAGCCGCATCACCTATGTCGGCGAATTGGGGTTCGAGATCTACATCCCCGCCGAGTTTGCCCTGCATGTGTTCGACACTTTGTTGCAGGCCGGGGCGGTGCACGGGTGACCCCTGCCGGCTTTCATACCCTGAACAACTGCCGTGTCGAAAAGGGCTATCGTCACTGGGGCCACGACATCGGCGACGAAGACACCCCGGCCGAGGCTGGCCTCGGCTTTGCCGTGGCTTTGGCCAAGCCCGATTTCCTGGGTCGGGCGGCCACCCTGCGGCAAAAGGCGAAAGGGCCTCTGTGCAAAAGAATGGTCAACCTTGCCCTGCTGTCCACCGGCACCGACACGCCCCTGATGTATCTTGAAGAACCCATCTTGCGCGACGGCGTGATCGTCGGCTCGGTCACCTCCGGGGCATGGGGCCACCGGGTCGGTCTGTCGCTGGCGATGGGATACGTGACGGCACCGCAAGCTGTGACACCCGAATGGTTAAACACCGGCCATTGGGAGGTCGAAATTGCCTGCCAGCGCCACCCGGCACGGGTGCAATGCGCACCCTTTTACGACCCCGACCGCCGCAGACTTCAATAACTCCGCCTAAACGGCAGCTTTCGCCGGACAAATCCGCGGAACACCGACCCGGCAAAAGAAACAGTCGACCCAAAAGAACGCGGCCATACGCTCTAGTCTTCGCCCAACCCCATCGGCACAATCCACGCCGCAGACGGCGGCAGGCCAGCCTCGGCCAGCGCCTCGTCGGCCATCGACGGTGCATTCGGTCCGGCTTGCGCCAGGGCCAGCCAGATTGCCCGCACAGGTGGCAGAACACGCGGCTCGCCCACCGCCCGCGCCGTGTGCATCCAGATCGTCAACCCGTCGCTGCGCTCGTATTCCCGCGCCTTGCGATAGGCGGCGATGCGGGTCTCGGCCTGCTTGGCAAAACGGGCGGCCTCGGCAGGTTTCCACGTCAGCACCGCGGCCAGATCACGGCCCTCGGCCAGATGCTCCACTGCCCAGACCTGCGCCCAGGCGGCATAGGCGTCCACGAAATGCGGTTTGGCCCCGGCCAGCTTGTCGGCCAGGCCCTGCGCCTCGTCGACCAGCGCCTGAACCGCCTTTTCAGCCTTCCACGTTCCGAACATCCTGGCCCCTATTCCGGCTTGGGCGCGCTTTGCCACCGCCACAGCGTATGCACCACCAGGGCGGCAAAGATAACCCCACCCCCGATGACCGAGCGGACTCCGGGGTCTTCCCCCAGCACTGCCCAAACCAGCACCGGCGCTGCCACGCTTTCCAGCATGATGATCATCGTCACCTCGGGTGCCGGCAAATAGCGCGGCCCGATGATCAACAGCGCCGAACCGCCCGCCAGAATCACCCCGCCACTGATGGCGATCAGGGCAACCTGCTGCCCCGTGAACTCCAACCCCCCGGTAAAGGGCAAGGCGACCAGCGCCGTCACCAGAAAGCCAAAGACTGACGGCACCAGCTGGCTCTGCGCCGCCTTGTGGCGCACCACGACATAATAGGCCGCCGATGTCGCCGCATTGACCAAAGCCACCAAATTGCCAATCAAAGCACCCCCGCCCAGCGACCCCGAGGCGATGATGCCAACGCCGGCAAAGACCGCAACAATGCCGTAGGCCGTCATCCGGTCAATCCGTTCCCCCAACACGAAATAGGACATCAGTGCCGACAGAAACGGCGCCGTGGCCGAAATCAAAAGAACATTGGCAACCGAGGTCAGGCTCAACGCCGTCAGGAACAGCACCGTGCCCAAGCCATGCAACAAGATGAACAGCAGTGTCGAGACCTGCAAGAAATCCGCCCGCGTGGGAATGGTATGCCGGGCAAACAACGCAATCCCCACGACCGTGGCCGCCAGGGCGAACAGCGCCCGCAGCACGGCGACATCCATCATGCCAACATCCACGACCCGCAAGACCAGCGTGTCCGGCACGAACATCAACGTCCCGAGGAGGGTCACGATCAGACCAAACCGCGCGCCCCTGACTGCCGTCCCTGCCACCAAAATCCACCCTGATCGACAAAACCAAATTTCTTCAAAGGATTTTGGCCCTCACACCCCGCCCGGTTCAAATCTTGCCACCGGGTTAATCTGACAAACCAACTCGTTGGTTTTACAGGGTTTTCAACTTTGTCCAGATCTGGACGGCGTTACAGCCCCAGTTTCTGCGCCACCATCTGCCCCACAACCGCCGGGTTCGCCTTGCCCCCCGTGGCCTTCAAGACCTGGCCTGTGAACCAGCCCGCCAGCCGCGCATTGGCCCGCGCCTTTTCCACCTGATCGGGGTTCGCGGCAATCAACGCATCAATCGCCGCCTCGATCGCGCCGGTGTCCGTGACCTGCTTCATCCCATGCTTGGCCGCCAGTTCGGCAGGGTCGCCCCCCTCGGTCCACAGGATCTCGAACAGATCCTTGGCCATCTTGGACGAAATCTCGCCCGACCCGATCAGATCCAGCATGCCACCCAGTTGGGCCGCTGAAACCGGGGTATCCACAATAGCCAACCCCTGCTTGTTCAGCCGCCCGAACAACTCGTTGATCACCCAATTCGCCGCCGTCTTGCCATCGCGGCCCTTGGCCACCGTGTCGAAAAACGCGGCCGACTCCAGGTCCGCCGTCAGGACATTGGCATCGTAATCGGTCAGTCCATAGTCGCCCATGAACCGCGCCTTCTTGGCGTCCGGCAGTTCCGGCATTCTTGCGGCAATATCATCGACCCAGGCCTGCTCAATCTCCAACGGCAACAGGTCGGGGCAAGGGAAATAGCGGTAATCATGCGCCTCCTCCTTGGACCGCATCGACCGCGTCTCGCCCTTGTCCGGGTCATAAAGCCGCGTCTCCTGCACGATCTTGCCGCCATCCTCCAGAATGGCAATCTGACGCCGCGCCTCATAGTCAATCGCCTGGCCCATGAAACGCATCGAGTTCATGTTCTTGATCTCGCAGCGCGTGCCCAGATGGCCAAAGTCCTGCGTCGCCTGGTACTTCTCATACTGCCCCGGCCGGCAGACCGACACGTTGACATCGGCCCGCAGGTTGCCGTTTTGCATGTTTCCGTCACAGGTGCCCAAATACCGCAAGATCTGCCGCAGCTTGGTCACATAGGCCGCCGCCTCCTCGGGTCCACGAATGTCGGGGCGGCTGACGATCTCCATCAGCGCCACGCCCGTCCGGTTGAAATCGACGAAAGACATCGTGGGGTCCATGTCGTGGATCGACTTGCCCGCATCCTGCTCCAGATGGATGCGCTCGATGCGGACCAACCGCGCCACCCCTACCCCCATCTCGACCAGGACCTCACCCTCACCCACGATGGGATGGTAAAGCTGCGAAATCTGATAGCCCTGCGGCAGGTCCGGGTAGAAGTAATTCTTGCGGTCAAAGGCCGAGCGCAGGTTGATCTGCGCCTTCAGCCCCAACCCCGACCGCACCGCCTGTTCGATGCAGTACTCGTTGATCACCGGCAACATGCCCGGCATGGCGGCATCGACAAAGGCCACGTTGGAATTGGGTTCCGACCCCACGGCCGTCGATGCGCCCGAAAACAGCTTGGCATTGGACGAGACCTGGGCGTGGATTTCCATCCCGATCACCAGTTCCCAATCGTCTCGGGCTCCCGCAATGACCTTGGGCTTGGGGGATGTATAGGTCAGGTCCAGCATGGCGTCCTCCGGGGCTAATCGCCCTTTTAGGCGGGCCAAAGGGGCGGGGCAAGGGCTGCGACGGCGGAAACCTGCCGATCCGGTCATCGAATGATGGCCCACAGGTTGCCTGACCGGCCCGCCCCCGGCATCACTCGTCGGTCGCGCCAGACGCGTCGTCACCTTGCGGGAACGGATGCTGTTCAGACCCTTGATTGCCCTCACGCTGGCCGCTGGCCTGCTCAGCGCCTGTGACGAGGTGCACGACCTGACCGCTTTCTTGCCCGCCGGCCTGTATCCCGCCATGCGCTGGGACGCGCGGCCCGAAGCCGCCACTTGGACCTCGCGCACCCTGACTGCCGTCGCCGCCCGTGACGGTGACCTCGCGTCGACCGTGCCCGGTGATATCGACACCTTTTGCCCTGGCTATGCCAAGGCACCCATGGGTCAACGCCGCGCCTTCTGGGCGGGGCTTTTGTCGGCCACCGCCAAATACGAAAGCGGCCACAACCCCAAAGCCTCGGGCGGCGGCGGCCGCTACATCGGGTTGATGCAAATCTCGCCCCGCACGGCCCAACATTATGGCTGCGACGCCGATTCCAGCGCCGAACTCAAGGACGGCGGCGCCAACCTTGAATGCGCCGTGCAGATCATCGCGCCCAACATCGCCTCGGATGGCATGGTCGCGGGCAGCGGCAATCGCGGCATCGCCCGCGACTGGGGCCCGTTCAAGAAAAAGTCGGTCCGCGCCGAGATTGCCGCCTGGACCTCGTCTCAGGCCTATTGCCGGGTCTGATCGTCTCTGGTCACAGGAAAGACACGCGCCACGCTGTCCAACGCTTCGGTCTTCTGCACGCCGGTCGCAACGCCGCCCCGAATCCGCAACATCCTTCAGACCGGACCTTGCCCACAGCAGCCATATCCCCCGGCAAATCCGGTCAAAGCCCTGCATGGCCATCGCTCTTGATCACCCGACGACGCCGGACTTCCTCGGCCCCGCGCTGGGTCATCCAGAAATATCCCGCCGCCGCAATCGCCAAAAGCCACGTAATGAACTGCACATCCACCTGAACACGCCTCAGCCTGACCCGGCCCAAACCACCAACACAAACCGCCGCACTGCGCCCCAACAGGCTCCACCCCCGGCTCTGGCCGGGGGTGGAGAGAAAAGAAATGCCCGCAAGGGCTCCGTCAGATCACGCCCCCAGCATGCGCCCCACCATCTCACCCAGATCGCGGCTAAGGCCCGGCGTGCGCTTGATCCGCTCCAGCGCCGCCCGCGCATGGGCTTGCCGCCCGCTGTCATAACGTGCCCAGGTTTCAAACGCCGTCGACATCCGCGCCGCCGTCTGCGGGTTCAACGGGTCCAGCCTGATCAGCCAATCCGCCAGCAACGCATATCCCGCCCCCGTGGCATGGTGGAACCCCGCATGGTTGCCCGCCAGGGCACCAATCACCGACCGGAACCGGTTGGGGTTTTTCCAGTCAAACAGCGGGTGCCGGGTCAACCCTTCGGTCACGGCAACCGTCGCATCCGGCGCCGACATCAGGATCTGCAAACCGAACCACTTGTCCATCACCAGCCGCTCACCCGACCAGCGGGCATAAAACGCCGAAAGCTCGTCCTGACCGGCACCATTGTCCAGCAAGATGGCAAGCGCCCCCAACTCCTCGGTCATATTGCCCGCCGCCGCATAGGCCGCGCGGGCCGCCGCACCGCCATCCAGTTTGGCCAGCAACCCCAACACCGCCACCCGCAACGCCCGCTTGCCCGCTGCTTTGGCGTCGGGCGAGAAGCCGCCAGAACTGCGCGTCGCCGCGTCCAGCCCGGCCAAGTGGGGGCCCATGTGCTGGGCAAGCGCCACTCCCAACGACCGGCGCGCCGTGCGGATCGCGTCAGGATCCGGCACCACAGCCATCGCAGCCAGGGTCGCCGCGATCTCGTCATCGCCCGACAACCGCAACGCGAGGGCCCGAAAGGCGGGGTCAAGGCTGGTATCCCGCGCCACAACCCCCAACCCCTGGATCAGGTCCATCGACGGTGCCGCCCCCTGCGTGACCATCGCGCACAGCACATCCCGCGCCAGCGACCGCCCCGCCTCCCACCGGTTGAAACTGTCCGTGTCATGCGCCAGCAAGAACGCCCGCTCGGCCGCCGCCACCTCGCGCTGCAACACCACCGGCGCCGAGAACCCGCGCAAGATCGACGCTATCGGCCGCGCCGCCAGCCCGTCAAAAGCAAAGGTCTGCCGCGCCTCGGTCAATTCCAGCACCCGCGTCGGCACCACCTCGTCGCCATTGGGGTTCAGCAAACCCACGGCAACCGGAATGACCTTGGGCTGCTTGTCAGGCTGGCCCGGCGTCGGCGGGTTGGTCTGGGTCAGCGTCAAAAGATAGGTGCCGCCCTGCACGCCCGGCTGCCACTCTTCGGCCACCGCGATCTGCGGCGTTCCGGCTTGCGAATACCACAACGCAAATTGCGACAGATCGCGGCCCGTGGTGTCCTCGAACACTTTCAGCCAATCTTCGATGGTCGCCGCCTGCCCATCGTGCCGGTCGAAATACAGATCCAGCGCGCGGGCATAATCAGAATCCCCCACCAGCCGCTTGAGCATCCCGATCACCTCGGCGCCCTTTTCATAGACCGTGGCCGTGTAGAAGTTGTTGATCTCGATAAAGCTTTCCGGCCGCACCGGATGGGCCAGCGGCCCGCCATCCTCGCGGAACTGCCGACCGCGCAGGGTCAGCACATCCTCGATCCGCTTGACATCGCGCGACCGCATGTCGCCGGTGAACTGCTGATCGCGGAACACCGTCAGCCCCTCTTTCAGGCACAACTGAAACCAGTCACGACAGGTGATGCGGTTGCCGGTCCAGTTGTGGAAATACTCATGTGCGATCACGCCCTCGATGCGGTTGTAATCGTCATCCGTCGCGGTTTCGGGGCTGGCCAGCACCAACTTGGAGTTGAAGATGTTCAGCCCCTTGTTCTCCATCGCGCCCATGTTGAAATCGTCAACGGCCACGATGTTGAATACATCCAGATCGTATTCCCGGCCATAGGCCGTCTCGTCCCATTTCATTGACCGGATCAGGCTGTCCATCGCATAGCCGCAGCGGTCCTGATCGCCCGGCCGCACCCAGATATGCAGGTCAACCGGACGCCCCGAGGTGGTGATGAATTTGGCCGAATGGGCCACCAGATTGCCTGCAACCAGAGCGAACAAATAGGCGGGCTTCGGCCACGGGTCGCTCCACTCGGCCCAGCCCGGCCCGTTTGCGCCGGGGTTGCCGTTCGACAACAGAACCGGCATGTCGCTTTCGATCCGCACGTCAAAGGGCGCCATCACATCGGGCCGGTCGGGGTAGAATGTGATGTGGCGAAACCCCTGCGCCTCGCATTGCGTGCAATACAAGCCGCCCGACATATACAGCCCCTCCAGCGTCGTATTGCCCTCGGGCGCAATCTCCACCTCGGTTTCCAGCGTGAACGGGCCCTGCGGCAGCGAACTGGCAGGAATGGTCAATCCAGTCGCGTCCGGCACTGCAGAAATCGCCACACCGTTCACAGTGCAACTGATCAGCCGCAAATCCTCGCCATCCAGCCGCAAATCCTGTGGCCCCGGCCGTGCCGGATTGAGCTCCAGCTTCAGCCGCGCCAGAACCCGCGTGGTTTTGGGGGCCAGACGAAAGGTCAGGTCAACCTTGGCCACGATGTGCGTAAAGGGTTGGTAATCGGCAAGATAGACGGTTTGCGGTGCATCGGTCATCGGAGCGCTTCCTTCTTTGGCCACAGGAATAACGGTGCGGCGACGGGAAGGAAAGCGTCACAGCGTCTCGGCCACCCCCGCCAGTTTTGCCATCGTCTGCATCCCCAGCCGGTCCGCCCCAAAGCCCAGCGCGCCCTGTCTGGCAGCCTCGGTCGGAAAGGTCACCGTCTGCGTCACGACCGTGCCCTGCCCCTCGGGCACCAGCGTCACGACAACCTGCATCGCCTCCTGGGCATCGTCGTCCCCGTCCATCAGGAACTCGATACGCGACGGGGGCACCTGCCGGGTGATGCGGTGCCGATTGCGCCAGACCGTGCCATCCGGACCGAGCATGTCAAACCGCCAGACGCCACCCTCGACCAGATAGATCTCGCGCGTCACGCAGGAATAGCCCGCTGGCCCAAACCAGCGGGCGATCAGTGCCGGGTCAGTCCAGCACCGCCATACCTTTTGCGGGCTCGCATTGACCTTGCGGGTCAGAACCAACTGCCGGTCTTGCATCACAGACCTTGCGCCAACTCTTCCAATTGCGTCGCAGCCGCACCCCAACCCGCCTGAAAGCCCATCGTCTCGTGCATCTGGGCATCCGCGCTGTTGCGATGCCGCGCCACGGCGCGATACCGCGTTCCCGTGCCCTCGGCCGCAAAGGTCAGGATCGCGGCAAAACTCAGGCCCGCACCGGATTCGGGCACGTCAACCGGCGTGTAATCTGCGCCGAACACATCGGTGAAGACCAGCTTTTGCAGCGGAACCATCTCCAGGAATGACCCCTCATTCGGCACCACCTCGCCGTCAGGTCCATTCATCAGCGTAAAGAACCGCCCACCGGGCCGCAGATCAACCACCGCCTGCGACACAAACCACGGCTTTGGGCAAAACCATTTGCAGATCAGCTCCGGCTCGGTCCAGCACCGCCAGACCAGCGCGGGTGGGGCGGCCAGCAGCCGGTCCAGAACCAGGTCGCGGCTGGGGTCCAAGGTCAGGGTCATGTCAACATTCCTTTTCGGTCCATCACATTTCAGGGTTTTTCGTCCACCATACTCGCCAGCAGCGCCTCCAGCCGATCGGTGCGCGCCTCCCACAGGGCGCGCTGTTCGGCCATCCAGTCCATCGTGGCGGCAAAGGTTTCGGGCCGTGCCGAACACATCCGCGTCCGGCCCGTCTTGACGGTGGTGATCAGCTCCGCCTCTTCTAACACCGACAGATGGCGCATCACGGTCGGCAGGGCCAGCCCCGTGGGCCGCGCCAGTTCGGACACCGGAACCGCCCCCTGCCCCAGCCGCGCCATGATTGCGCGGCGGGTCGGGTCCGACAGGGCCTGAAAGATAAGCGAAAGATTGGGATCATATTTAGCCATAGTGCTAAGTAACATGGTCCCAACGGCTTGGAAAGGGTCGGAATGTCGCGGCAGCGGTGCAATCTGGGTGATTACCCCCAAGGCCGGGAATGTGTATCACGTCCTCGCGAACAATGCAGGTGCAGCATGATCTTGCGGCGCATCAGGTTTCAGTATCACATGGCGCGCACATCGCGTCGCTTGGGGGAAAGTCATGGCCACACGTGTCACACGCGCCGGTTTGCAGGTCGATCAGATTCTGGCCGAGTTTCTGGAAACGCGCGCCCTGCCCGGCACCGGGCTGGACCCCAGCCAGTTCTGGGCCGGCTTTTCCGACCTGGTCCATGACCTTGGCCCCCGCAACCGCGCCTTGCTGGTCAAACGCGACCAGATCCAGACCCAGATCGATGATTGGCACCGGGCGCGGCGCGGTCAGGCGCATGACCCCGATGCGTATGCTGACTTTCTGCGCGCGATCGGCTATCTGCTGCCCGAAGGCCCCGATTTCCAGATCGACACCGAAAACGTCGATCCCGAGATTGCCTCGGTCCCCGGTCCGCAACTGGTCGTGCCCATCACCAATGCCCGCTATGTCCTGAACGCCGCCAATGCCCGCTGGGGGTCGCTGTATGACGCGCTCTATGGCACCGATGCGATGGGCAAGGCGGCACCCGGCGGCTACGACCGCGGCCATGGTGCACGGGTCGTGGCCCGGGCGCGGGTGTTTCTGGACGAGGCATTCCCGATTGCCGGCGCCAGCCATGCCGATGTGCGGCGCTATCATGTTGCGAACGGTGCCTTGCTGATCGACGATCTGCCGCTTACGCAGCCCCAGAAATTCGCAGGCTATCGCGGCAACCCCAAGGCGCCGGATTCGGTCCTGCTCGTCAACAACGGGTTGCATGTCGAATTGGTCTTTGACCGCGCCCACATGATCGGCAGCCGCGATCAGGCCTGTCTGGCGGATATCGTGCTGGAATCGGCGATGTCGGCGATCATGGACTGCGAGGATTCGGTTGCCTGCGTCGATGCCGAGGACAAGGTCGTCGCCTATGGCAACTGGCTGGGCGTCATGCAGGGCGACCTGACCGCCGATTTCGACAAGGGCGGGCGGCGAATGACCCGCGCCCTGAACCCCGACCGTGCTTTCGTGGCCCCCGATGGCACACCCCTCACCCTCAAGGGCCGCGCCCTGCTGTGGGTGCGCAATGTCGGCCATCTGATGACCAACCCCGCCATTCTGGACCGCGACGGGGCCGAGGTGTTCGAAGGGCTGATGGACGCCATGATCACTGTCCTGATCGCCTGCCACGACCTGAACAAGACGGAGGGCCTGCGCAACTCGCACCGGGGTTCGGTCTATATCGTGAAACCCAAGATGCACGGGCCGGACGAAGTGGCCTTTGCCGACGAGGTTTTCGCAAGGGTCGAGGATGTGCTGTCCCTGCCTCGCCACACCGTCAAACTGGGCGTGATGGATGAAGAGCGGCGGACCTCGGTCAACCTCAAAGAATGCATTCGCGCCGCGAAAAGCCGGATCGCCTTTATCAACACCGGTTTTCTGGACAGGACAGGCGACGAGATTCACACTTCGATGGAGGCCGGGCCGTTCAGCCGCAAGGATTTCATCAAACGCAAGTCCTGGATCGGGGCCTATGAAAACCAGAACGTCGACATTGGCCTAGAATGTGGTCTGTCGGACCGTGCCCAGATCGGCAAGGGGATGTGGGCGGCGCCTGACCTGATGGCAGCGATGCTGGAGCAGAAGATCGACCATCCCAAGGCGGGGGCGAACTGCGCGTGGGTTCCGTCGCCCACCGCGGCCATCCTGCATGCCCTGCATTACCACAAGATCGACGTGTTCGCCGTGCAGCGCAAACTGGCGGCGGGTGGCAGGCGGGCGTTTGTCGAGACGGTGCTGGAAATCCCGCTCGCCTCGTATCGGCGTTGGACCGAGGCGCAGGTGCTGCGCGAGGTCGAGAACAACGCCCAGGGGATTCTGGGCTATGTCGTCCGCTGGATTGATCAGGGGGTTGGCTGTTCCAAGGTTCCCGACATGGCCGATGTCGGGCTGATGGAGGATCGGGCGACCTGCCGCATCTCGTCGCAGCACATCGCGAACTGGCTGCATCACGGCATCGTCACCGAGGCTCAGGTTGAGGCCAGCTTGCGCAAGATGGCGGCCCTGGTGGACCGGCAGAATGCCGGCGATCCGCTCTATCGGCCGATGGCCCCCGATTTTGACGGCATCGCCTTTGCCGCCGCCCGCGATCTGGTGTTCAAGGGGCGGGTCCAGCCGGCGGGGTATACCGAGCCGATCCTGCACGCCCGCAGGCTTCAGGTGAAGGCGGGCAACCACTAAGGTGTGAGCGTCCACGCGTGGACACTTGACAAAATACCGCAAAATCAAAGGCTTACGGTTTTTCGTTAACCAGGTGGAAAGGTTTGCCCCTCGGGGCGAACCCGTTACCCCACGTCCAGCGCAATCGCGTGAATCCGCTGGTTCAGATCGCCCAGGGCCGCATGAACCGCGCGGTGGCGGGCGACGCGGGACATCGGCGCAAAGGCGGCGGCGCGGATGCGGATGGCAAAATGGCTGGCGCCCGAGCCATCGTCGCCGGCATGTCCGGCGTGGCGGTGGCTTTCGTTCACGACGGCCAACTCGGTTGGCTGAAAGGCGCGTGTCAAGCGCGTTTCAATCTCATCTTCAACTTTCATTTTGCCGGGGCCCCTTCTATCTGCCGCCAGAACGACTAAACTGGGTGGCTCGAGTCGGAAAGGCCGCTTTATGACCAAACCACCGCCGTTTGAATTTGATATCCGTGTTTCGTCCGACAAGGCGAAGCGCAAGACCACACGGCGCGGGATGTCGGGGGCGTTCGAGACGTCGCAGAAGGCCTGCGACTATCCCGCCTGCAAGGAAAAGGGTGCCTACCGGGCACCCAAATCGCCCGACCATCTGGACGAATTCTTTTGGTTTTGCCGCGACCATGTGCGCGAATACAACCTGAAGTGGAATTTCTTTGGCGCGGCCACGGATGAGGAGTTCCAGAAACTGCTGGAAAAGGACCGTCTGTGGGAGCGCGAGACCAAACCCTTCAGCCGCAAGGATGACGGGCGGGCCTGGGCGCGGCTGGGGGTGAATGACCCGATGGGATTGCTGGGCGACAAGGCGACGCAAAGCCCGGGCAAGCCCACGACCAACTCGACCCGCAAACTGCCCGCACAGGAACGCAAGGCGGTCGAGATTCTGGACGCCCGCGACAGCTGGACCAAGACCGAGATCCGCAAGCAATACAAATCCCTGGTCAAGGACCTGCACCCCGACATGAACGGCGGCGACCGGTCCGACGAGGAACGCCTGCAAGAGGTGGTCTGGGCCTGGGACCAGATCAAGGACAGCCGTTACTTCAAGGAGTGATCGTGGTGGCTACTGGGCGCGGCGGATGAAATCGTATTTCAACAGCCACATCAGGACCCGGTCCACATACATCGGGTTCAGGCGGGTGGCGGAGGCGATGGTGTCCACGGTGGCGGGTTTCGGCGATGCGGTGATGTGGTTCAGCACGGCGTTGATCTGGTCCACCCCGGCAAACAGCCGATTCAGCGCGGCGTAGTTGCGCAGGGCCAGAACCTGCGCCAAGGGCACGCGGTCGGTCAGATCACAGGCGACATAGCGGTCGCGGGCGGGCTCGGCCGTTTCGGACGGGTAGGACCCGAACAGCAGGGTCGGCGCGGGGGCGACGGGCATCTGGTGGCCCGGCACCCGCTGCGACCGGTCAAGACCTGCGGCGCGGATCGTTTCCTGTTCGGCCCAGAGCGCCTGATACTGGGGGATCACGGCGGCCCAGTCATAGTGCTGGCGCACGCGGGTCAGGGCAGAGGCCCCGAGGCGGGCGCGCAGGTCGGGGTTGGTGGCAAGCGCCACGATGGCCGCCTTGAGATCGGTCATGTCCACCTCGGTCATGGCCGAGACGGCGGCGCAATACTGGCTGTAATCGTCAATCCCGCCTTGCAGGCGCAGAGATTCGTTGGCGGTGTGGCGGGGGCCGAGGGTCCGGGTTTTCACGCGCAGGCCGACATCGGGGCTGACCGTGTCCTTGAGCCCGTCCCAATCGGACACCAGCAAGGGCAGACCGGCGGCCATGCCTTCCAGGGGGGCAAGGCCGAAGGTTTCCTGAATGTTGTCGATCACGAACAGGGAAACATCGGCCCCTGACAGGGTGGCGAGGCGGTCCTCGGGTTTGGCACCGTCCAGCAGCAGAAACCCGACGTCGGGCATCAGGTCGGTGGCGCCTTTGGTGAACACCTCTTTGGCATAGGGATGGCGAAAGACGCCGCAGAACACGACGTGCAGTTTCTGGCCGGGTTTCAACGCCTTGGTTGCCGCCTGCATGGCGATGTATATCGGCAGGGGGTCGAATTTCTCATGCGGGGTCAGGCGGGCGATGGTGGAAAAGACGACATCCTCGGGGCCGCAGCCCAGCCTCGTGCGCAGGGTGCTGCGGGCCGTTTCATCGCGGGCGAAGTCGTCGCAATGGATGCCCAGCGGGATCACCGGCAGCAGCGGACGCGGCGGCGGGTCGCATTTGAACCGCGCCTTGATATGCTCATCTATCAGGTCCATCTGCGTGGAAATCGAGGCGCGCACCGTGCGCGAGGTGCAGATCAGCGCGTCCCAGTCCATCACCGGGGCCATGCGCAGATCGAGCATACCCTGCATGATAGGCATGGTCGAGGTCGTGTGGGTGATGCCCGATATCGTCCAGGCCGCGCTGCCATTGTCGGCGCGGCGCCAAGCCTCGGAGGCGAAGTTGGCGGCGGGATAATACATCTGGGTCAGCGGGGCCATCCTGCCCGGCCGGACCAGACCCACGGCGCGCAGGGGAATGGTCGGGCGCAGGGTTTGGGCCAGGTCGGCCACCTCTTGCGCCTCGGTCGTGGATTTGGACAGGATCACGAATTCATCGACTGCGGCGTGGCGCAAGAAGCCCTTTAGAAAGCTTTGCCCCGCAACGCGGCGGCCGTTGATGCCCTTTTCGGCAGGGCGATAGCCATCAGAGGCATAAAACAAGGCGGCGTTTGCGGTCATTTGTGCTGCATCCAAAGCCAGGGGGTGGGGCCGCCGCGCCATTCCCATAGCGCGATCAGGCGGTCGAGGTCGGACAACTCCTCCATCCACGCGGGCAGGGAGGAGGCGTCGATCTGACGGTCGATCCGGGTGATGGTGTGGGTGGGGGCAAAGCGGGTGGTCAAAAGAGCGAGAAGGCCGGGTGCCATGAATTCATGCACCTCGACCAGGATGTCGGCGGCGGCCAGGGCCGGGGCGGCGGTGGGGTCCAGCAGGTCGCCCTCGGCACCCTCGATGTCGCAGATGATCGCGGTGGGGGTAGTGGCGCAGATGGCAAGGCCCGCATGATCCATGCGACCGCCAATCTCGACCCGGTCCGCCACGTCGTTCAGCGTGGCAAGCGCGCGGCACAGGTCTTGCGCCTTGGGGCTTTCATCGCGGGCCATGAGGCGCGTGGCGGGCATCCGGCGGGCGAGGCCGACGGCGTAGTAGCCCTCGGCTGACCCGATGTCGATGACGAGCGGATAGGCGCGCGCGATGATCGTGTCGATCACCGGAGCAAGGCTGGCCTCATACACCCCCAGCAGCCGCGACGACCGCGTGCCCTCGGCGCCGTCAGTGGCATATTTCATGCCCTGAAACGGCCCGGACAGGATGGTGGTGCCGGACCGTTTCACCAGGGTGTTGCTGATCAGTTCCGACCGCCACTTCGCCAAAAGCCGCAGCGCCGCGGCAAGCTGGGCAGGATCGGGATCCTGGGCTGCGATGCGGCGCAAAATATCGGTTGTGGCAATGGTAAGGGGCGAGGGGGGCAAATCACTCTCCGACAATCTGTCGAATGGTTAGCCGGGCGCGGCCCCCCTGTCCATCCTTCAGGCAGCGCGGAAGGTCATCGCGACCCCGTTCATGCAATACCGCAGGCCCGTAGGCTGCGGCCCATCGTTGAACACATGGCCCAGATGCCCGCCACAGCGGCGGCAATGCACCTCGGTCCTGATGCCCAAAATGCCGATGTCGCGCTTGGTTCCCACGGCGTTCGCCAAGGGCTGCCAGAAGGAAGGCCAGCCCGTCCCGCTCTCGAACTTGGTTTCCGACGAAAACAGCGGCAGATCACAACCCGCACAGGCGTAGGTCCCGGCCCGCTTTTCGGCATTGAGGGGCGAGGAGTTCGGGCTCTCGGTATCCTCGTCGCGCAGCACGGCATATTGCGGGCCAGTCAGCCGGGCGCGCCATTCGTCGTCGCTTAAACTCACTTCGAAGGTCTGGGCGTGGCCCGGCCGGGCCAGCAGGACGGCGGGAAGAAGGGCAAGAAAATGGCGGCGTTGCATGGGATATCTCCTGTTGGGGTGGCGGCTGTCGATGAAGCTACGGCAAGATGTCACGCAAAGTTGCGGCTGTTTCACCCTGTCACGCGATTGGGAAACGTCGTGAAGTGGCTTGGGCACCCTTGCAGGACCCGGCGGATTGTTCCAAACAGGGCAGGCAAATCGGGGCGCAGAGCGCCGCCCTGCCCTTTTCGATGATATGGACGCAGAAACATGCTGGATACGGTCGCAAAACCCACGGAAGAAATCTCGGTCCGCGAGGTGTTCGGCATTGATACCGACATGAAGATCAAGGGTTTTGCCGAGGCGACCGACCGGGTCCCCGCCATCGACCCGACCTACAAGTTCGACCCCGACACGACCCTGGCGATTCTGGCGGGCTATGCCTATAACCGCCGGGTCATGATCCAGGGCTATCACGGCACGGGCAAGTCGACCCATATCGAGCAGGTCGGGGCGCGGCTGAACTGGCCCACGGTGCGGGTCAACCTGGACAGCCACATCAGCCGGATCGACCTGATCGGCAAGGATGCGATCAAGCTGCGCGACGGCGTGCAGGTGACCGAGTTCCACGAGGGCATCCTGCCCTGGGCGCTGCGCAACCCGGTCGCCATCGTGTTCGACGAATATGATGCAGGCCGCCCGGATGTGATGTTCGTCATCCAGCGCGTGCTGGAGCATGACGGCAAGCTGACGCTGCTGGACCAGAACGAGATCATCACCCCCCACCCGTCCTTCCGGCTGTTCGCCACGTCGAACACGGTGGGCTTGGGCGACACGACGGGCCTGTACCATGGCGTGCAACAGATCAACCAGGCCC
The DNA here is from genome assembly GCA_945871285.1 of Pseudorhodobacter antarcticus. Lineage (GTDB taxonomy): Bacteria > Pseudomonadota > Alphaproteobacteria > Rhodobacterales > Rhodobacteraceae > Stagnihabitans. Next base: position 365 of record CAMBWO010000069.1, on the reverse strand, counting down.
AGATGGACCGCTGGTCGCTGGTCGCCACGCTGAACTATCTGTCGCATGATGCCGAAGCAGCGATCGTGCTGGCCAAGCGGCCGCACTACAACACCGACAAGGGCCGCAAGACCATTTCGCAGATGGTCACCGTGGCGGACCTGACCCGCACCGCGTTCGTGAATGGCGATCTGTCGACCGTGATGTCGCCGCGCACCGTGCTGAACTGGGCCGAACACGCCGAGATTTTCCGCAATGTCGGCTATGCCTTCCGGCTGTCCTTTTTGAACAAATGCGACGAGTTGGAGCGCCAGACGGTGGCCGAGTTCTATCAGCGCTGCTTTGGCGAAGAACTGCCCGAAAGCGCCGCCTCGATGGCGATGAAG
>CAMBWO010000068.1 GCA_945871285.1 Pseudorhodobacter antarcticus | reverse complement strand
AGGCTGGCGGCGAAGGCGTGTGCATCTTTGCGGGACATCTGTTTTGGCTCCTGCTGGGAGGCGAGGGACCATCCCCCGCGCTGACAGGAACCCGCAGGACCAAAGACGGGCTGACATCACCGGGTGCGTTCGGGCTTGCCCCGAATCCGGCCGGCGGCACGGGCTCGCCCCGTAGTCCGAGCCCTTGTGGCTTGATCTCGAAGACTGGGTTTGGGCCAAGGAAGGGACTGGCAAGCGGGGGATGGTACTTTGACACAAGGAGCCGAATTGTCCCGCTGATGCTCACCCCACCAGCCTTGCAGACATGCTTTTGGTTGACCGAGGCCTTACTGGGGATGGAGCCTTTGGTGCCCCGCGCAGATGCGCGGGACAGGTTGGTGCTGGATGAGAGGCCCGCGTGCGGCGGGCCCCTTGGTCTCTGTGAAGGCTCGGGCGGCGATGTCCGCCTTCTGTGCCCTCTACCGTGCGTTTTGAAATTGAGAGTTGGCTATTCGCCGCTGTCGCCTTCGCCCAAGGCGGCAAGCCGAGCTGGCAGGTCCATCCTGACATGCAGGAAGTCAACGACGATCATCCGGTCTGGCGCGGCAATAAAGACCACATAGTGCTGTCCGGAGCGGGCATAACGTAGGTTTTCGGGCAGCGCAGGATCAACCAGTCGACGGCAGTCTTTGGAAGGTGCAGCACCGTCCGCCAGTGCCTGGCACTTTTCGATGAGGTCTTCAGCGTAAGCGTCCGCCTGCCGCCGGCCAAAAGTTTCAACAGTCCAGACCGCGATATCTTTCAGTGCGGCCTCTGCTTGCCGCGTCAACACCCATGGTTTTGGCATCAGGATGCGGACTTTTGCGCCGTTGCAAAGACCCGCCGGATTGCTTCTTCACCCGATGCACGCGCGAAAGCCCCCTCCCGGACTTCAAGCACGCCACGTGTCAGCCGTGAGCGCAGGTCACGGAACTCGGCCTCTTCGCGCTCCAGCAAGCGCAAACCGGCCCGCAGCGCCTCGGAGGCGTTCTGGTAGCGGCCCGAGGCAACCAGATCGTCGATCAGCTTTGACTGGGGTTCGGTCAGAACAACGTTGCGGGTGGCCATGCAGTGATCTCCGTTTGATTGGCAATATATGCCAATGGCGCCTGTCTGTCGAGAGAGGCTCGGCCAAACCGCAAGCTGGCAGTGGCCGAGCCAGAAATTAATCCCCTCAAGCGGCGATACCCGCCTCCACTGCCCCATCGTCGTCCTCAGCTCCGACGATCTCGAACCGCGCGTTGCGATAGCCCTCCTTGGCAATCCAAAGCTCCGCCGCTGTGACGGACGCCGCCAGATACAACAGCTCAGTGTTGCCACCGAAATCCAAGAGCACGCAGACCTGCCCCACCTTTGGCTCCTCGACCACCTCAAAGCTGAGCTGGCTGTCGACCGAATGGCTGCGCATGATGGTGACAAGGATGACCCCGTCTGAGGAGAAGTTGCCCTCATGCAGCGTGAAGGACGCCGGAGCCGTCCAGGTCGGATAAAGCCGGGGCGGTTCCTTCTTCACCAGACGGCCAACACCGTTGGACCTTTCCCATGCCGCCAACTTTTTGGTGAAGCGTGCAGGCGGCTTTGGACTGCCGTCGGTGTAACGAATGAGCGCGCCCAAGGGCGCTTGGTCGATTATTGTGTTTGCGGACATGATTCCTCATTCTGAATGCGAGCATTCGCACTCATCATATTGATATTGTTGTGTTATGTTGTGATTGAGGGCGGGTTTCCCCGCCCTCGGGGGCTCTGATCACTCCGCAGCCATCATTGCCGTGCTTTCCACGGGAAGATCGGCCATCAGGAAGGCGGGCAAGTCGATCTCAGCGTCAATGTCAGCAGCGCTCAAGGGTTCTTCGCTCAAAGCCCCCTGCCCTTCTGCTGCGGCATCCCCGTCCAGAGCGACAAGATCACTGCGCCGCAGAACCTCCGGCAACCAACCGCAGCCCTTGAGCAAGCGCTCAGCTTCCGTCGCCATCTCACCCTTCTTCAGATGATCGAGTAGCTGCGCGGTGCCCTCCCCTTTCGCCTCACGCACGGCCTCAAGGATACGCGCCTTGGGAACACGGTTCAGATAGTTGTCCGCCGTCGGCTCCCAGCCCGCAGCGACCATGTCGAGGTCGACGGCTTGGGCCACGATCTCGGACTGCGCCATGCGGCGGGCCAACCCGCTGGCCGAGATGCCCGCGCCGTAAGGGTTGACCTTCTCATGCAGCGCGTTGATCCCGAAGCTCACGCAATGCGCCAGCAAAGCCAGACGGCTGGCCTGATCGAGGGCCGAGAGATAATCCCAAAGAACGGCATCGTCGCCAAGCGGCAGATCGGCCTCCCAGGCAGCATGGCGATCGTCCACGGCCTTGGCCACCGGAGTGTCTTTCAGATCGGGGGCCTGAGCCGACATGTAGACGGTGCGCACAAAAGCCTCCAAGAAACTGCCCGAAGCGCCGGAACTGCGGAAGGTGTCATTGACCAGCTTCATCAGCAGCAGCGTCAGGGCGACGTCGGGCGAACGCCCAATCGCCTCGCGCAAGGCGAGGGTGCGATGTGCAGTCAGCTCCATGACCAGACGCTCCGGCAAAGGCTTCAATGCGCCATCATCCTCATCGTCTGGAAGACCGGCACTGAACGGCTGCCCCCCGGAAGTGATGACGGTGGCCGCAGCCGGACCAGAGGGAAGCTGATAGCCGGAGACACCGACATCACCCCCCTGCCCTTCCGCACCCAGCTCATCGCCGAAGTTGGCCACGGTCTCTTCGCGAGGCTCATCCTCCGGCCGGACATAGCCGCGATAGACAGCAAGATTGCCATCCCGATCCAACGTCACGAAGACGCCTGCACGGACAACTTCGGCGGCATCAAAGATCAGCGGACGCTGCTCGAAGGCTTCCATCGCAGCTTCCAGCTCGCCAAGCCGAGCGTCGATCTCCTCGGGGTATTCGTCCTGACAAGAATATTCCTCTTCAAGTGCGCGATACTCGGCGAGCAGTTTGGCGTGCTCTGCAGCTTCACCCGCGCTGAGCGACGTCGGTTCACCAACCAGACGTCGCAGACCGTGGCTGTAGCCATAGGGCAAGTCGGTGGACACCTCGATCCACTTCCAACCCTCAGCAGCAATTGCCTGCGCCTCGGCTTGCAGCTTGTCCGCGACCAATCGGTCAAGCAGGGCAGGGTCCTCCAACCAGCCACCATCATCGCCTTGGAAGAGATCGCGCAGGACAACCCCACCCGCTGCCTCATAGACATCAACACCGACAAACACCGCACGCCGATCCGAGGCCCGCACAGAGGTCTCAGTCAGCATGCGCCGGATCGAATAGGGCTCCTTGTTCCAGGAGTTCTTCACAGCGTCCCAGACCTGCACCTGACGTCCGTGATCGGGGTTCACTGTGAAGGCCATCAGCTGTTCCAGCGTCATGCCATCCTCGGCATAGACCTCGAGTAGGGCAGGGGCCACGGACGCAAGTTTCAAGCGTTGCTTCACGATCTGCGGCGTCACGAAGAAGGCCGCCGCGATCGCCTCCTCACCCTGACCCTTCTCCAGCAAAGCAACAAAGGCGCGGAACTGATCGAGCGGGTGCAAGGCGACGCGCTGCATGTTCTCAGCCAAGGAGTCGTCCTCGGCCAGAATATCTGATGTCACATCACGCAACACGCAAGGTACAGGCGCAGTCTTTGCCAAACGCTTCTGCTTCACCAGCAACGACAGCGCCTGAAAGCGTCGACCGCCGGCCGGGATCTCGAACTTGCCGGTCTCGACGCCATCGGCATCCAACACAGGCCGCACGCTCAGGCCTTGCAACAAGCCACGACGGGCGATGTCCTCGGCCAACTCCTCCACCGACACACCGGCCTTGATGCGCCGGACGTTGGACTGGCTCAGCACCAGCTTGTCAAAGGGGATGTCCCGTGAGGACGACAGGGTGATCTTCTGGGCAGCTTGGGCCATCAGGTCTTCTCCACGACGGGCGCAGGGAGCCACTCTCCCGATCTCACTTCCCGTCACCCTCAAACCAACCATTCTCTCACTTTCGTACTGGACATAGGTGACAACGACAGCGCGCCAGACCGGCAGGGCGGCGCGTTTTAGGTTGGTAATCTATGTACCAACGCAAAGTTGGCCATGGCCAACTCTTGTCTTGGTGCAACCGGCTAGGATCCTCGAAAGGTAGCTATCAGGGCTTTTGACCTGGTCGATCTTGCAGGCCATTTGATCTGCCACCTGAACCGCTTCTGTCAGGCCAAGCAAAGACACCGCCCTACCCAACAGAGCGCTGTCTATTCTCAGCATCTTACCGAATTCAAATAGCAGCTGTAGGAGGCCGTGTTCTGTGGTGGGGTGGTCTGGATAAAAGGCCGGGATTTCGGTCAAGCAAGCCCACAGCTCTGTCATCGAGCGCGGTAAGGTTTTTTTTGTATATGATTTTTGAGTCTCTTTGTGCCGGACATTTTGTCCGTCTGAGGCGGTCGGTTTGTTTGAGTTAGAAGACGGTGCTTGTTCTTGGCGTTGTTCGTGTTCTGGATTGTTGGCCGTGGCCAACTCTTCGAGATGCGGTACGCTTGGAGTGACTATCTTACTCTGCAGGATGCATTTAAGTCTGCTGATGACGCTGCTTGCCTGAAGTACAGTTACTCCGGTTCGACGCATAAAGTTGCGGGCAGCTTCGACGAACTCTAGGGCCTCGCCTTGCAGGCAAAGGGAGAGGCATTCACCGCGCAGTTTCTGGATGTAGGCTTTCATGCCTCGAAGTTCGTCGACTTCCTGACGATGTTTCTGAGACATTGCAAGAATTTCGCCAGACCGTACGAGCAGGGGCGACAGGTCGATGCCAAACGCGCCGATGACTTTACCGTTGCGCATAATTGGGAATCGCTTGCCGTTGGAGCTGTCACGCCGTTGGATCAGATTCGCAGCTTCAAGTTTCTCAAGGTGCCGCCGAAGTTGCCTGTCCGTTATGCCTTTTGCGCGAAAACATAAAGTGTCGTTGCAAGCGAACACGGTCAGCAGGGTGAGTGGCGTGATTGTGCTGTCATTCCCGGTTTTCGGATCGTTGCAGGGAAGGCAGCTCAAGAGTGCGTCAAGCACAACGACTGAAGACGGCCGCAGGCCCAGTGCGCGACTTGTGGTGTTGACCGCCGCCATAAGCGCGCGCCGCGTTACAGGTACGAAGTGGGGCTGGTGTTCGATCGTGCCAATACCGGCGAAAGAATCGAAGATTGAAGGCGCACAACTCAACTGTGCCTCGACCTCGATGGTCGTGACTGCTTTTTGTTCCATCTGTTTTCAGACAGCAAAAGGATACCGGTCACCGAAATCGGTGTTGCAGTGATTCGATTTTTTGGGTACCAATAGATTGCGAGTAAATCGGGACCCTCTGGAGTGCTTCACCGCCTTCGGGGGGTTTCTTTTTGCGCTACGTCTGCCTCCTTTTTGATTGTTTCTTGCCTGTTTGATCAGGGTTGACCATGGCCAACCCTATAAAGATCAATCACTTAACCGTTTCGGCGTCATGATTTTTCTTTCCACTCCTTGTAGAGGCGCTCAAGCTGCGTCTCCACGAAGTTGATGAACCCTCGCTCCTTTTTGTCGGAAACCTCGATCAAAAGACGCTGGCCTTTGGACCTGAAAGCCACCGAAGTTGCGGGCATCTTGTTGAGCGGGGCAGGGGAGGGGCCCTTAGCGGCAGACTCCGATGCGTTCTGCTGTGCATCCGCAACCTTCTGCAGCGCATCGATGACAGCGCTGAGCTTCTCGGCCGCAGTGCCTTCTTCAGGAACAAGCAAGAGGACAGAACTGTCTGAAGGGGCGTTTTCGGTTTTGACCAGACGACGTAGTTCCAACCATGGGCGACGGCCTGCTTCATGCGCGGCGCCAATTTTGTAGATCACTGCGTCGGGCACGTCTCGGGCAACGCCAATCAGCTTGCTTAGCGTTCCCTTGTCGACAGCTAGCACATCGCCGATCTCGGCCCGGGTGAAGCCTTGGTCCTCCAGCTTGGTGGCGAAAATGGCTTGTTCGATGAAGCTGCGCTCTAGCCGCGCAGAGTTTTCCAGGGCCTGCGAGACAAGAGCCTCGCGGTGGTCCATTTCCTTGACATAAGCCTTGACCTTGATCCCAAGCACTCGGCACGCGGCAATTCTGCGGCGTCCGTAGACCACTTCATAGCGAGGGCCAGGGCCGCGGCGATAGCGGAGCAGGGCAGGGAGCTGTTGTCCTGATGTCCTGATGGACTCGATCAGATCATCGAGCCCTTCTGATACGTCAAAACGATCCGCGATTTCAGAATCGCCTATCTCATTGACATCCACGTCTTGGGCCGCCTGTGCCGAGACCTGAGAAAGCACGTCCGACATGCTCTTCAGGGAGCGAGGCGAGCTTTCGTCCATCTTCGACCCGGCATCGGCAGTAAGCAAAGGCTTGGAGCCCATTTGTGCTAGGCTCTTGGCAAGAAGATCACGCTTCATTTGTGCCCCCTCGACCCCAGGCTGACTGGATCATCTTTTCAATGTCATTTGAAAAGCTCATCACCGACTCTAGGGCTCGCTCATAGGTCTTTCGGTTCTTGGTCGTAGCCAGGTCCACTTCGAAGATTGTCTTCTGCGAAAGGCCGGCCTCGCTGACGGCCGACGACTTCACGAAGGGCGTCTTGATCACACTGTCGCCGAGCAACTGCCTGAGCCATTCAGACAAGTCCTGCTGAGTGCTGATAGCGGTGTCGAAGCGCGTCAGGAGGTAGGCGAAATTGTCATACGCGCCGATGCCACCGTTCGAGTACAGGACTTCCAACACGCCCGACGCCATCGTCAGGAACTGGCTGGCCGAGGCCAGGTCGACACGCTCAGGGATGATGGTCATGAGAAGCGACGTCGATGCACAGACCGCTGCCATCGTCAGATAGCCAATCTGAGGCGGGCAGTCGATTAATACGATGTCATAATCGTCTTCAACCTGTCGTAGCGAGTCGCGGATCCGATTGAAGAAGACGGGTTGTTCGCCACGGCTCAGCGCGGTTGGAGTTTCGGTTTCGAATTCCGAGAGCATGATCCCACCGGGCACTAGATCCAGGTTCGGGAAGTAGGTCTTGCGCAAAACGTCCACGATTGGCACCCGGGACGTTTCGCCATCGTTGTAGCGAATTGCATCATACAGCGTGCCGCCGTGGCGGAAGTCGATCTCTGGCTGGTATCCAAAGAAGGTCGTCAGGGAGGCCTGAGGGTCTGCATCGACCAGACACACACGGTATCCACGCAGGGCCAGTCTCATCCCGAGAGTCACGGTGGTCGTAGTTTTGCTGGATCCGCCCTTGAAGTTGACGGTTGACCAGATCTGAAGCTTGTCACCTTGTCGCCGACCGGGAAGGAACTGAAACGGATCCTTTGCATTCTGAGCCAGAATGTTGCGGATCTGGAGAATGTTCTCGGCGGAATAAAGGCGCTTGTTACCCGGTCCCTGTTCGACTTCTGGAATTCTGCCGTCGAAATGCGCCTTGCGCAGATAGCCGTCGCTCACCCGCAACAACTCTCCGACCTCTGCGCTTGTGAAGGCGCGGAGTGTCTTTTCTTCCTTCGGTGCCAGAAAAAGCTTCGACATATGTTCAAGGGCTTCAGAAAGCCGCTCTGCGTCTGCCTTGAGCTTGTCATGCAACACTTGGTGCATCATCATTCGCCTGTCTCGAGACATCTCTTCAGCGTTACCCGTGATCTGCAGTCAATCGGTGCCAGCAGGAACGCAGTGGACGTCGTTTTCTTAGTTTTCGCGTTACAGATATGACGCCCGTCGGGAAGAAACTCAAGGCAAATCTTGTGCAGCGATCTTGTGCTTTCTGCCGACCATGGCACCATATGATGCGAAAGGGCTAAAGTGACCTGTTAAAGATTGGTTGTAGGAGATTGTAAAGATTACACAAAATGTCGCGAGACTTATCCACAGGACCCGACGCCCTTGAACCCACGCGTGATGCTTGGAAAATCTCTGACCAGGCTCAGTAACGCTGTAGCAGACCTGACCACGGCAATCGTGTTCGCTTGAGCATCGCAAGCGATTCTTCGTCTGAGCCTGTCGGTTGAATGCCTTTTGGCCTAATGGGCACCGAAAAGCGTTACCTACTACAACAGTCCCAATTTCTTCGCCCGCTCCAAGATCATCTTGACCGATGACGGCTCCCACTTGCTGCGGCCCCTAGGTGTCCGTTCGCGCATGGCCTCCAGCCGGTCGCAGATAGCTTGAAGAGTCATCTCGGGATCTGCGCCTTTGATGCCCGCGACGATGGCGGGTAGGCGATCATCCTTGTCGGATGAGGTGGCGCGGGAAAGGATGGTTTCCGGCAGCAGGCCTTCGCGGACGAAGGTTTTGGCAGCACGGATCAGGCGGGGCAGGGACCAAGGCTGCGCCTCGCGCGGCAGGCCTGAATTGACGATGCGCAGCATGTCTTCCCAAGGCAGGCCCGGTCTCAGACGGCGCACTTCCGGCACCCACTGTTCAGCACTGGCATTAAGCTTCTGGAAATGGCTTTCCACTCGCGCGGCCCTTGCCTTGCGGATTGCCACGGGATCGCCCGCCTTTAGCCCTGGGTTGCCGCCAACCCGCCCTGCCGCTTTCGCTGATCGCAGCCCGGCCTTGGTACGCTCACGGATCAGCGCCCTTTCGAACTCTGCGGCCGCACCCAACACCTGAAGTGTAAACTTGCCCTGCGGCGACGCCGTGTCGATCGGATCCTGCAAGGACCGGAAATGCGCACCTTTCGCCTCCAGCCGCTCGATGATTTCCAAGAGGTGAGAAAGCGAGCGGGCAAGGCGGTCAATCCGCACCACGACGAGCGTATCGCCGGCGCGCAATTGATCCAGCACACGTGCCAGAACTGGCCGCGTGCGACTGCCGCCCGATGCTTGTTCTTCCACAATCTCAATACAACCCGCGATGCGCAGCTCCTGAACCTGGGGCAGGGCAGTCTGATCTTCGGTGGAAATACGCGCGTATCCGATGAGTGGCACGGGGCAGGGGGCCTTTTTGCAATTACGGATGTCAGGAGTAAACGACCGATTGTAAACAGACGCAAGTGCATGCTGTGGGGAGCTTATCGCTGGAAACCCCTTGTTTTCCACGCACTGAGCGCGACCAGAGATCTTTCCACGGACACCGCGCGCGCGTGCTATATAAGGAGCAAATGCAGCCCCACAGAAAACCCTTGGGTAGTCTGCATAAAGGGCGTATTTTGCACATATGCGCTCCCATCTCTCTGTTCTGCCTGAAAATCCTGAAGAAACCTTCGGCGATCCCGAGGGGGGCGGGCAGGTGTCCGAGGACGACCTGTGGTTCCTGCCCGGCCCGATGGAACAGGAACCGGATTATCTGCCTCCCGTCCCGTTGGCTGAGCTCAGTGAAACCTCAGTCGTTGCGGATTGGGCGCGGGCCGAAGCGGGTTGTGCGGCCCGCCTTGCACAATCAGCCGGAAGACTGGGCGCGCTTGACGACCGTCTGCGACGCGGCCCATCGGGCTGGCGGCACAGATTGGCCTTGATCGAGGCTGCAGAGCTAAGCTGGTTTGTTGGCGACCGGGTCAGCCCTGACCGCCTTGCACTCTGGATTGCGCTTCGTCTGTCTGGCGCTCAGGAAGACTCTGGGGCTCTGTCTCGTGTTGGATGGGCCGTTCGACGTCTTACTGGGGGGCCTGGCCCCGAAGCTGGGTTAGCCGACTTTCTCGACCGGCGGGACCCTGAGAACATAGCGGATGACGCCGAGCGGTTCACCGATCGCGCCGATGGCTGGCTCGCCGTGACGGGAGCCGCTCGACATATGCACCCTATCACCCGGGCTTGTCTGGGCTTCCACCTTTGGAGCCTGGCAGGTCTCGGTCAGCATGGTGACCGGATGGAAGCTGCGGTCACGGCAGGCCGAGTTGCTGCAACCGAAGGGAAGGGTGCGATTTTCGCACCAGTAGCAATGGGTGGGGCAGGGGGACTTCGTGCCGGCGGACCTCCGGCAGAGCGGTTGACCAGATGGCTAGACGGTATGGACAACGCATGCCTCGCTGCGATGCGGCACCTCGACGATCTCGAAATATGGTCCACTCAAGCGGAAACTGTCATGTCCGTATTGTCTGGCCGTACGCCTCCGGCTTTGCGCGCTGTATTGACAGAATGGCCCTTGGTATCTGCGCCGATGGCCGAGACTCTGAGCGGCGCCAGTCGTGCGGCTGTTCAGCGAAACCTGGCTTGGATGGAGGCGCGTGGGCTGATCTGCGAGGTGACTGGCCAGGGTCGCTTCAGGATGTGGCGTGCAGCGGTCTAGCGGCCAGATGTGACCACAGCTTTTTCTGAGGTTCGGCTTCGGTAGGCCGAAAATGTTGGGCGCTTTTGTGAGGTGAGATCAAGCATCACCGAGTGGCAAGGTCACAACTGCTTCGAGTCCACCTGCCGCCACATTGCGGAGCAAGACTGTGCCGCCGTGCGCCTGAATGATGGTGCGGGCGATTGCCAGGCCGAGGCCGAGGCCGCCGGTATCTCGGCTGCGAGACCCTTCCAAGCGTACGAACGGCTCAAAGACCGCTTCAAGCTGGTCTTCGGGCAATCCCTGGCCCTCGTCCGCGATGGTGATGACGGCCAATCCCGGCGTTCGGTCCAACTTGACCATCGCCACCCCGCCATAGCGGACATCGGTCTTCACGCGGCACGGATCGCGAAAAGGAGAACGCCATGTCTACGACATATCCGCACGCAGGCCATTCCCATGTCGATCCCGAGATGCCCAAGGGCTCGGATGCTTCCGGCGGGCCAACGGCTGTCGACCCCGTCTGCGGCATGACCGTGAGCCTGAAGGCAGATACGCGGACCGAGAGCTTTGGCCCTGAGAATTTCCATTTCTGCTCTGAGAAGTGCCAGACCAAGTTCAAGGCCGACCCCTGGTTTTACGCGTCCGGGCGCGCTGCGGGGCGCAAGAAAGCTGCCCCGGCCAATGCCCAGTATACCCTGCCTGCAAGGGTGGGCTCTACGGCTTCCTTTTTGAAATCGCCGCACCTTTTGTGCGAGATTTCCTGACTATGCGAAATATGGCTGAACCTGATTGGGCGTAAGCCTAAAAAGGCAGGAGTCCCCCGCGGAACACAGCGTTATCCGCGGGGGATTTATCTTACCCACGATCTTGGCCCAAAAGATTATTCGAACGTGCCGGCAGGGAGATTGCAGTGCGCCGCTTGCGGGCGATGCGCAAATACCAATCAGTCACGGACCTAGGGTCGCGCCAGTAGACGGCAAGGTCAACGCCGATGCGCCCCTTGATCATATGGCTTGGGTCAAGCCGCATTTACAGTTTGCTGAGCGCGCACCGGTCAAGCGGCATCTGAAGGCGCCGGAAGGGCTGGCAAAGTAATTTGGCATCGATGGGGCGATGGCGGACAATCGGACAGTGTTGACTTCAATATGTAATTTGTCGGACAAGATATTGGACAATTGTTGGACTGCCGTTATGCTAACCTGAATCCATCATCGGACTCAATAATCCCGAGCTTATCAGATACGTCGGAAGTTCTATACAGGCTACATCCCGAGCGCCGCATCCATGCGTTCATGTTTTAAGGTCGAAGCGCAAGCGTTCAATTCTGCGCCGCCCAGCCCTTTGCGGCGCAACTCGTCCCGTCAGTTGTCGCAGATGCTGCGAGCAATACCCCGCGCAAGCTCAGGTCTGCTGAGGGTGCGACCTTCGAAGAATTTTTCTGACCGCACGCTTGAAACGTACGTCGATGTGACGTACGTATCTGGCAGGCTTTTCAGGAGGCGACCATGCTCGGGTTCCACGATACCACACGCGCGATCGATGAGCGCAATGATGCCCGGATGAATTTCCGGACGAAGCCGCGCATCAAAAATGCGATCCAGCAGGCGGCGGCGCTGTCCGGCGTCGACGATTCCGTCTTCACGATGAATGCCGCCTATCAGGCCGCGCTAGCAACGATCGCAGCGCATGACCGGACGGTGCTTCAGCCGGTCGATCATGAGGCCTTCTTTGCGGCGCTTGATGCGCCGGCGGCGCCGACCGAGGCCCTGCGCGCAGCCTTCCGTCGGCACCGCGACAGGGTTGTGTCGAAGTAAATGGCCGCTTCGCAACCGGTCGCCTATACCATCGAGCCGTTCGATCCAGAGAAACATAATCGGGCGGCTTTTTCTTGCGGTGTCGAGCAAGTCGACAACTATTTCCAGAAGACCGCGAACAAGCTCGCCAAGGCGGATAATGTCCGCCTCTACGTGATGGTTGACCCCGACGGCACGGTCATGGGCTTCTATGCCTTGAATGCGCACGCGGTTCAGTTTACGGATCTTCCTGCGACGTTTGCGCGGACCCGGCCTTCGCATGGCAACATTCCCGCCGCTTACATCTCGATGATTGGTCGGGATCGGAAGTTCAGCGGCGGTGGGTTTGGCGGCGATCTGCTTGTCGATGCCCTCCGGCGAATTGCCGTTGCGGCCGACGCCATTGGCGTCGCGGTCGTCATGCTCGATGTGCTCGACTGCGGAGATCCCGACCGCGTCGTGCGCCGGAAGAAGCTTTACGAGAGCTATGGGTTCCAGTCATTGGCTTCGAACCCGTTGAGAATGTTCATGTCCGTCAGCACCCTTCGCAAGCTCATTGCCGAAGAGGGCGACGTGCAAACGAAAGAAGCGGCGCTCACCGAGTTGGCGCGGCTCGGACAGGCAATTGACCGCAGTTGAAGTTCTGAAGAGCCAAGCTGCCAACCTATAGGTTGGCAAAACACTGGATGAACGCACAGGGCATCACGAGCCGGTGCAGTGCTCATCGGTTCCCGTCGATCTATTTCGACATCAGCCCCCGGTCGCGGAAGCATTCATCCGGGACGGCGCGTCTATCCCCCAGTCATGTCAATCGCATCCAAGCCCACGCCGTGTTTCAGAACGGCGCGCAGGCGGGGTGCCGCAGCCAGACTATCGGCCGTAACCGGAGGAAGGCCAGCAATAAGGAAGTCGGCCTCGCTTAACTCATCGCCAGCAGTTTCCGCCGTGCAACGAAGTAACCTCCAGCCCGCACGGGAAATGCGGTCGGTCAGGTCGCCAGCGAGTCCAAAGCCGGGCGAGGTAGTGACCAGCGTCACGCCCTTTGGCAAGTCCGGGATCATGTCGCTTCGCCTTCCTTCGCTACGGACGCTACGCACAAGACCGGATGAAGCTGCCGACACCCGCCTCCGGCTCGCGATCGGAAATTGTGCGGGACGAGCCCCAGCAACACCGGGTCCCTCAACGGTTCACGAGCCGAACATATTTGATGGCCCGGCGATGGTAGGTGTAGGCAATATGGAGCGAACCGTCCGGCCCCGCGATAATCGAGGGATAGGAATACTCCTTGTTGAGACCGTCCTTGGAGTTGTTGGAAAGACAGTACCCGCTTCCGTCTTCAAGTTTCCGGCTTTGGGGGAAGGTCGCCCCGTTGTCGTCCGACATGGCAAGCACCAGAGGCGCGCGGGGAACGCCCCAGATAGCCCCACCAGTCGCCGGTTGGGCACTTTCGGCCTCGTGACCTTCATCTTCGATCTCGTCGTAGAGCGATGCGCGACGCTGATCCGACATTGCGGCATTTACCGGATTCCCGACGATTGCCACGCGCGTATCGGCTAGCCGGATGGCCTGTACCGACGAGTTATTGTTCGGCATGTCCGTGTCCGTGGGAGCCGACCATGTCAGGCCGCCATCATGCGACAAACTGCGGCGAACATGTCCCGAGAAGCGGTCACGGTAGAAGGCTGGCATGACCCCGCCAAGCGCGGGGATCGGGTTCATATGGACGGCCCCGATGCTGTCTGGGACCTCGACAGCGGTCCAAGTTTCACCGCGGTCCTTCGATACGAGCATCACGGCAGTATCGAAAGAGCCGGTCCAGCGCCCCTCTGGCCGAGTTACGCAGCGGAAGCCCGGCAGCAACCATTCCCCGTTCGGGCCGATCCGCGGCGGTTGGCGCACGAATACGCCCTTGAAGTCACTAAGACGCTGCGGTGCGCCAAACGAAACCCCACCATCAGAGGAACGGCGGCAATGGATCTCGCATTCGTCCTGCCGACCGCCGGGCTGCGAGGTGTGGAATAGCCAGACCTCGTTATCGGGCGCCACTGTCGCGTTGCCTTTAAAGGCGAGATGACGAGTTCAACAAAATCAATGGGTGTGCTTTGCCATTAAATATGAGATTTTGTCTTTAAATGCGATACTCTTACCCTTAAAGCTGAGACAGACGTTAAGGGGGCGCGTGGCTAAGGGCTATGGAGAGTGACGGAGACGAATTTGGTGCAAATGGAGCGGAAGCCGCGCGCAGGGCGGCGGTGCTGCGTCCACTTGTTCGGGACTATCTCGTAGGTACCGGCAGCTTGGAAAGCGGAGTACGCGATGCGGTCTGGGAGCTCGGTGTCAGCAGGGCGACGGTTTGGCGGTGGATTAGACGGCTTGCAGAGGAAGGTGGGCGAACCAGCTCCTTGGCTCCCCGGAAGCGTGGCCGCCGCGCGGGAACAGTTTTGGTTTGCGGCGATGTCGAAGTCGTCATCGAAGAACACTTGACCCGGTACTATTTGCGGCGAGAGCGTCCTAGCTTGGGGCGTGTGGTGAAAGAAATCCGCAATGCCTGCGGGGCACTGGGATTGCAGATGCCAACACGGCGGACGGTTCAGCGTCGACTTGATGCAATGGATGCCCGCGAGGTGATGAAGGCACGAGAGGGTGCCAAGGCAGCACGACAGAGGTTTGCGTCTGTAACTGGAAGCAATCGAGCTAAACTGCCGTTGGATATTGTGCAGATCGATCATACCCCCGCGGACATCATCCTTGTCGACAGTTTCGAGCGCAAGCCCATCGGCCGACCATGGGTGACGCTGGCGATCGACGTCGCCACGCGCATGGTCACGGGCTATTATGTCAGCTTTGAAGCCCCCTCTCGACTGTCGATTGCACTATGCCTGACCCGCGCGGTAGCACCGAAGGCGGAGCTTTTGGCCGATCTGGAAAGCAAGGCTGAGTGGCCCGCACAGGGTAAACCACGCAGCATTCATGTCGACAACGGCAGTGACTTCCAATCTCGGGTTTTCAGGGGGGCTTGTGCGGAATGGGGGATCGAACTTCGCTTTCGGCCCCCGGGAAGCCCGCATTTTGGCGGCCATATTGAGCGGTTGATCGGCACCATGATGGGTGCTGTGCACCTGTTGCCGGGGACAACGCAATCTTCTGTCGCAGCCAAGGGCAGCTATGATGCTGAGGCCATGGCGACAATGACCCTGAGCGAGTTCGACAACTGGTTTGCCCTCGAGATCTGCCGCTACAACAACAGCATCCATTCGAGCCTTGGCTGCACGCCCGTCGCCAAATGGGAGGCACTTTCTGGTGAAATGGCCGGAGACATTCCGTTCGATATGGAGGCGTTTCGGGTGAGCTTCCTGCCGAGTGAACTGCGACAGGTTCGGCGTGATGGCATACATCTGTTTGATCTTAGATATTGGTCCGATGCGCTTGCAGGGCATGTTGGTCGCAAGGACGGAAAGGTGGTCGTCCGCTACGATCCCCGCAATCTCTCAGTGATATGGGTCGAATTGGATGGTGGAAGGTGTATTGAGGCGCGGTACCGCAACCTGGAGATTCCGCCCGTGTCTTTGTGGGAATATCGTGAGGCGATGAAAACAGCACGGGCGTTGGGCCGAACGGGGTCCAATGAGTTGGTCCTTGCCGAGTTAATCCGGCAGCAACGCCAGATCGAGGGGGAAAGCCGCCAGCTCACCAAGGCCGAACGACGATCCCGTGAAAGAAAAGGGACTTTGAAAGGTTCGAGCCCGGCTGATTCAACCTTCGAAGGGCTGCGTCCTGTCGACACGGGTGATACATCGCGCCCGCTGTTTAAAGTGGAGAGATGGTGAATTGAGGACAGACGGAACTGGGGTAGACGGCCGTATTGCCCTCATTCAATCGGACATCTGGATCGGCTTTCCGCGGGCGGAGCAAGTGTTGGCTAGGTTGCAGAGCCTGATCGAGGCGCCACGACAAACCCGCATGCCTGGCCTTCTCGTGCATGGTGCCTCTGGCATCGGCAAGACCATGATCGCCCGTAACCTGTCGCGCAGGTATGCGCCGGAATACGATTCGGAATTGGGCATTACTCGCACCCCGCTTCTTCTGCTTCAGGCGCCTCCGGCCCCTGACGAGCGGCGGTTCTATCTACATATCCTCGCCGCGGTAGGTGCGCCTGCAGCGGCCTTGAGTTTGCGCGCCCAAAGCGTTGCTTCACTGGAGGTTCGCGTTGTGAGCCTTCTTCGCGACCTTGGGTTGCGGATGATCATGATCGACGAGGTCCACAATTTGTTGGCTGGCACGCACCGCGAACAGCGCCGCTTTCTAAACGTCCTGCGTTATCTCAGCAACGAGTTGGAGGCGTCGCTGGCTTGCTTTGGGGTCAGCGAAGCGGTCGATGCCATTCGCGGCGACGTTCAGCTAGCGCGGCGATTGGACGAGCATCACTTGCCGAATTGGCGTGATGACGCTGAGTTCTCGGACATGATCCAGACCCTGATCGCGGCTATGCCGCTCGAGAAAAAATCCAACCTGAAGGTCAAATCGCTCAAACAGATATTGGCACAGACCGGCGGGGTGACATCACGCATCTTCGCTTTGGTCAAGGATCTGTCCATCGATGCCATACATTCAGGCGAGGAATGCATCACCGATGATGCTATCGCGAAATGGACGCCGGTCTGGTCCCGCCACGCTACGCATCAACGGCGGCTCGAGAGGGCAGGGGGGTGACGCTCCGCCCACTGCCGAAGACCGTCGCACCTGTCCCGGATGAACTGCTTTCTGGCTGGCTGATACGGTTGGCGACCATAAACTACTGTGAGGTCGACGAGCTGCTGGCCCATATCGGTATCGCCGTTCGGCATCCCGCCACGTTTGATTTTGAAGTTGATATGGCAACTTTAAAGAAGATAGCCATCGCAGCTCGTCTTGATCCGAAAACTGTGGGGTCTCTGGTTTTTCCGCCAATGTCACAAGCAGAAGCACTGTTGACAGCACAATTCCCGTTTCAATCTTGCCCCGAATGTTCCCGCCAGGGCCTTGCGCTGAGGCACTGGCGGCGGGCATGGGCATTCGATTGCCAGATTTGCGGCACAAGGCTTCTTTCGATCTTCGCCATTCCACATGGCGAGCTCGCGTCCGAAAAACTGCTCCGCCGCGCTCGCCGCGGGGCAGGGCATCTCGAACTCGCGATTGCGTCCAACAGTGCCGCCCTCCTCCGGCGTGCCATGCGGGCAGTCACCTTTGCCATGGCACTCAAGACTGTCCGCGGGGATACGGCATTCGCACTGCAGCACCCCAGACCAGGCGTCAGGATCTTCTGCCTTGCCGCCATCGCTGCGGCTCAGGCACATCCGCTTATCAAAGCGGCGTTGTTCAGCCGCAGTATCGACGGATTTGCAAGAGCCGCCTTATTGCGCACCTATGGAAAGGAGCCCCGTTTGCTTACTGCAGTTGATCAAATAGCGAGACAAAACCAAAGAAAAGCGCCGCCTCTGGAAGCAGAATCTCGCATTTAAGGGCAAGGAATAGCGTCCAACGCGCGCCGTCTCGGATTTAAGAGCAACGCGACACCGGGCAATTTGGCCCAGTGGCAGAATGAAGGGACGCTACCGCATACAGTCGCGGGGGCGGCTGGGGCTTCGGGTGCCGCAATTGGGTCCACCCTTCCCCATTCCCGATTGAGTTCGGGGGTTCTACACCCCATGAACACCGAGCCCGCCGACCGTCATGCTTATGCAGCGCAATGTCAATCCACGGGTTGATGTTGGCGCTGGTGTGCAATGACCGGTCTTCCTAAACTGTGCGGACCGGTCTTCTTTGCAGTGCCAATCTTGTTGACGGGGCTGGGGCCATTCCCGAGGTCGGTTAGAATTGGGCAGTCCGGCCGATGATCCCCGCAGCATGCTT
>CAMBWO010000067.1 GCA_945871285.1 Pseudorhodobacter antarcticus | reverse complement strand
TCGGACGGTGCGACCATGGCGGCAGGTGAGGCGAACAGACAGGCAGACCATGTCGCCATCATCATGGACGGCAATGGCCGCTGGGCCACCAACAAGGGCTGGCCCCGGCTGGTCGGCCACCGCAAGGGCGCCGAACGGGTCAAGGAAATCGTCCGCTGCGCCCCCGACCTCGGTATCCGCTGGTTGACCATCTACGCCTTCTCGACCGAGAATTGGAAACGCTCGACCGAAGAGGTTCTGGGCCTCATGTCGATCTTCGCCCGCTACATCGAACGCGAGGCCGACCGCCTGGCTGCCGAATCGGTGCGAATGCGCTTTATCGGCGACCGCTCGCGCCTTGACCCCAAACTTCAGCGCCTGATGGAGGGGATCGAGCGCCGCACCGCCCCCTTTTCCCGCCTGAACCTGACCGTTGCCATCAACTATGGTGGGCGTGATGAGTTGACCCGCGCCATCCGCGCCATCACCGTCGACATCGCCGAAGGCCGCCTTGCCCCGCAAGAGGTGACGGATGCGCTCATATCCACGCGGCTTGACACCGCCGATCTGCCCGACCCCGATCTGGTGATCCGCACCTCGGGCGAAACGCGCACCTCGAACTTCCTGCCCTGGCAGGCGGCCTATGCCGAATACGAATTCACCCCCACCCTCTGGCCGGATTTCACCCCCGCCGAACTGGCCGCCATCCTGGCCCGCTTTGGCAACCGGGAACGCCGTTTCGGCGGGGTCGCCACGGCATGACCCCACCGGACCGCTGGGCAGATCTGAACGTCAGACTGGCCTCTGCCGCCGTGATGATCGCCCTTGGCGTGTTCGAGGTTTATGAGGGCGGCATCCTGTTCCTGATCGGCGTGCTTCTGCTGGTCACCGCCATGATCTGGGAGGTGGCCGAACTGACCGCCGACACATCCGGCCCGTTTTCCATCGCCTTGGGCGTTCTGGCCGCCGTCTGTCTGTTTGTCTGGACCCTCATCCTGTCGCCCTGGGGGGCCGCTTTGCTTGCCATTCCCTCGCTTGGCCTGCTGCTCACCCGGCGCGGCGACCGCCGCTTGATGGCAATCTATGCCCTTGCCGTGATGGTGGCGGCCACCGGGTTCCTGACATTGCGGGGGCAGGGGGCCGGGGTCTTCGTCTGGCTGGTGCTGGTCGTCGTCGCCTCCGACACCTTGGGCTATTTCGCCGGTCGCCTGATCGGTGGCCCCAAGTTCTGGCCGCGCGTCAGCCCGAAAAAGACGTGGTCCGGCACAATTGCAGGCTGGATCGGCGCCACCATCGTGGGGGCGGTCTTTGTCTGGTATGGCTTTCCACCCGGCCTCTTGCTGCTGTCGCCCCTCGTCGCCTTTGCCGGACAGATCGGCGACATCGCCGAAAGCTGGCTGAAACGCCGCGCCGGGGTCAAGGATTCCTCCGGTCTGATCCCCGGCCACGGCGGCGTGCTCGACCGCTTTGACGCGCTGATCGGGGCGACACTGGCGGTACAGGCCCTGACCCTGTTCCTGCCCGGAGTGGCCTGACCCATGCGCCGCATTTCCGTGTTCGGGGCCACCGGGTCCATCGGCGAAAGCACGTTTGACCTGCTCATGCACATGGGCGGGCCTGCCGCGTTTCACACTGTCGCCCTGACCGGCGGCCGCAACGCCACCCGCCTTGCCACCATGGCCCGCGCCCTGCGGGCCGAGGTCGCCGTCTGCGCCGACGACACCTGCCTGCCCGCCCTGCGCGACGCCCTTGCAGGGTCCGGCATCCACGCCGCCGCAGGCGCTCAGGCGATGCAGGACGCCGCCGACCGCCCGGTCGACTGGGCCATGTCCGCCATCGTCGGTGCCGCGGGCCTGCAACCGGGGTTTCAAGTCCTGTCCCAAGGCGCGACCCTCGCCCTTGCCAACAAGGAAAGCCTTGTCACCGCAGGCCCCCTGATGCTGGCCACCGCCGCTGCCAAAGGCGGCCGCATCCTGCCGGTCGACAGCGAACACTCCGCCATTTTTCAGGCCCTGACCGGCGAGGATATCTCAGCCGTCGAACGCATCATCCTGACCGCCTCGGGCGGCGCCCTGCGCGACTGGCCGCTGGACCGCCTCGCCAGCGCCAAGGTCGCCGATGCGCTTGCCCATCCCAACTGGTCGATGGGCGCCCGCATCACCATCGATTCGGCGTCCATGTTCAACAAGGCGATGGAGGTCATCGAAACTCGCGAATTCTTTGACGTCGCCCCCGACCAGATCGAGGTGATCATCCACCCCGAATCGCTGATCCATTCCATGGTCGGCTTTCACGACGGCGCGATCATGGCCCACCTCGGCGCCGCCGACATGCGCCACGCCATCGGTTACGCCCTGAACTGGCCCACCCGCGCACCCCTTCCCGTCGCCCGCCTCGACCTCGCCAACGTCGGCCGCCTGACCTTCCGCGCCCCTGACCTCGCCCGCTTCCCCGCCCTTCGCCTAGCGCGTGAGGTGATGGAGGTGCGCGGCATGGCCGGCACCGTGTTCAACGCCGCCAAGGAAATCGCTCTCGACAAGTTCATTTCCGGCCAGATCGGTTTCATGGATATGGCAGGGCTGGTCGAAACGACGCTGGCCCGGCTTTCGGCCGAAACCAGCCTTGCAAATGCCGCGACCTCGCTGGATGACGTTCTGGCGATGGACCAACTGGCGCGCCTGCGTGCCAGCCAATCAACATAGGGGCGTGATTTGGAACTGACATCACTGTTTTCGGCCTTTGGCGGCGGGGTGCAGGCCTTTGCCGCGCTTTTGGTGGTGATCGTCATCATCGTCACGATCCACGAATACGGCCATTACATCGTCGGCCGCTGGTGCGGCATCCATGCCGAGGTGTTCTCGATCGGCTTCGGCAAGCCAATCTGGACCCGCACCGACAAACGCGGCACCCGCTGGCAGATCGCGCTGATCCCGCTTGGCGGCTATGTCCGCTTTCTGGGTGACGCCGACGCCGCCTCCCGCCCCGGCTCCACCGCCGGCCTCAGCCAAGCCGAAAAACGCCACACCATGCAGGGCGCCCCCCTTTGGGCCCGCTCTGCCACCGTCCTGGCCGGCCCCGCCTTCAACATCGTGCTGACCGTGGCCCTGTTCTTTGGCCTGATCCTGTGGTCCGGCGTGTCGGATGACCGCCCTGTCGTAGGCTCGATCGAAGACCTCCCCGGCAACACCGTGCCGCTGCAAGTGGGCGACCGCATCCTGTCGCTGGACGGCACCCCCACTCCTGATTTTTCAACCCTCGCCACCGTCGCCAAATCCCTGACCGACCGCGCCGCCGTCACCTATGTGATTGACCGCGCAGGCCAAACCCTGACCCTGACCGGCCCCAACCCCGTGCCGCCCCTTGTCCAGTCCGTCACCCTGAACTCGGCCGCCGAGGATGCCGGCCTGCAACCCGGCGATCTGTTCCTTGCCGTCGATGGCCTGCCCATCACCGCCTTTGACCAGATGCCCCCCCTGGTCGAGGCGTCCCAAGGCGCCCCCATGGCTCTGAAAATCCAGCGCGGCACCGAAACCATCGACCTGACCCTGACCCCGCGCCGCGCCGACCTGCCCAATGCCGCAGGCGGGTTCGACACCCGCTGGCTGATCGGCGTCACCGGCGGCCAGTTGTTCGGCCCCACCACCCGCACCCCCGGTTTGTGGGAGGCGGCCAGCCTGTCCGTGGAACGCTCGTGGTTCATGGCGAAAACCAACCTCAACGGCATCGTGCAAATCGTCGCGGGCACCATCAGCAGTTGCAACCTCTCCGGCCCCATCGGCATGGCCAAGGTCGCCGCCGCCGCCGTGCAGTCAGGCTTTGAAACCTTCATCGGCACCCTTGCGCTGATGTCGCTGACCATCGGCCTGGCCAACCTCTTGCCGATTCCCATCCTCGACGGTGGCCACCTTGTCTTCCATCTGTATGAGGCGATCACAGGCCGCCCGCCCACCGATGGCGCGTTGCAAGTCTTGATGACCTTTGGCCTGACCATCCTGATCGGCCTGATGCTGTTTGCCTTCTCGAACGACCTGTTCCTCTGCTGACCTCTTATCCACAGGTTTCTACGCAGATTTCCGCCCCAGTTCCACGCACCCCCACGAACCGGCCCCGCAGGCTTTTGACAAGCCCGCACCGAAAAGCTAGTCAGGTCCTGACAGGGTGTCGTTATGGGGCGGAACATGCAAAAAACGGTAGGCGCCAAGCGTCGGCTTTCGGCGCGCATCGGTCGCAATCTGCCCAGTGCGGCGACCCTGGCCCTGATGCTGGCCCTCACCGGCCCGCAGCCCGCCGCCGCCCAAAGCTATACCTTCACCGCCGTCACGATCGAGGGCAACACCCGCGTCGATGCCGCCACGATTCTGGCATTTGCCGCCCTTGAACGCGGCAATTCGGTCAGCGCCGCCGCCCTGAACGACGCCTATCAGCGCATCGTGAATTCCGGCCTGTTTGAATCGGTGGAACTGCGCCCGCAGGGCGGCACGCTGGTGATTGCGGTCAAGGAACTGCCGATGGTCGACATCGTCGATTTTCAGGGCAACAAGCGCGTCAAGGATGCCGAACTGACGGACGTGACCAAATCCCGCTCGCGTTTGGTCTATTCCCCCGCCACAGCCGAATCCGATGCCGCCGCGATTGCCGAACTGTACCGCGCCAAGGGTCGCCTTGCCGCCGATGTCACGCCCAAGATCATCCGCCTGCCCGACAACCGCATCAGCCTTGTCTTTGAAATCACCGAAGGCGACGTGGCCGAAATTCAGCGCCTGAATTTCATCGGCAACCGCGATTACTCCGATTACCGCCTGCGCCAGTTGCTGCGCACCAAACAGGCCGGCATCCTGCGCGCCCTGATCCAGCGCGACACGCTGGACGAAAGCCGCCTGCCGCTGGACGAACAACTGTTGCGCGATTTCTACCTGTCGCGCGGCTATATCGACTTTCAAATCCTTGATTCGACCGCCGAATACTCGCGTGAGCGCGAGGCCACCTTCCTGACCTTCACCATCCAGGAAGGCCGCAGCTTCAAGATCGGCAACGTCACCACCGTGTCCGAGGTCGAAGGTCTGGACGCCGCCGCCTTTGACAAGGTGCGCCGCCTGCGCACCGGCGTCACCTATTCGCCCAATGTCGTCGACAACAATGTGAACGCGATGGAATCGCTGGCCCTGAAAATGGGCCTGAACTTTGTCCGCGTCGATCCCCGCGTCACCCGCAATGACAGCAACGGCACCGTGGACATCACCTTTGCCATCGTGCGCGGCGAGCGGGTCTTTGTCGAACGCATCGACATCGAAGGCAACACCACCACGCTGGACAGCGTCGTGCGCCGCCAGTTCCGCACGGTTGAGGGGGATCCCTTGAACCCATCGGAAATCCGTCAGGCCGCCGAACGCATTCGCGCCCTGGGCTATTTTCAGGATGTCGCCGTCAACGCCCGACCGGGCCGTTCCGCCGATCAGGCCGTCGTCAAGGTCGAGGTCAGCGAACAGCCGACAGGTTCGCTCAGCTTTGGTGCGACCTACGGCATCGCCAACGGCTTTGGCGTCAACCTGGGCTTCAGCGAAACCAACTTTCTGGGTCGCGGGCAAAGCCTGACCGTCAACATCCAAAGCGGCACCGACAATGTCGATTCTGTGCTCGATTTCGGCGATCCGTCCTTTCTGGGCCGCGATGTCGCGTTCGGCTTTACGGCGGCCCTGTCGACCGCGTCGCACAACAACGCCAATTACGACGCGCGCAGCCTGTCTCTGTCGCCGTCGCTCGGCTTCCCCTTGTCCGATTTCAGCCGCCTGCGCCTGTCCTATACCCTGTCGCAGGACGAGATCACCAATGTCGACACGCCCGAATCCTCGGAAATCCTGCAACGGGAAGAGGGCGACCGTCTGACCTCGCGCCTCGGCTATGCCTATTCGTTTGACAACCGCCAGTCCGGCATCAACCCCGGCGGCGGCGTCCTGATCCGTTTCGGGCAGGACTTGGCCGGGCTTGGCGGCGATACCACCTATATCGACACCACCTTCGCGGCCTTGGCCCAGACCCGCGTCCTGAACGATCAGGTCGAATTGCGCGCCATCGTTGAGGGCGGCGTGCTCAGCACGCTGGACGGTTACACCTCGACCGTGACCGAACGCTATTTCGGCAATGGCAAGATCCGCGGCTTTGGGCCGAATGGCCTTGGCCCGCGCGATGAGTTGGCCGCCAATAAGGATGCGCTGGGCGGCAACATCTATGCCGTCGCCCACCTGGAAACCGATTTCCCGCTCGGTCTGCCCGAGGAATATGGCATCACCGGTGGCGCCTTTGTCGATGTGGGCTCGGTCTGGGGGCTGGACGATATCGCAGGCACGGGCGGCGACGTCGATGACAGCTTCCGAATGCGGTCGGTCGTCGGCCTTTCACTGTTCTGGAAAACCCCGATCGGCCC
This sequence comes from Pseudorhodobacter antarcticus, assembly GCA_945871285.1. Taxonomy (GTDB): domain Bacteria; phylum Pseudomonadota; class Alphaproteobacteria; order Rhodobacterales; family Rhodobacteraceae; genus Stagnihabitans. Next base: position 11,563 of record CAMBWO010000067.1, on the reverse strand, counting down.
GCTGCGCCTGAACTTCACCCGCGCGCTGCAAAAGGAAAGCTATGACGAGGAGCAGACCTTCGATCTGACCATCGCGACCAAGTTCTGATGCGCCCGCTGCTGGCCCTTGCCCTGACCCTGGGGTTGCTCTCTGCGCCCCCCCTCGCCGCGCAAGAGGCTGCGACGCAAATCCTCACACTGGATCAGGACCGCCTTTATGGCGCCTCTCTCTACGGTCGCGCGCTCGAGGCGAAATCCCTGGCCGCCACCCAGGCCCTCGCCGCCGAAAACCGCCAGATCGAGGCTGACCTGTCCACCGAAGAGGCCGCCCTGACCACCCAGCGCGCCACCGTCACCGCCGAAGCCTTCGCCGACCTCGCCGCCGCCTTCGACCAAAAGGTCGAACGCATCCGCGCCGCGCAAGAGGCCAAGGCCAAGCAACTCACCCTCGACCGCGACACCGGCCGCAAACAGTTCTTTGACGCCGCCGTGCCGATTCTGGCCGACCTGATGCGCCAACTGGGCGCCTTCGCCATCCTCAACCACGACGCCGTGATCCTGTCCTTTGACAGCATCGACGTCACCGACCGCGCCCGTGCCGAACTGGACGCCCGCCTTGGCGACGGCGCCACGACCCCCCCGCCCGCCCCCTGAACCTTGTTTCCCCCCCTCTTAGTTGCTAGTCAGGGTGAACTGCCCCGCATCCGCGCGCGGCGCGCCTGATTTAGGAGCGAACATGACCGACCCCGCCCCCATCCACTTTGCCGACCTCGCCCTGATCCAGCGCATCATCCCGCACCGCTATCCCTTTCTGCTGATCGACAAGGTGCGTGACATCGTCTCGGGGGAAAGCTGCGTCGGCATCAAGAACGTCACCAACAACGAGCCGCATTTCCAGGGTCATTTCCCCGACATGCCCATCATGCCCGGCGTGATGATCATCGAGGCGATGGCCCAGACCTCGGGCGTCCTCGTCGGCGTCACCATGGGCCTGATCGACAAACAGGCCAAGGTGTTCTTCATGGGCGTCGATGCCGTCAAATTCCGCCGCAAGGTGGTGCCGGGCGATGTGCTGGAACTGCACGTCAAAACCCTGCGGGGCGGCGGGCGCGTCTGGAAATTCGAAGGCCGCGCGATGGTCGAGGGGGAACTTGCGACCGAGGCCACCTTCACCGCCATGTTCGACCTGCCCAAGGCCTGATTCATGGCGCCCCCGCGCATCCATCCCTCTGCCGTCGTCGACCCCGCCGCGACCCTGGGTGCCGATGTCACCGTCGGCCCGTTCTGCCTGATCGGCCCCGAGGTGACGCTGGCCGAAGGCGTCCACGTCAAATCCCATGCCGTCGTGACCGGCTGGACGGATATTGGCGCCGAAACCGTCATCTTCCCCCACGCCACCGTGGGCGAGGTGCCGCAAGACCTGAAATATCGCGGCGAACGCACCCGCCTGATCGTCGGCGCCCGCTGCCGCATCCGCGAGGGCGCCACCCTGAACACCGGCACCGAGGGCGGCGGCGGCCTCACCCAAATCGGTGACGACTGCCTGCTGATGACCGGCGCCCATATCGGCCATGATGCCCGTCTGGGCAACCGCGTGATCCTGGCCAACCAGGTCGCCATCGCGGGCCATTGCCAGATTGGCGACGATGTCATCATCGGCGGGTTGTCGGGCATCCACCAATGGGTGCGCGTAGGGCAGGGCGCCATCATCGGCGCCGTCACCATGGTCACCAATGACGTCATCCCCTACGGCCTGGTCCAGGGTCCACGCGGCGAGTTGGACGGGCTGAACCTCGTCGGCCTCAAGCGCCGGGGGATGGACCGCGCCGATATTCAGGCCCTTCGCGCCGCCTATGACCATCTGGCGCGGGGCGAGGGCACCTTTCTGGACCGCGTCCGCGCCCTGGCCGAAACCGCCACCGCGCCGCAGGTGCTGGAAATGACCGACTTCATTCTGGGCCGGTCCGACCGGTCTTTCCTGACTCCCAAATGACCCGGCTTGCCCTGATTGCGGGCACCGGGACCCTGCCCGCCACGGTGATCGCCGCTTTGGACACCCGCCCGCTGGTCTGCGTTCTGGACGGCTTTGCGCCCACCGATGTCACCCCCGACCTGACCTTCCGCCTCGAACGCCTGATGCCGCTGCTCCGCGCCCTGTCCGACCAAGGCGTGACGGATGTAGCCTTTGCCGGGGCCGTCCAACGCCCCCGTCTCGACCCCGCGCTCTTCGACCCCGCCACCGCCCAATTGGTGCCCCGCCTCCTTTCGGCCATGCAATCCGGCGATGACGCCACCCTCCGCGCCGTGATCGGCATCTTCGAGGAGGAGGGCTTCACGATTCGCGGCCTTGGCACCCTCGTCCCCGCCCTGCTGCCCGGCCCCGGACTGTTGGCAGGCAGCCTCACCCCGCAGGACGAAGCCGACGCCACCCGCGCCGCCGCCATCGTCACCGCCCTTGGCGCTGTCGATGTGGGGCAGGGGGCCTGCGTCGCGCAGGGCCTGTGTCTGGCGGTCGAGGCTCTGCCCGGCACCGATGCCATGCTGGCCCAGGTCGCAACCCTGCCCGCCACCCTGCGCCCCAACCCGTCCCAAGGGCGCGGTCTGCTCTACAAAGCCGCCAAACCCGGTCAGGACACCCGCATCGACCAACCCACCATCGGCCCCCACACCCTGCGCGCCGCCGCCGCTGCTGGCCTTGGCGGCGTGGCGTTTCAGGCGGGCGCGGTCCTTTGCCTCGATCTGCCCGCCATGCAGGCAGAGGCGGCGACCCTCGGCCTGTTCCTCTGGGCGCGGCCGTGCTGAAACTGTTCCTGATCGCAGGCGAACCCTCGGGTGACCGTCTGGGCGCGGCCCTGATGGCGGGCCTGCGGCAGTTGACGGAGGTCGAGTTTCACGGCATCGGCGGCCCGATGATGGCCGAACAGGGCCTGAAATCCCTGTTCCCCATGTCGGAACTCTCGATCATGGGCCTGGTCGAGGTGCTGCCAAAGTATTTCCACCTGAAAAAACGAATCGCTGAAACGGCCGCCGCCGCCCTCGCCCTGAACCCCGCCGCCGTCATCTCCATCGACAGCCCCGATTTCTGCCTGCGCGTGGCCGCAATCATCAAGGCCGCCCGCCCGACTCAGCGCACCATCCACTACGTCGCCCCCTCGGTCTGGGCCTGGCGCCCCCACCGTGCCACCAAGATGGCCCGCGTCATCGACCACGTGCTGGCCCTGCTGCCGTTCGAGCCGCCCTTGATGACCGCCGCCGGCATGACCTGCGATTTCGTCGGCCACCCCGTCGTGGCCGAACCCTTGGCAACCGAGGCCGAACGCGCCCTGATCGCAGGGGAAGGCCCCCTGATTCTCGCCCTGCCGGGGTCGCGGCGCGGCGAAGTCACCCGCCTTGCCCCGGTCATCGGTGAAACCCTGGGCATAATCGCTAAAACTTATCCCACTTTGCGCGTGGCCCTGCCGACCGTCCCACATATTGCGGCCCTTGTGCGCGACCTGACCGCAGATTGGCCCGTGCGCCCCCAGATCATCGAGGATGCCCCAACCAAACGCGCCGCCTTTGCCAAGGCCAATGTCGCCCTTGCCGCCTCGGGCACCGTATCGCTGGAACTGGCCGCCGCCCATGTGCCCATGGTCATTGCCTACAAGATGCACCCCGTTACCTTCTGGCTGACCAACCGCGCCCTGCTGATCGACACGGTGACACTGGTCAACCTCGTCTCCGACACCCGTGTGGTTCCCGAATTCATCGGCCCCCGCTGTCAGCCCGCGCTGATCGCCCCCGCCGTCCTGTCGCTGCTGACCGACCGCGCAGCCCAAGACGCCGCCATGACCCTGACGATGCAGCGCCTGGGCCAGGGCGGCGAGGCCCCCGGCCTGCGCGCGGCACAGTCCGTCCTGGCGCATCTGTAGGGAAGATGGGCGAATCGCCCATCCTACAAGTCACCTCTGCGCTGGGTGCGCAGGTCTTAATATCAGGTAAAAACTGATATTTAAGGGACTGATATTTTTAGGTTTTCCGGATTGTCCACGCGTGGACACATCACCGCCCCCGCCAGACCCAGCCCCCGCCAAAGACCCGGCTGCCCTCGGGCGCATAAAAGACACAAGCCTGCCCCGCCGCCACCCCATCCTCGGGGTCCAGCAGTTCCACCTCCGCCTCGGTCGCCGACAAGGGCCGCACGATCGCTGCCCGCGGGGGCCTTGTCGAGCGGACCTTGACTTCCAGATGCCACTCCGCCCGGCTGTCAAACGGGGCGTCGCCCAGCCAGTTGATCTCGCGGACGGGGATCGTCCGGGTGGCCAGCGCCGCCTTCGGCCCGACAATCACCCGGCGGCTGGCCGGGTCCAGACGCAGCACATAAAGCGGCTCACTAAGGCCGCCGATATCCAACCCCCGCCGCTGCCCGACCGTATAATGGATAACCCCACGATGCTGCCCCAGCACCTGCCCGTCCAGACCCACAATCTCACCCGGATCAGCCGCACCCGGCCGCAGCTTCTCGATCACCGCCGCATAGTTCCCGTTGGGAACGAAGCAGATGTCCTGACTGTCCGGCTTGTCCGCCACCGGCAACCCATACTTCGCCGCCAGTGCCCGGGTTTCCGCCTTGCTGGCCAGATGGCCCAGGGGAAAGCGCAGGTAGTCCAGCTGATCCGGCTTGGTCGAGAACAGGAAATAACTCTGATCCCGGTTCGCATCGACCGCCCGGTGCAATTCCGGAGCCAGACCCATTTTCCGCTGAATGTAGTGCCCCGTCGCCATGCAATCGGCATTTAAATCCTTGGCCGTCGCCAGCAGATCCTTGAACTTGACCCGCTCGTTGCAGCGGATGCAAGGCACCGGCGTCGCACCCGACAGATAGGCGTCGGCAAACTCCTCCATCACCGCTTCGCGAAAGGTGTTCTCATAATCCAGCACGTAATGTGGGAACCCCATGGTTTCCGCCACCCGCCGCGCATCATGGATATCCCGCCCCGCACAGCAGGCCCCCTTTTTGGCCAGGGCCGCGCCATGGTCATAAAGCTGCAACGTGACTCCCACGACGTCATAGCCTTCCTCAGCCAGCATCGCCGCCACGACCGAACTGTCGACACCGCCCGACATCGCCACAACCACGCGGGTCTGCGAGGGGGACTTGGGCAGGCCCAGCGAATTGAGGGGGTGGGCGCGCATGATTGTGGCTTTCCGGGGGATTTCGCTGATCAATATAGGAAAATCCCCCCTACTCTCAAGCCCTGCCAGTCATTGGCTTCACCCTTGCTTAAGGACGCTCGGGCAAGTTGTCCCGGTTGGACGAGGATTTTGACATGTATCTCAAGAAAGTGGACGGCCCGCGACAGGTGATGCTCCCCGATGGGGTGATTCTGTCGCGCGCCGATCTTCCCCCCCCCGATACCCGCCGCTGGGTCGCCAGTCGCAAGGCGGTGGTTGTTAAAGCCGTCGTTCACGGGCTGATTACCCAGGCCGAGGCGCTGGAACGCTATTCTTTGTCCGAAGAGGAGTTCGGATTCTGGCGTGCTGCGGTCGAAAACCATGGCGAGAAGGCATTGCGAGTCACAACCCTTCAAAAATACCGACAACTTTAAGTTGTTTCCTTCCGCCGTTCTGGCAGAGTAACGGTCCGTTAACCATTGGTCGCCAAAGTCGTTAACGAACCTGATGCCTGACGGAGCCATGAAATGCGCGTACTGCTTGTAGAAGATGATCCGACGACATCGCGCAGCATCGAACTGATGCTGACCCACGCGAACCTCAATGTTTACTGCACCGACTTGGGGGAGGATGGGATCGATCTTGCCAAACTGTATGATTACGATCTGATCCTGCTGGACCTGAACCTGCCGGATATGAGCGGGCATGAGGTGTTGCGCCAATTGCGCCTTAGCCGGGTGGAAACGCCGATCCTGATCCTGACCGGGTCCGACGACACCGAAAGCAAGATCAAGAGTTTCGGCTTTGGTGCGGATGACTATCTGACCAAACCCTTTCACCGCGAAGAACTGGTCGCCCGCATCCATGCCATCATCCGCCGCTCCAAGGGCCATTCGCAATCGGTGATCCGGACGGGTCTGGTGAACGTCAATCTGGATGCCAAGACGGTTGATGTCTCCGGCGCCGCCGTCCATCTGACGGGCAAGGAATATCAGATGCTGGAACTGCTTTCCCTGCGCAAGGGCACGACCCTGACCAAGGAGATGTTCCTCAATCACCTTTATGGCGGTATGGATGAACCGGAACTGAAGATCATCGACGTGTTCATCTGCAAACTGCGCAAGAAACTGGCCGAGGCGACCGGCGGCCAGAACTATATCGAAACCGTCTGGGGCCGGGGATATGTCCTGCGCGAACCCAGTGCTGCCGCAGAACCCAAACTCGCCGCCTCTGCCTGACACTGGACCATTCCTGCTTCCCCCCTTACCCTTGGGCAAAAAGGGGGGATGCCATGACCACATTGTCGCCCGATACAACGGATGTTGAGGATTTGACGCCCGCTGCGGCGCGTGCCGAGTTGGAACGTCTGGCGGCGAAACTGTCAGCGGCCAATCTGGCCTATCACACCCTGGACGCGCCCGAGATCACGGACGCCGACTATGATGCGCTGAAACGCCGCAATACGGCGATCGAGGCCCGGTTTCCCGACCTCAAACGCGCTGACAGCCCATCGGATCAGGTGGGTGGTGCCGTTGCCTCGGGCTTTGGCAAGGTGACACACCGGGTCCGGATGCTCAGCCTGGAAAACGCCTTCACTGCCGCCGAAGTGACCGATTTCGACGACCGCATCCGAAAATTCCTGAACCATGCCGGCCCGCTGGACTATACTGCGGAACCCAAGATTGACGGCCTGTCCCTGTCGCTGCGCTATGAGAACGGCCGTCTAGTGCAAGCGGCCACACGGGGCGACGGTGAGACCGGCGAAAACGTCACGGCCAATGCCCTGACGATGTCCGACATCCCCAAGGTTCTGACTGGTGCGCCCATAGTGCTGGAGGTGCGGGGCGAGGCCTATATGAGCCACGCCGACTTTGCCGCGCTGAACGAAAGGCAGGTGCTGTCGGGTGAGAAAACCTTTGCCAACCCGCGCAACGCCGCCGCCGGGTCGCTGCGCCAGCTGGATGCCAGCATCACCGCCGCCCGGCCGCTGCGGTTTTTCGCCTACAGCTGGGGCGATCTGTCCGAACCGCTGGCCGCCACGCAACAAGGCGCCATCCAGCGCTTGGCGGTCCTTGGCTTTCAGGTGAATCCGGAAACCGTGCTGTGCCACAGTCCGCAAGACCTATTGGCCCATTACGCCCGGATCGAGGCACAACGCGCCACCTTGGGCTATGACATTGACGGCGTGGTCTACAAGGTCAACGATCTGGCGTTGCAGGCGCGGTTGGGCCTCCGCTCGAGCACCCCGCGCTGGGCGATTGCCCATAAATTCGCCGCCGAACTGGCCTGGACCCGCCTGCTGGCCATCGACATTCAGGTTGGCCGCACCGGGGCGCTGTCCCCCGTCGCCCGGCTGCAACCCGTCACGGTGGGCGGCGTGGTCGTCTCTAACGCCACCCTGCATAATGAGGATTACATCGCCGGCCGCGGGGCCAAGGGCGGCCCGATCCGCAACGGCAAGGACATCCGCGTCGGCGACTGGGTGCAGGTCTACCGCGCTGGTGACGTGATCCCCAAAATCGCCGATGTCGACCTGACCCAGCGCCCCGCCGATGCCCAGCCCTATGTTTTCCCACACAGCTGCCCGGATTGCGGCTCGCCCGCCCTGCGCGACGAGGGCGACGCCGTGCGCCGCTGCACCGGCGGCCTGATCTGCCCCGCCCAAGGGGTGGAGCGGTTGAAACACTTCGTTTCGCGCGCCGCCTTTGACATCGAAGGTCTGGGTGCCAAGCAGGTCGAGATGTTTTTCAAGGACCCCGACCTGCCCATCCGCACCCCTGCCGACATCTTTACGCTCGCTTCAAGAGACGCGCAGAACCCGCTGAAAAAGCTGAAGAACCGCGATGGATTTGGCGACCGTTCCGTCACCAACCTCTTCGCCGCGATCGAGGCCAAACGCGCCATCCCGCTGGACCGCTTTATCTTTGCCTTGGGCATCCGCCACATCGGCGAACAGGTCGCGGCGCTGCTGGCCCGCCACTACATGACATGGGACCAGTTCGAAGCTGGGGCCACCACCGCCGCCCCCGGCAACCCTGCTTGGGCCGAACTGACTGCGATTGACGGCATCGGGGACGTGGTCGCCCACAGCCTGAGCGAGGCGATGCAAAACCCCGCCGAACGCGCCGCCATCGACCGTTTGGTGGCCGAACTGACCATCCAACCCGTCGCCCCCCGCATGACCCAAGGGTCGCCCGTCGCGGGCCTGACCCTCGTCTTCACCGGCACGTTGGAAAAGATGAGCCGGTCTGAGGCCAAGGCGCGAGCCGAGGCGATGGGGGCCAAGGTGGCGGGCTCGGTCTCGGCCAAGACCGATCTGGTAATTGCGGGCCCCGGCGCCGGGTCCAAGGCCAAGGCCGCCGAAGCCCTGGGCATCCGCATCATCGACGAGGACGCATGGCTGACACTCGCCGGGGCAACATGACCCGTCCTGAACAGCTGTTCCCCCTCTTTTCCGGCCTCGAAACCCTGACCGGCATTGGCCCCAAGGCCGCGAAAAGCTTTGCCGCCCTGGGCATCGACCGCCCCAAGGATCTGCTGTTCCTGCTGCCCCATTCCGGCGTGGATCGCAGCGTCAAATCTTCCTTGCGCGACGTCATCCTGCCCGCCACCGTGACGGTCGAGGTCGAGGTGGGCAGTCACTTCCCCCCCGCCTCACGCGGCCGCCCCTACCGCGTGATGGTGCGCGATGCCAAACTGGAGTTCACGCTGGTGTTCTTCCACGCCAAAGGCGACTACCTGCAAGGCCTGCTTCCCACCGGTCAGCGCCGCATCGTGTCCGGCCGGGTCGAGTTGTTCGATGGCATCGCCCAGATGGCCCACCCCGATCACATCCTGCGCCCTGAAGAGGCGGCCAGCCTGCCCAGCTTTGAACCGGTCTATCCCCTGACCGCCGGCATCACCCAGAAGATGGTCGCCAAGGGTGTCGCCGCGGCCCTGGAACGGGCCCCCGATCTTGCCGAATGGATCGACCCCCCACTGATGGACCGGCAGGAATGGCCCACCTGGCGCGCCGCGCTGCTGGCGGTTCATGCGCCCAAAGGCCCGCTCGACATTGCCCATACCTCGCTTGCCCGGCAACGGCTGGCCTATGACGAGCTTTTCGCCCACCAGCTGACCCTGTCGCTGGCTCGCGCTGCCCTGCGCCGGGGCAAAGGTCTGGCCACCACCGGCACCGGGGCACTGCAAGCGCGGGTCCTGTCGGACCTGCCCTTTCCCCTGACCCGCGCCCAGACCCGCTCGGTGTCCGAGATTGCCGCCGACATGGCCGCGCCCCTGCGCATGAACCGGCTGTTGCAAGGGGATGTCGGCTCGGGCAAGACGCTGGTCGCCTTTCTGTCCCTGCTCATCGCGGTCGAGGCGGGGGGGCAGGGCGTCATGATGGCCCCCACCGAACTGCTGGCGCGTCAGCATTTCGACTCGCTCGCCCCCTTGGCCCGCGCCGCCGATGTGCGGCTGGAACTGTTGACGGGCCGCGACAAAGGGGGCGACCGTCTGGCGAAACTGCAAGACCTCGCCGCTGGCCGCATCCCCCTTCTGGTCGGCACCCATGCGGTGTTCCAAAAGGATGTCGCCTTTCACGATCTGCGCTTGGCCATTGTCGATGAACAGCACCGCTTTGGCGTGGAACAGCGCATGGAACTGGGGGCCAAGGGGCAGGCGGTCGATGTGCTGGTGATGACGGCCACGCCCATCCCGCGCTCCCTCGCGCTTGCCTCCTATGGCGATATGGATGTGTCGGTGCTGGATGAAAAGCCACCGGGCCGCCTGCCGATCAAGACCGCACTGGTCGATTCTGCCCGCATGGACGAGGTGGTCGCCCGCCTTCAACGCGCTGTGGCCGAGGGGCGGCAGGCCTATTGGGTCTGCCCCTTGGTCGAGGATTCCGAGGTGATGGACTATGCCAGTGCCGAGGCCCGCTTTGCCGCCCTGCGCGCCATCTTTGGCGAGGGGGTCGTCGGCATGGTTCATTGCCAACTGCCCCCCGCCGAAAAGGACGCCGCCATGGCGCGCTTTGCTTCGGGGCAGACCAAGGTATTGGTCGCGACGACCGTCATCGAGGTGGGGGTAAACGTGCCCAATGCCAGCATCATGGTCATCGAACGGGCCGAGATTTTCGGTCTGGCCCAGTTGCATCAATTGCGCGGCCGCGTCGGGCGCGGGTCCGCCGCCTCGACCTGCCTGCTGATGTATCAATCGCCTCTGAGCGAATCGGGGCGACGGCGCTTGCAGGTGATCCGCGACACCGAAGACGGCTTTCGCATCGCCGAGGAAGACCTGACGATGCGCGGGGCAGGGGACCTGATCGGCACCGCCCAATCCGGCCTGCCTCGTTTTCGCATCGCCGATCTGGAACGCCAGTCAGCCCTGATGGCGGTGGCGCAAAGCGACGCACGCGCGTTGTTGCACAACGATCCCAGCTTGGACAGCGCGCGGGGCCGTGCGGCGCGGATGCTCTTGTGGCTGCTGGATCAGGACCGGGCGATCCGGCTGCTGTCGGTCGGATAAAACCTGCTTTGTTCTCAAATGTTCTTCAAAAGTTCTTTACAAACCGTTAATGATATGAGAACAATAGGGCAACAAACCAGCGAGGATCAGATGATGTCCACTGTCAAAAAGTTCTTTGTTCGCCCAGCCTCCCCCCTGATCGATGATCTGGCCGGCGTGGTTGTCCTGTTCTTGCTTCTGTTTGTCGGCCTGACCCTGTCGGGCACTGCCTGAATTGCCTGCGTTCTGACTTGACGGGCCTGCGGACCCTCTGTCCCGAGGAACCTGCCCTCCGCCGCCCTAATCGGTAACGCCACTTGCCTCCGCCATCCCATGGATGCGCGGAGGTTTTTTTTATACTTGTGCCGCAGCGACCGCCTCGCAGGTCGCCTCCAGCGCCAGCAGAATCGAGGCATGGCGATTCTTGTAGCCCCGCGCTGGGATCAGCACCTGATAGCCGTGGAACGGCGCCGCCGGGGCAGGGGCGCCCTCTTTCAGCATGGCCGCCAATGCAGCCCTTGCCGCCTCCAACTCTGCCGCCGTGCGCCCGATCACGCTTTGCCCCAGAACGGCCGCCGAAGCCTGACCCAAGGCGCAGGCCTTGACCTCTTGCGCAAACCCTGCAACGCGGCCCCCCTCCATGACGACATCCACCGTCACCGTCGATCCACACAGGGGCGAGCGTTTGCGTGCGCTGCCCTGCGGGGCGGGCAGGCGTCCCAGATGCGGGATATCGGCGGCCAGGGCCAGAATCTGGCCCGAATACAGTTTGACAAGATCGCTGTCACTCATGGTGGTTGGCTTTCCGGGGTTGCACCCCTTAGATAGACCCGCACGCGCCGCCCGCCAAGGAGAACCGCATGGCTTTCGATCCCTCGACCCTGAAATATGACGCAAGCGGCCTGATCCCCTGCATCACCCAGGACAGCACGACGGGCGAGGT
>CAMBWO010000066.1 GCA_945871285.1 Pseudorhodobacter antarcticus | reverse complement strand
CGGTGTCGGTGGCGCACAATCCGGTGTCGAACATGAAACTGGCGTCGGGGATTGCGCCGATTGCGGATATGCTGGCGCTGGGCGTGCCGGTGGGAATCGGGACGGATGGCGAAAAGGAAAACAACAACTTCGACATGTTCGAGGAGATGAAGGTCGCCAGTCTGCTGGGCAAATTGCGCCACCGCGATGCCGCCGCGATGGACAGTTGGGAGGTGTTGAAGATGGCAACGATCAGCGGGGCCAAGGCGATTGGTCTGGATCATCAGGTAGGCTCGATCGAACCGGGCAAGCGGGCCGACATCATCGCGGTGCGGGCCGACATCCCCCGCATGACACCCTTTTTCCGCGATGGGCCGTGGTTCAACTTGCATCACAATCTGGTCCATGCCGTGCGCGGGTCGGATGTGGTGATGACGATGGTCGATGGGCAGGTGGTGGTCGAGGATGGCCAGTTGCAGACCGGCGACATGGCCGAAATCATCGACCGCATCCACCGTCTGGCCCCCGGCCACTTTACCCGCCGCGCCGCCTGGCTGGCCGAAAACGGCGGCACCAAGCAATGGACGGATCACTGACATGCCCCGCACAACGGACCCCGTGGCGCTGAATGACTGGTATGCCGTGGCCAGCCTGACCGATCTGGCTATTCCCGAAACAACCCGCCTGCTGGGGCAGGATATCGTGATCGGTCCCGGCCCCTGCGTGATGGCCGACGGCAGCGCCCTGCCGGTGCAGGAACGTTATGGTTGTCTGTGGACGACCCTTGGCACGCCCGAACGGGGCATCTTCGACATTCCCGAATCGCGCGAGAACGACCGACGCTTTGTGCCCTGCGGCTGGGTCACGATGCGCGCCTCGGGGCTGAGGGTGGTGGAAAACTTCCTCGACATGGCGCATTTCCCCTTTGTCCATACCGACATTCTGGGGTCCGAACCGCATACCGAGGTGCCGCAATACGACAGCGAAATCCGCCGCGACGTGGATGAGGTCTGGGCGACCAACTGCACCTTCTTTCAATCCCGCGTGGCGGCCACCGAAACATCTGGGGCGTTTGTGCATCTGACCTACCGGGTGCCGTCGCCCTTTGTGGTGATGCTGTATCGCATCTGTCCTTCGGCCCCCGACCGTTTGGATGCCATCGCGCTGTTCATCCAGCCCATGGAGGCGGGGCTGTGCCGGGCGCAGCCGGTGATGTGGCTGGTGGATTCCGTCTCGTCCCATCAGGCGCTGCTGCGGTTCGAACAGGTGATCTTCTTGCAGGACCGCATCATCGTGGAAAACCAGCGCCCCCTGCTGTTGCCGCTGGAGGCGCGGGCGGAAACGCCGACGCGGGCGGATTCGTCGTCGATTGCCTATCGTCGCTGGCTCAAGGAAAAAGGTCTGCGCTTTGGCACCACGGCCGGGGCGGCCTGATGCAGGTCTGGCAACCCGCCTCGCTGGCCGAGGCTGCGGCGATGCTGGCGCGGCCGGGCGCGCAGGCCATGGCGGGCGGGACGGCGTTGCAACTGGACTGGGCGCGGGGGGTGGCGCGACCGGGGGCGCTGGTGGCGTTGGGCGGGCTGTTGCCCTGCGGGATAGAGCGCGAGGGAACCCGCTGGCGCATTGGCGCGGGCACGACGTTGGCCGAGGTCGAGGCGGCGGGGATACCACTGCTGTCCGCCGCAATGGCCGACATCGCCGCCCCCGGCGTGCGGCGTCTGGCGACGATCGGCGGGACCATCGGCTGGGGTTCGGGCTGCCTGATCCCGGCGCTGCTGGTGGCCGAGTGTCAGCTGGATACCACCCTTGGCGTGGTTGCGTTGGCCGAATGGCTGGCCGCGCCTTTGGGTCTGATCTTGTCCTTGACCCTTTGCACCCCGCAGGATGCGCAAATCATCTGGCGCAAGGTCAGCCTGCGTGCCGCCTTTTCACCCGCCGTCATCGTGGTTGCGGGGTTGCTGGGTGACAGTCGGGCGCTGGCAGTTGGCGGCGGGCCGGTGCGCCCCACCCGTCTGCCAAGATCCGAGGTGGCGACCACCGCCCTGACCCAATCCCTCCTGGAGGAGATCACCGCCCCGGATTGCGCGTTTCGCAGCGGGGCCTATCGTCGGCGTGTCGCGGCCGGTCTCCTTGCCGGTGCCATTACCACGCCCGCCCCCTCGGCCCCTGCCCCCCAAGGCGTGCTGACCCCGGACGGCCCGCGCTGGCACCAGCGGCCCGACATGGCGGCCAAGGTGGCCGGCACGTTTCCATTTCTGACGGACCACCGCGCCCCCGACATGCTGGTGGGCCGCATCCTGCGCGCCGCCCATCCGCATGCGCGCATCCTGTCGATCGACACCACCTTGGCCGAGGCGCTGCCCGGTGTGCGCGCCGTCGTCACCCACCGCGACGTGCCCGGCCTGAACGCCTTTGGCATCATGTGGCAGGACCAGCCGGCGCTGTGTGCGGATGTTGTGCGCTATACCGGCGATGCGGTCGCTGCCGTCGCCGCCGTCGATGCCGCCACGGCCGAGGCGGCGTTGGCGCTGATCCGCGTCGATTATGCTCTGCTGCCGGTGGTGGACGACCCGGAACAGGCGCTGAGCCCCGGCGCCCCGGCCCTGCATCCCAATGGCAACCTTGCCGCCGATCTGGGCCACAGGCGCGGTGACACGGCGGCGGCCTTTGCGGCGGCGGCCCATCAGGTCGAGGCGACCTATGTGACCCCGCGCCAGATGCACGGCTTTCTGGAAACCGAGGGCGGCTATGCGGTGCCGCAGCCGGATGGCGGGGTGCTGATCGCGGTGGGGGGCCAGCATGGGGCCCGCGACCGGATGCAACTGGCCCGCATCTTGAACCTGCCCGAAGCGCAGTTGCGCGTCATCACCAGCCCCACCGGCGGCGCGTTTGGTGGCAAGGACGAGTTGACGGTGCAGGCCCCCCTCGCCCTGCTGGCGCTGAAGGCGGGTGCCCCTGTGCGCCTGCATCTGAGCCGCGCTGAGTCGGTTGCGGCGGGGACCAAACGCTCACCCATGCGCATCCGCATGCGCACCGCCTGCGATGCCGAGGGGCGGCTGGTGGCGCAAGAGGTGGACCTGATCGCTGATGCCGGGGCCTATGCCTCGCTGTCGCCTGCCGTGGTGGAAACGGCGCTGGAACATGCGGCGGGTCCTTATACCACTGCCCATGTCACCACGCGGGGGCGGCTGGTGCACACCAACAATGGCACCTGCGGAGCGTTTCGCGGTTTTGGCGCGAACCAGATGGCCTATGCGGTGGAGTGTCAGATGGACCGGCTGGCGGCGGCCTGCGGCCTGTCGCCCATGGAAATGCGCCGCCGCAACCTGCGGGGCCCCGGCGATCCGGGGTTTTTGGGGCAGGCCATTGCTCCCTCGGACCGGTTGTCGCAGATGTTGCAGGCCGCCGCAGACAGCCCGCTGTGGGCCGAAAGCGGGCCGGATGTTGCCACGGGAATGGCGCTGAACTGGCAGGGCACCGGACTTGGCACCCTGCCCGAGGACCGGGCCGCAGGCACCCTGCGTCTGGCCGCCGATGGCCGAATCGAGGTTTTGTGCGGGTTGGACGAGATGGGGCAGGGCCTGTTGGCCGGCTTGCAGGCCGTGGTGGCCGACCGTCTGGGCTGTGCGCGCAGCGATGTGCGGCCCATCGTGGGGGATACGGGGGCGGCGCCCGATTCGGGGTCCACCACCGCCTCGCGGGGTGGTTATGTCGTCTGGCGTCTGGCCGATCTGGCGGCCCCCGGCTTTGCGCGGGATCTGCTGACCGCCGGTTGCCGCCGCCTGTCGCTGCCCGAGGGGGCCTTGCGCCTGTGTCCCGGCGGGCTGGTCGTTGTGGGCAGCAACAGCGCGGCGGCGATCCTGACCTTTGCCGATCTGGCGCAAACCGACCGGCCCGAGGCTTCGGCCAGCTTTGACTTTCCCAAAGCCGCCTACACCGGCGGCAATGCCCGGTTCATCTTTGAATCCGGGGCAACCCTGGCCCGAGTTCAGCTTGACCGGGCGACCGGCCAGGTGCGCGTGCTGGACCTGCATCTGCACACCGCAGCTGGCCCGGTGATCGATCTGGCGTCCTATCTGGGTCAGATCGAGGGCGGGGCGGTGCAGGGTCTGGGCTTTACCCTGACCGAGGACGTTTTGTATCGCAGCGGCCTGCCTGTGACGACGAATCTGGACACCTATCTGATGCCGACGATCCAAGACCGTCCGTTGCGTCTGGCCGTCACTGCCGATGAAACCCTTGACCCCGGCGATCCTTATGGCCCGCGAGGGGTGGGCGAGTTGGGGATCGGGGCGGTGACCCCCGCCATAGCCAATGCCATCGCCGCGCTTACAGGCCGATGGCCGCAAACCGCCCCCTTTGCCCCCGAGGAGATGCTGTGACGATCCGCTTTACCCTGAACGGCGCGGCGGTGACGGTGGATGCCGCGCCCGATACCTCGCTGGCCCATCTGCTGCGCGAGGATCTGTCGGCCACCGGCACCAAGATCGGCTGCGCCATCGGGCGCTGCGGGGCCTGCATGGTGGTGCTGGATGGGCAGGCGGTCAACGGCTGTCTGGTCATGGCCTTTCAGCTTGAGGGCCGTGCGGTCACAACGATCGAAGGGGTGGACGCTTTGCCCCATGCGCCGCTGGTCAAACAGGGTCTGGCGCAGGCCAACGCCTTTCAGTGCGGCTATTGCGCGCCGGGGGTGGTGATGACGCTAGTCCATCTGTTCGCCACTGATCCCGAGGCGGACGAGGACGGCATCGCTGCCGCCCTGACCGGCAATATCTGCCGTTGCACCGGCTATCACTCCATCCTGCGCGGCGCCTTGGCCGCCCGCACCCTGATAAAGGCCGCCCGATGACACCTCAGACCCCCCAGACCCAAGGCGCACTGACATTTCTGCAACCCGGCCAGAAACGCCTGTGGATCGGGGGGGAGTGGATGGCGACCACGGCAACCTTTGACGCCTTCGACCCCGCCACCGGCGCGCATCTGGCCACCCTGTCGCGGGCGGGTGCCGCCGAGGCGGATGCCGCCGTCGCCGCCGCGACCCGCGCCCTGCCCCTGTGGGCCGCGCTGACCCCTGCGGCACGCGGGGCGGTGTTGTGGCGGATTGCCGATGTGATCGAGGCCCATGCCGACGAGTTGGCCGAGTTGGAAACGCTGGATCAGGGCAAGACGCTGCGCACGGGCCGGATGGGCGAGATACCGGGCGCGATTGCGCAGTTTCGGTATTACGCGGGCTATGCAACCAAGATATTGGGCAGCACCATCCCCACCTCGATCGCCCACCAACCGCCGGGAAAGCGCATCTTTGCCTATACTATGCGCGAACCCATCGGCGTGGTTGCGGCGATTGTGCCGTGGAATTCGCCCTTGCTGATGGCCGCGATGAAGCTGGCCCCGGCACTGTGTGCGGGCTGTGCGGTGGTGCTGAAACCGGCCGAGGAAACCTCGTTGACCGCGATCAGGCTGGGCGAGTTGCTGGCGGATGTCGGGCTGCCGCCGGGGGTGGTCAACATCCTGACCGGCTATGGGCACGAGGTGGGTGCGGCGCTGACGGCCCATCCGGGGGTTGCCAAGGTGGCCTTTACCGGATCGACCGAGACGGGGCGCGTTCTGCTGGGGGCGGCGCGGGGCAACCTCAAGAAACTGACGCTGGAACTGGGGGGCAAATCGCCTGCGGTGGTGATGGCGGATGCTGATCTGACGTTGGCGGTGCCGGGCGTGGCGCGGGGCATCTTTGGCAACGCGGGCCAGGTCTGTGTGGCGGGCAGCCGGGTTTATGTGCAGCGCGCCCTGCACGACCGGTTCGCCGAAGCCCTCGCCGCCGAAGCGGGGCGGATGCGGTTGGGCCCGGGCCTAGACCCCGCCTCGGACTTGGGGCCGCTGGTCAACACGGCCCAAGCCGACCGCGTTGCCGCCTATGTAAAGGAGGGGCGGGCCGAGGGGGCGACGGTGCTGACCGGGGGCACCCGCAGCGGCGGCGCGTTTTATGCCCCGACCGTCCTGACCAACACCCGCCCCAGCATGCGCCTGATGCGCGAGGAGATTTTCGGCCCGGTCGTGACCCTGACCCCCTTTGACGACATGGACGAGGCTTTGGCGCAGGCCAATGACACCGTTTACGGCCTTGCGGCCAGTGTCTGGACCGAAAGCCTGTCGACCGCGCACCGCATGGCCGCAGGCATCCGGGCGGGGACGGTCTGGGTCAACTGCCACAGCTATTTCAGCCCCGAACTGCCCAAGGGCGGGCACAAGGAATCGGGCTGGGGCTATGAAAACGGGGCGCAGGGGTTGGAGAACTATCTAGAATCAAAGACCGTCTGCATGGTCCTGTAACAGCGCGTCAATCTCTTGCGCCCATTCGCCTGCCAGCCTGTCCTTGTCGGCCTGTGGCAACCACGACCCCGCAAGGCCGGTCAGGATCGAGGCGCGGATATCGGCCAGCGAAAACCCAAGGTCGCGGTGGGCGATGCGGTATTCTTCGGCCAGCGTCGTGCCAAAGAAGGGCGGGTCGTCGGAGTTGATCGTGACCCGCAGCCCCGCGTCCTTCATCCGGCGGATCGGGTGGTCGGGGGCGGTCAGGTCGCGCCAGATCGTGGTGAACCGGGTCGTGCTGGGGCAGCAAGTGAACAGCACCCCCGCCGCACGACAGCGCGCCACAAGGTCGGGATCATTCACGACGGCATAACCATGGTCGATGCGCATGACGCCCAGCGCGTCCAGCGAGCCCGCGACATAGGCCGCAGGCCCGCCCTCGCCCGCATGGGCCGTGATCTGCAACCCCGCCGCCCGCGCGCGGGCAAAGACGGCGGCAAACGGTTCGGGGGGATAGGGCGCCTCGTTGTAATCCAGCCCGATGCCCGCCATTTCCGGGCAGCGCAGGGCAAGGCAGGCGTCCAGATAGGCCTCGGCCGCCGCGGGCCCCTGTTCGCGGTTGATGCCGGGGGCAAACAGGGCGGTCAGCCCGTAGGCCGCCCGCGCCTGCGCGATGCCCGCCCTTATGCCCGCGAACTGCGTGGCAAAGGGCACATCGGGATGGGCATGGGGGCTGATGAAGAACTCGACATGCCGCGCCCCCGACGCCGCACAACTGGCCAGCATTTCAAAGGTGATCCGGCGGAAATCATCCTGACTGACCACCGCCCGGGCGATCGCGCCATAGACGGCCAGAAACCCCGCCAGATCGTCATAGCGGTAGAGCGTTTCAACCCGTGCTCCGGCCGCCAGTGTCACCCCGTTGCGCGCTGCCAAGTCCATCGCCGTGGCTGGCAGAATTGCCCCCTCCAGATGCAGGTGCAATTCGGCCTTGGGCAACAGGGTGAACAGGTCAGTCATTTGTCAGCGGCTCGAACAGCGGTATGATTTGCATTTGCGGCACCGTGACCAGGCCCATATCGGTGATGCGGATTTCGGGGATCACCGACAGCGGGATCAGGTTGAACCCCATATAGGGAATCCGGCACCCCACCGAATCCCAGGCGGTTTTCAGCACACGGGTCTCCTCGGCCACCTCGGTCACGCGTTTGTCCGACATCAGGCCCGCGATGGGCAGGGGGACAAAGGCGGTCAGTTTGCCGCCCTGCACCACCGCAATGCCGCCGTGCGCCGCCGTGACCGCGTCCAGCGCGATCTGCATGTCCGCCTCGGACGTGCCGGCAAGGATGATGTTGTGGCTGTCATGGCCGATGGACGAGGCGACCGCGCCGTCCCGCAGCCCGAAGTCATGCAGCATCCCATGTGCCAGCCGCCCGTCCGAAAGCCCGTGGCGTTCGATCACGGTGACAAAGGTCAGGTTGTGGTCGGTCAGCGTGTCGGCCCAGACCTTGCCTGGGATCAGAGGGATGCGGCGGTGCGGCAACACGATGCCGGGCAGTTCGATGCCGATGGCGTTGACCGTGACCGGTCGGTCAGGCAGCGCGGGGATCAGCGGGCCCAGTTTGCCCACATGCACCGTGTCATAGGCCCGCTCGGGGTAGCGATACCGCACCGAGAGCGTCTCTTCCAGCGCCGGGGTGATCTTGGCCCGTTCCACCATAAGCGTGCCGCCATACCAGGTGTTCTGCACGCGCAGATCGTCGTCCAACAGCACGATATCCGCCCGCCGCCCGCCCCCCAGACCGCCGATTTCGCCGTCCATCCCGAACCGCGTGGCGCCATGCAGCGACCCCATCGCCCAGGCCTGTTCGCGGGTCATGCCCAGCCGGACCGCCTCGCGCGCGACCCAGTCCAGACCAAAGGTCATCAGGTCATCGGCATCGCGGTCATCGGTGCAGATGCAGAACCGCTTGTGCGAGGCGCCATAATCCTTGACCGCGCCCAGCGCCTGTTCAATCGAATTCCACGGCGTCGCCGGATTGCCGCCGCGCAGGAACACCCAAATCCCCGCATCGGCAAAGTCGTCGGCAATGTCGCGGTCCACCGCCTCGTGTGTGTCGGTCACGCCGCTGGCGGCATAGGGGGCCACGAACTCGCGCCCATACATATGCCCCGATACCGGACGACCGCGCTTCAACGCCTCGGCGATGATGCCATGGCTGCGCGGATCGCCCATGACGACCGGCACGAAATCCATCTTTTCGCCCAGTGCCACCGCCTCGGGCCAGCGGTCAAACAGCGCGCCGATCTTGGCGGGGGTCAGATCACCCCCCGCCGTCTCCAGCTCGGGCGAGGTCGAGGGCACGGTCGAGGGCACCGTCAGGAAAATCGACAAGGGGGCCATACGGGCATCCTCGAGCATCGCCTCGACGCCCGCCACATCCATCACATTGCCAATCTCGTGGCTGTCGCAAAAGATCGTGGTGGTGCCGTTCAGCAAGGCGGCTTCGGCATAGGCGCAGGCGGTGACCATGCTGCTTTCGATGTGGATATGGGGGTCGCACAGGCCGGGTGCCAGAATGCCGCCCTGGGCGCTGTAGATCGCCGCAGGCGCAGGCCCCGCCCGATGCGCGCCCAAGGGCTTGACCGCAGCAATGCGCCCGGATGCGACCCAGATCTCCTTGGGTCCGCTGATCCGGTCGGTATAGGTCGACAGGACCCGCGCATCGGTGATGACCAGATCCGCCGGTTTCCGACCTGCGGCCACTGCGGCCAGATGTTGGGTCACCTGCCACAGCGGCGGAACCGATAGGCGCGTGATGCTGGCCATGCAAAAACCTCCAAATGTTGAACCCTTTCATACAAGCACCCAGACCCCGGCCATGCAACCCATTCCCCCCAATGGAAAGCACTTCCGTCAAAAAGTCAGGTTGCACGCCTCAATATCCCGCAGACATACCGCTCCACTGCCCCGCCCTGATTTGCCTGCCGCAACGGCGCGGTCGCCCCCTCCGCACGGCCGATATTGGCGCATTGGCCTGCTCCGTTTTGCGCACTGCCCAGACTCTTGATTTCTTGCACGGTTTGGTGGCAAGCTGCCTTGAAAGTGATTGAAAGACAGTCTGGAAGGGTTTCAGGTGGCCACGTTTGATCCGTCTGCTTTGGACACCGGCCATTCAACACCCCCCATTGAATCTTTGATTGCCACAACCGTGTCGACCGCCACCGTTGCCTGCGGGCTTGGCGATCCTGCCCGGCAAGGCCGGACTTTTGCCAGATCCTGCGCGTTTCGCACGGTATTAACGCCACCCTTGGCCCGCAAAACAGCGCAAGGCCACTCCACCACCTCAAACCATACCATCACGGACGACCCGTTGGCCCGGTGGGCGGGGATGGCATTGACGTAGCAATATTTTTGTCAAAAAGGAATTTCATTGATGTGCATTCTGTGTTCGGCACTGACCCGCTCTGCAACCTGCCTTGAATGGGGTTTTGTGGCTGAGGGCGATCTTGCGGGCAACCTGCCCGGTGCGCAGGTTGGGCCGGCGATGAACGGCTTTGAGGGCAGCGACCACGGCGAGAGCATTGCCACAAGCGCCATCCTGACGCTGGGCAGTAGCGAATATGGCTCGATTTCCAACACCACTGACGAGGACTGGTTTCGCGTCGAGCTGGTGGCGGGCCAGACCTATGACTTTCGCCTGCTGGGGATTGGCACTGGGTTTAACACCGACCCGCTGCTGCGTCTGCGCGACAGCGCGGGCAACATTCTGGCGACCGACGACAATGGCTTTACCTCGGGCAGCAGCACGCACGAATCCGACTCGGCCCTGAGCTTTACCGCCACCTATTCCGGAACCTATTTTGTCGAAGCGGACAGCGCCGGCACCTCGTTGGGCGACTACCTTTTGACCGGGATGAGCCAGACCGCGGGCGGCTGGGTCTTCACCATCGACGAGATCGCCTGGCAGCTGACCAACAATGGCGCGGCCTTCTTTGGTGACGCCGAGGCGGCGGCGTTCGACGTGGGCGAAGACGATCAGTTGACCTTCAACGTCACCGCCTTGACGGGTCAAGGCAAAACTCTGGCCCGCGCCGCGTTGCAAACCTGGACCGACCTGACCGGCATCCAGTTTGTCGAAACGACCGGGGCAGCCGAGATCAGCTTTGACGATTCCGATGCGGGCCGCGCCGCCTATGCCAATACCGTGATCAGCGGCAGCACGATCACCTCGGCGTCTGTGATGCTGACCACGGGTTGGCTGACCCGGTTCGGCACCGGGTTCAACAGCTATTCCTTCGAAACCTACATCCACGAAATCGGCCATGCGCTGGGCCTTGGCCACGGCGGCAACTACAACGGGACGGCCACCTTTGGCACAAGCAACTATTACCAGAACGACTCGGTGGCCTATACGGTCATGTCCTACATGCCGGCCATCGGCGATGAGTTCGGCACTGCCAACTCTTTCGTGAATGCCGACTTCCGGTACATGCTGACCCCGGTGCTGGCCGATTTCGTTGCCATCGACCGGCTGTACGGCGGCAGCACCGACACCCGCACCGGCGACACCACCTACGGCTACAATTCCAACACCGGCAATGCGCAGCTGGATGCCGCCGTCAGCTATGGATCTGATGTCAACTTCATGGTGCATGACAATGGCGGCACCGACACGCTGAATTTTTCGGGCAGCAATGCCAAACAGGTTCTGAACCTGAACGCCGACACATTCTCAAACGTGCTGGGTGGGGTTTTCAACCTGTCGGTGTCGCGCGTGTCCGTGATCGAAAATGCCATTGGCGGGTCGGGCGCCGACACGATCACCGGAAATGGCGCCGACAACCTTCTGGAAGGTGGCGCCGGGGCCGACCGGATCGACGGCGGCGCGGGGTCCGATACGGTCAGCTACCGCCATTCCAACGCGGGCGTCGACATCGACCTTGGCCGCCAGAACCCTGCCGATGCGGGATTTCGGGCGCCGTCGGGGGGACATGCGACCGGTGACGTGCTGCTCTCTCTGGAAAACGTCATCGGCAGTGCCTTTGCGGACCGTCTTGTCGGCTTGAATAACGGTAGCCAGATCAATGCCGGCAAGGGTGGCGACACCGTGTTTCTGGGCGATGGCAATGATGACGTCCGGGGTGGATTGGGGGCGGATCAGATCGTCGATTCGGGCGGCGATGACACGATCCATGGGGGCGAGCGGAACTTTGTGATCAACGGTGGTTTCGAGGTGGTCCTTGACCCCGAGATTGCCGCGAATGGCTATGCCCTGGCGGTGAGCCAACTGGACGGCTGGACCCTGCTTAGCGGTCCGGGGATGGAGTTGTACACCGACGGCGTCGCCGGTGCCCCGGCAGAAGGGCGCTTTGGCCTCGACATGGAGGTCTATGCGCCGAACACCAACGTGGCCATCACGCAGGTGCTGGACGAGGTGGAAGACGGCGTGCGCTATCGGCTGGCCTTTGAGGCCAGCAAACTGGACGGGGTGCTGGCCCGGCTGGAAATCTATTGGGGCGGGCAAAAGCTGAACTGGCAAGGTGCTGGCGGCCCAGTGCCCTATATCGACCCCACATCCAGCGGCGGCGTGTATCACATTGATGTTTTTGGCGGCACCGGCGCAGGGCAGGACAAGAACCGGCTGACCTTTGTCGAAATCGGCGGCGGCGATGCCGATGGCACACTGCTGGACAGTATCCGGTTTTACGAGGTCGAGGCGGGCCAGACCAAGGCTGACGACGCCGATCCGCTGAGCGACGGCAATGACGTCATCACCCTGGGCACTGGCGCCGACATGGTCTTTGGCGATGGCGGTGACGATACCGCCAGCTTCAGCGATCAGGACGGCAAGACCGATCATTTCAACGGCGGTTCAGGCAGCGATCTGCTGGTCATGAACTGGGGCGGCGCGACCGAGGCGATCATTTATGGCGTGCTGGCCGACAGCGACCTGCCCAGCTTCGGTCAGGCCGAAAGCTATCGTGTCGGCCTGTCAGGGCAGCGCCTGTATTTCAAGGAGGTCGAGCGGTTCATTCTGACCGGCGGCCTTGGCAATGATGTGCTCAAGGGCGGCGCGCTGGCGGACACCTTGATCGGCAATGCTGGCAATGACACGCTGATCGGCGGAGGCGGTATCGACCTGCTGAATGGGGGTGAGGGGATCGACCGCGCGATTGTCGAACTGGCCGGCGGCAACAACACGATTGATCTGAAGGACGCACAGGGTGGCGGCAGCATCACCCTGTCCAGCGGCACGATCCTGATGTCGATTGAATCGATCGGGCTGCTGGCGGGGGCTGGCAACGATTTTCTGGACGTGCGCGGAACGGTGGTCAACCTGCTGGGCATGACCTCGACCGACCCCAATTTCAAACGCACCGCAACCACCTTTGACGGGCGGGGCGGCAATGACACGCTGGCGGTCGATCTGGCAACGTCGTGGGATGCGAACTTTACCGGCGGGACTGGCACCGATCTGCTGATCATGGATTGGTCGGCAGCGGCGACCGGGATTTTCCGCGATCAGGACGGCAGCTACAAAAGCTATTCACATACGGTCACGGTCGTGAACCATGGCACGACCGAGTATTTCTATACGATGTCCTTCACCGGGGTCGAACGGTTCGACCTGACGGGCGGCAGCGCCAACGATTACCTTTACGGCGGCGCCTTCGCCGACACTCTGAACGGCGGCCAGGGTCGGGATGTGCTGGACCTGGGGGCTGGCACGGATACGCTGGTGCTGGACTGGACGGGGTATGGCTATGGGATTTCTGACAGCGGGGTTGTCGAGGGCACGTTTGCGGCAGGCTATAACGGCAATTTCAACACGGGCTATGCATCCACCAACCGGGTTGATTTCACCGGGGCCGAACATTTCCACCTGACGCTGGGCGATCAGGTTGACACGATCACCACAGGCGACGGCAACGACAGTGTCGATGGTAATGGTGGCGACGACACATTGCGCACCGGGCGGGGCATCGACACCATCGACGGCGGCACCGGCAATGACCGCTGGGTGGCCGAAAAGGGTTTCTTGACCGCAACCCAGGCCATGGTGCTGGACCTGACCGATGCGGGGGTGCAGGCCACCTACCTTGGCACGGCCACGGTGCGGGGGATCGAGATGCTGACCCTGGTCACCGGCGCCGGCAATGATGAGATCACCACACTTGCGGCCGATTTCAACGACACGGTGACAACCGGCGCCGGCACCGACTGGATGACGGTGGCGGGAGGGCGCGACGTTGCAAACCTGGGCGGCGGGACGGACTGGCTGGTTTTGAACTGGGCAGGCTATGGTTATGGCATCGTGGACAGCGGTGTTTCGGACGGAACCCTGGCCACCGGGTATGGCGGCAACTTCAACACCAGTTATTCATCGACCAACCGTGTCGATTTCGCCGGGGTCGAGCATTTCCATCTGACGCTGTCCGATCATGTTGACACGATCACCACGGGCGACGGCAATGACAGCGTGCTTGGCAATGGCGGCAGTGACACGTTGCGCACCGGGCGGGGCATCGACACGATCGACGGTGGCCTGGGCGATGACCGCTGGGTGGCCGAGAAGGGCTTTCTGACCGCGACCCAGGCCATGGTTCTGGACCTGACGGCTGGGGGGGTGCAGGCCACCTATCGCGACACGGCCACCGTTCAGGGCATTGACATGCTGACGCTGGTGACCGGGGCGGGTGACGATCAGATCACCACCCTCGCGGCCAATTTCAACGACGACCTGTCCACCGGCGCTGGGACCGACTGGATCAAGGTGGCGGGCGGGCGCGATGTTGCCTCGATGGGCGGCGGGATTGACCGGCTGGTTCTGGATTGGACCGGCTATGGCTATGGCATCGTGGACAGCGGGGTTTTGGACGGGTCCTTTGCGGCCGGGTATGGCGGCAATTTCAACACCGGATATGCATCGACCAACCGCGTTGATTTCACCGGGGTCGAGCATTTCGACCTGACCCTGTCCGATCAGGTGGATGTCATCACGACCGGGTTTGGCAACGATCTGGTCAAGGGCAACGGCGGCGATGACACTTTGCGCACCAGCAAGGGGTTGGATACCGTCGATGGCGGGATCGGGGACGACCGCTGGGAGGCTGACAAGTCCTTCCTGACCGGGGCTCAGGCCATGGTTTTGAACCTGACCCTCGTTGGAGTGCAGGCAAGTTATGGCAGCGGCGGCCTGACCAGCAATGTCGAGAAGCTGACCCTGTTCACCGGCGCCGGGGATGATGTGATCACCACACTGCGTCGCGACTTCAACGACACGCTTGCCACCGCAAACGGCAATGACTGGGTCATGGTCGGTGGTGGCCGCGACGTGGTGAATTTTGGGCTGGGCAACGACACGCTGATGATGGATTGGTCCGGCTATGGCTATGGCGTCCAGAATGGCGTAGCTCTGGGCGGTGGGGTTTCGGCGGAAGGCGGCTATTTTGGTGCCTTCGATACCGGCTACGCCTCCACCTATCGTGTCGACTTTACCCAGGTCGAACATTTCGCCCTGACCCTGACCGATCAGGCGGATTCGGTCCGGACCGGCGACGGGAATGATACCATCGTGGCGGGCCGGGGCGGCGATGTGCTGATAACCGGCCGGGGCATCGACATCGTTGACGGCGGATCTGAGGCCGACCTGTCGCGCGGCGCCGATGGCTGGACTGCGGACAAGTCGGCAGCGACGGTGGGCATGACAATCAATCTGGTCAAGGTGCTGTCAACCTATGTGCTGGACGGCGTCACGGCCAGCGTCAAGGATATCGAATATCTGGGCTTTGACGATAACGCGGGCTGGCCTGCGTCCTTGCGGTTCCTGACCGGGACTGGCGATGATGTCGTGGTGACCCGGTCCGAGTTTTACCGCGACCGGATCGGCACCGGGGCCGGGGCGGATCTGGTCAAGGTGGCAGGCGGGCGCGATGATGTCGATCTGGGCGACGGGACCGACACGCTGGTCGTGGACTGGACCGGATACGGCTATGGCCTTGCCGACAGCGGGATCGGTCTGGGATCCATTGCCGGCGGCTATGCCGGCAACTTCAACACGGGATACGCCTCGACCAACCGCGTCGATTTTGCCGGGGTCGAACACTTCCAACTGACCCTGACCGAGCATGCCGACACCATCACCGTCGGCGACGGCAATGACATCGTGAACGGCATGGGCGGCGACGACACCCTGCGTACGGGCAAAGGGATCGACATCATCAAGGGCGGGACCGGAAACGACCGCTGGGTTGCCGACAAATCTTTCCTGACCCAGACGCAGGCGATGGTCCTCGACCTGACCAAGGTGGCCTTGCAGGCCACCTATCGGCAGGACGGGACGGTTTCAGGCATCGAAATGGTGTCGCTGATCACCGGTGCGGGCAAGGACACGATCACGACGCTGCTGGACTTCTTCAGTGACGTCCTGACCACGAATGGCGGCAGCGACCGTGTCACGGTGGGCGGGGGCCGCGATGTGGTGGACCTGGGCGCGGGCAGTGATACGCTGGTTCTGGATTGGACCGGCTATGGCTATGGCGTGGCGGGCAGTCTGGCCGGATCGCTGGCCCTGGGCTATGCGGGCGACTTCAACACGGGCTACTTCAGCACCAACCGCGTCGACTTCAGCGGGGTCGAGACGTTCAACCTGACCCTGACCGGGAACGCCGACAACGTCACAACCGGCGATGGCGCGGACCGGATCGACGGCGGTGGCGGCGCCGATGTGATGGCCGGGATGGGCGGGAACGACATCTACCTTGTGGACACCGCAACCGACCGCGTGATCGAGGCGGCAGCAGGCGGAACCGACCGGGTGCTGACCTCGGTAAGCTATGCGCTTGAGGCAACCCAGCGCATCGAGACGTTGCAGACAATGGCGCCAAGCGGTGTGACCGCCATCGACCTGACCGGCAACGAGTTTGCCAATACGCTGGTCGGCAATGCCGGAGCAAACGGTCTGGATGGCAAAGGTGCCAGCGATACCCTTGTGGGCGGCAATGGCGAAGATGTCTTTGTGTTCAGCACTGCACTGTCGCCGAGCAACGTGGATGCCATCACCGGGTTCTCGGTTGCCAAGGACACCATCGAACTGGAAGATTCGATCTTTGCTGCGCTGACCGTGCTGGGGGTGCTGGACGCGGGCGCCTTCAACACAGGCACCGCTGCGACAGACCGTGATGACAGGATCATCTTTGACAGCGCAACAGGCGCGCTGATTTACGATGCCAATGGCAATCGGGCGGGGCAGGCCATCCAGTTTGCAAGCCTGACCGACCTTGTCGGCACGCTGAGTTTCAGCGACTTTGTGATCGTCTAGGGCGCCGGAATGCCGTCATCGTGCCCCCAGACAATGCGCCCCAACAGATCGCTGTGTCGGTCTTTCGGGTGCTGCATCGACGGCGTCACACGGCGCCGGCGCAGGTCTGATCGGCACGCCACTGGGCCGGGAATGACTTGAAACTCTTGCGATTTTCCTTGGCACTCGTGGCCGTCCTTGTTGTGGGCCTTTTGTCGCTGCGCCTCTTGTTCCCGTTGCCCGACCGGCTTGAGGTCGCCGTCAGCACCAGCCTTCCCATGTCACGGGACACCCGCATCGGGGCGGCGGTGCTGCCCGCAGTGGTGGCCAATCCGGGCAAAAGCGGTGTCGGTCTGCTGGCCGCAGGTGCAGAGGCTTTTGCGGCGTGCGAGGTGCTGGCGCGGGCGGCGGAACGGACACTGGATGTGCAATATTACATCTGGCAGGCCGACACGACGGGCTATCTGCTGCTGGACGAGGTGCGTGCCGCGGCAGAGCGTGGGGTACGCGTGCGGCTTTTGGTCGATGACAACGGCATCACGGGGCTGGACGGGCCGTTGCGGGCGCTGGACGACCTGCCCATGAAGGAGGTCCGCCTTTTCAACCCCTTTACGCTGCGCCTCCGAAACTGCTGTCCTTCGGATTTGACTTCTTTCGCCTGAACCGTCGGATGCACAACAAATCCTTTACGGCGGATGGCGCGGCAACTGTCGTGGGGGGCCGCAATGTTGGGGACATCTATTTTGCCTATGGACCGGGCGAACATTACATAGATACCGATGTGCTGGCCCTGGGCCCCGCGGCGGCCGAGGTTTCGACCATGTTCGACGCCTATTGGAACAGCGCCTCGGCCTATCCCGCCGCCATGATCCTGCCGGACGCCCCGGACGGGTTGACGCGTTTGCAGGTGGCTGTGGCGACGGCCAAGGCTTCGGATCAGGCGCAGCCCTACTTTGCCGCCATCACCCAGTCCGTGCTGCACGGGCCGCTGTCAGCGGGCCAAGAGGTGATCGAGTGGGTCAAAGTGACCCTGATCGCAGCTGACCCCCTCAAGGGCCTGGGTCAGCAAGACGCTGGCGGTTTGCTGGGCGAACGGCTGACAGCCCTCCTGACCGATCAGGCCACCAGACCCGCCGCGTCGCTGGATCTGATCTCGGCTTATTTCGTTCGCCCTTAACAACTCCGAAGCCATTGATTTCGTGCGTATAAGAGGTGGTTTTGCTCGCTATTTTCTGCAGGGTTTTGTATAATTTTGGCTGAAACCCTGCAATTTCGGTTCTGCCATGAAGCATCGTCCGCGCCCTTTGGAACAAGATGATCTGCTACGTCCGCGTCTGGTCGACCTGATCGATCTGCGGCACGAGTTGGTGAAGCTGGCGGCGCTGATCGACTGGGAGGTGTTTGATCGGGAATGGGCGGGGTTCTTCCCGTCCGGAAAGGGGCGGCCCGCGACAGAGCCACGGC
>CAMBWO010000065.1 GCA_945871285.1 Pseudorhodobacter antarcticus | reverse complement strand
CTCCAGTCCCGCCGCCCACCGTTTCCCTGCCTTCAACGATCCTTCACAATACCCCGCCCTTGTCGCCGGATCGCCGCTATCCCGCCCCATTCCGGGATCAATACGGTCTGATCAGCCCGCACTGCTCGTTTGGGGAATACAATGGATCGATTGACGGAAATGGAAGCCTTTGCCACGGTCGTGGACCAGGGCGGCTTTACGGACGCGGCCAAGAAGATGGGGATTTCCAAGTCTGCCGTCTCAAAACACGTCTCGGCCCTTGAGGCGCGCCTTGGGGCGCGGCTGTTGAACCGAACGACCCGGCGGGTATCACCGACCGAGATTGGCCTGGCCTATTATGACCGGGCACGGCGGGTCTTGAACGATGCGGGTGAGGCGGATGCGCTGGTCACCTCGATGCAATCGGCCCCCTCGGGCCTGCTGCGCATTTCCGTGGCCACCGATTTCGGGGTGAACCTGCTGTCGCCGATCCTGGGTGACTTCCTGCTGGAATACCCCGACATCACCGTGAACATGGTCTTGAACAACCGCTATGTCGAGTTGATCAGCGAAGGCTTCGACATGGCGATCCGGGTGGGCGACCTCGAGGATTCGAGCCTCAGGGCCCGCAAGCTGACCGACACCGCGAAAAGGATGATCGGCTCGCCCAGCTATTTCCAGAAATACGGCCGGCCGATGAAGATCGACGATCTGAACGCCCCCAAGCTGCTGCATTACTCGAACCAGGCCAATGGCAACGTCTGGAAGGTGACCGCCCCCAGCGGTGAAAAGCGGCAGGTCCGCACCGCCGGCTGGCTGACCGTGAACGACGGCCAATCCCTGCTGAACGCCGCCGTTTCCGGCCTTGGCATCGCCTATCTGCCCAGCTTCCTTTATGCCGACGCGATGAAACAGGGCCTGGTCGAAGAGGCCATCCCCGGCCTGCCGACCGAAGTGCAAGGCATCTATGCCGTCTACCCGCCAGGCCGCTTTACCCAACCCAAGGTCCGCGCCTTCATCGACTTTCTCGCCCGGCGCTATATCGAAAAAGGCCCCGACAACTGGTAAGCGGTGCGTGAATCACGCACCCTACCCCAGATGTGAAAGCGTGACTTGTAGGATGGGCAGTCCTCCTTTCCCGGCCGGGAAAGGGGGTTTGCCCATCGTCCTCAGGGGGTCGAGGTCAGCATCACTTCGACCCTGCGGTTCTTCTGCCGCCCCTCCGGCGTCTGGTTGCTGGCGCGGGGCGCCAGATAGCCCGCCCCTTGCGCATCCATCTGCCCGCCCGCCACGCCATGTTTCGCCATCAACCGCTCGCGCACCGCCACCGCCCTTTGCCGCGACAGCGCCACATTGCCCGCCAGCGACCCGGTGGCATCGGTATGGCCGACCAGCGTGACCCGCAGGGCCGGGTCGGTTTGCAGCCAGGCCGCCAGGGCGGCCAGCGAGGGATACTCCCCCTCCTCCAGCGTCGCCTTTCCGGATGCAAAGATCAGATCCTCCAGCGCCGCGCTGCCCGTGGCCAGCACCTGTTCGGCCAGACTGCCCGGCGCGGCGGCCTCGGGCGCGGCTTCGGGGATGGGGGCCGTGGGCAAGGCGGGCGCAGACGCTGCAATGGTGACGTCTGCCTGTGGGGCCGGGGTCTGGACGGCGGCAACCCCTTTGGTGACGCTGGTCACCTGCACAAACCCCTGATCCGCGGCTTTGCTGATCAGCAGGCTGACCATATCGCCGCTTGGATTCTCGGCCACCAGATAGCGGAAATCGCCCAGATCGACATGCATCTGCGGTTCGGCTAGCACCTCCAGGCCAAAGCGGAAATCAAACCCGCCGCAGGCCGTTGTCTGACAGTCAAACAGCGGTGTGAATCCGGCCTCAGCCAGTTGCGCCTGCAACGGCAGCATCAGCGCCAGAGTATTGTCGCGCACCCCGTCCAGCCGATAGGCCCGCATGTCCAGCGCCCCCTCGACCACGCGCTTGGGCACCTCTGCCCCGTCAAACGCGGCGATGGCAAAGCCATGGCGCACCGGCGCCTCGACACGCTCGCCGGTCTGGGTGGCGGGCACCGAAAAGCCCAGCGTCACCGGCCCGGCCCATGCAGGCGCGGCGGTCAGGGCAAGCAGCAGGATCAGGCGGGTCTGCATGGGCTACGGTTCATTTCTGACGATAGTGATACTGTCCCACGCCCCGCATCCCTTGCGAAGCATAAAGCGCACGCGCCCCGTGGTTTGCCTCGGTCACGGCCAGGGCCAATGTATCGGCCCCATGCCCGCTTGCCCAGTCTGCCGCCGCCCGCAGGATATTCTGGGCGCAACCTTGCCGGCGATAGGGCGGTGCCACCTCCAGCGCATGCAGCATCGCGGTCGTGCCATGCAGCGCGACAAAGGCCACCCCGGCGGCACGGTCGGCGCTGCGGCCAAGAAGGGCAATCTTGTGGCCCTGCACGCGGTGCATGACGGCCAGCCGGGCCGGGCCGATACCGGCCTCAGCCCACAGGTCGGTGGCGATGTTCAGGGGGGGCCAATGGGCAAAGGCGGCCATGCGGGGGGACGGGGTAAACTGGGCGGTTGGGGCGGCATAGATCACGACCGGGTCGATCACCGCATAGCCCCGCGCCGCCAGGGCCACATCCAGTGCGCCGTCCTGCGGGCGGATGGTGAACAGCGGTGCCGCCATCGCCGCCTCGGCCGCCACAAGATCGGCCTCGGTCCATGGCCCCTCCGCCGTGGCCGCTGACACCCGCTTGCCGCCGCCCGCCCCGTCGCGCAACCGCCACGGCCCCAAGACCCAGGACGCGGCGGGCGGCCAGGTTGCCTCCAACGCGGCGGCTTGGGCCTCGGGAGTCATGGCATCAACAGCGCCGTCAGGGCGGCATGGGCGGCGTCCAGACGGGCCGCATCGGTGCCGCGCAGCACCAGATTGGTGCCAAAACTGCCGTTCATGTTGAACGGATAGGACCCCATCGCCAGATCAGGATAGCCCGCCGCAAAGTCGGAAAAGGCCGTCGCGATATCGCCCTCGCCCCGCTCCACCCGCAAGGTGCGGCTCAGCAGCGGCGCGCCGCCAGTGATGCCCGCCAGAACCCCCGCCACCATCGCCTCGAATATCCGCGGCACCCCGGCCATCACATGGACATTGCCCAGCGAAAACCCCGGCGCAATCGACACCGGATTGTCGATCAGCACCGCCCCGTCGGGGATGCGCGCCATGCGCTGGCGGGCCGCGTTGAACTCCAACCCCTGCCGTGCGTAATGCGCGCCCAACAGCGCCATCGCGTCGGCGCGGTGGGTGATCGCCACGCCAAAGGCCACCGCCATCGCGTCCGCCGTGATGTCGTCATGCGTCGGCCCGATGCCGCCGGACGTGAACACATGGTCAAAACCGGCGCGCAGCGCGTTCACCGCCGCCACGATGGCAGGCTGATCATCGGCCACCACCCGCACCTCGGCCAGGGTGATCCCCCGCTCGGTCAGCTGCCCGGCCAAGTGGTGCATGTTGCTGTCACGGGTGCGCCCCGACAGGATTTCGTCGCCGATCACCAGCATGGCAGCGGTTGGATTGGTCATTTGGGTTCTCCTTGCGGCAGATATAGCCCCCGCCCTCTGGCAAATGCCAGCGTGTTGGGCTATTTAGAACGCAGTAATCGAAAGGAACGGGCTTTGGAGGGTCGGGGCATGGACGACATGCGCGGTCGCGTCACGCGGGACGGCATTCGCATTTATGAGGATGCCGATTTTGCAGGCATGCGCGCGGCTGGCCGGATTGCCGCGCTGATCCTTGATGATGTGGGCGCCCTGGTGCAACCCGGCGTCACCACAGGCGATCTGGACGACTTCATCCGGGCGCAGGTGGAACGCCACGGCGCCGTCTCGGCCACCATCGGCTACAAGGGCTATCAGCACGCCTCGTGCATCTCGGTCAACCATGTGGTCTGCCACGGGATACCGGGCGTCAAGAAGCTGGGCGACGGCGATATCCTGAACATCGACGTGACGGTCATCGTGGATGGCTGGTTCGGCGACACCTCCCGGATGTATACCGCAGGCACCGCCCCCATCCGCGCCCAGCGCCTGATCGAGGTCACGCATGAAGGCCTGATGCGCGGCATCGCCGCCGTCAAACCCGGCAACACCTTTGGCGACATCGGCCATGCCATCCAGACCTTTGTCGAGGCGAACCGCATGTCCGTCGTCCGCGACTTCTGCGGTCATGGCCTTGGCCGCGTGTTCCACGCCCCGCCCAATGTGCTGCACTATGGCCGCGCCGGCACCCAGGCCGTGCTCGAGGAAGGCATGTTCTTCACCATCGAACCCATGGTCAACCTCGGCCGCCCCGAAACCAAGGTTCTGGCCGACGACTGGACCGCCGTCACCCGTGACAAATCGCTGTCGGCGCAGTTTGAGCATTCCATCGGCGTCACCGCCATCGGCTGCGAGATTTTCACTGCCTCACCCGCCGGGAAATTCTTCAAACCCTGACGCCACCGCGTGACGGCCTTTGCACCCCCAACCGTGGGTGCAACCGCCCCGCAATACCCCAGGCCACGCCCATCAACCCCGCCGTCGCCGCAAAGATCGCGGCGGTCGGGGCGACATACAGCACCGCCCAGGCCATGCCCGGCGTCACGATCCCCGATATGTCCCGAAAGCTCGAGTAGACCGCCGACATCTCGGTCCGCTCCGACGGTTTCACCGACATCAGGAACGGCAACCCCCCCACGATGTCCAGCGTCACCAGCAAAACCGACGCCAGCATCATCGCCCCCACGGTCAGCCAGGGCAGGGGGGCCACCAGGGCCGACACCAGGAACAACCCGCCGCACAGCCCGAACGCCCAGCGCACCGACACCCGCACCGACGACCGCCGCGCAAAGCGCAACAGGAACGGGGCCGCAAACAGCATCGAGTTTGAAATCGACAGCGCAATTGACCCCACATTGTTGCCCAACCCCTGTTCGATGCAGAAATAGGGCAGATACACCACGTAAACCCACCACCCCGTCGACCTGATGCAGGCAAACAGCCAGCCCACGATCAACCTTGGCTGCGCAAAGAACCGGCCCAGATAGGCCAGCGGGTTCACGGCGGGCTTGGCGGCGCGGGTGATCTGCTTGCCATTGCCCAGACGCAGGATCCAGAACACCACGATCAGCGCGACCGCAAAAAAGGCCGCCATCAAAAACGGCAGCGGCCACCACAGATTGTACAGCCCGACCCCCAGCATCGGGCCAATCGCCCAAGGGGCAGCGGCGTAAAACATCTGCAAGCTCTGGCTGTGGCCCAGCCGCGACCGTTCGACATAATCCATCACATAGGCGTTGAAACAGACAAAGATCGTCACCGTCGCCATCGCGTTGCAGCCCAGCGACAACGCCACCGACACCGGCGTGCCCAGCAGCGCCAGCCCCATGCCAATCAGATACATCAGCCCGCCACAGGTATACATCCAGCGCCGTGGCATCTTCCGGTTGGCCCAGGGCACCATCAGCCCCCAGGCCAGCGACACGATGCCCACGAAAAAGTAAACCTTCGACGACCCCTGCGTCGAGCCCATCGCCTGATGCACGACCAGCGGCATCACCGAAATCAGCGACCCGCGCACGGCGGCATCCAGTCCCGCCAGCAGGGCGAAATGTTGCAGCTTCGGCACCCTGGGGTGGGTCAGTTCCAGCGGAAGATCATCAATGGCCATGCCCCATAAACCGATTTTTCCGGTCAGTTTCTGGGCAATGGGCGACAGAACGATTGCTTTTGCGACTATTTGACGGCCAGGACCTCAGACCTTGGCGAACATCTCGATCAACCGCGCCCGCGCCTCGGGCAGGGGGCGGTCGTGCAGCACGGCCTGCAACCCCTTGTGCAGGAAATGCCCGGTCAGGGCCAGACCCTGCGCCATCTCGCGCCCCATCGCCGGACCCTGCCCCAACAGCAGGGGCGGCAAGGGCAACAGCCGCGCCGCCCAGTCACCCGCCGCCCCGCGCGACACCGCCCGCCCCGTGCGCGGGCTGACATAGGCCAAATCCTCGCGGCTGCCCGTGACGGCGCAACTGGTCAGGTCCAGCCCAAACCCCAGATCCTCCAGCAAATCCAACTCCCACCGCAGATAATCGGCCTGCCAATCGGTCCCCGCCGCCAGCTGGTCCAGCAGGGCCACGGTCCTCAGCCACAGCGCCCCGTGCGGATCACGCTCGGCCAAGGCCAGATGCAGCAGGGCGCAGACCGAATTCAACCCCGCCAAGGCCATCCGGTCCGCCAGAATCTCGGCGCGCGAGTGCAGCGGCTCCACCACGAATGTGCCCAGATGCTCGTCCAGACGCGCACTCCACACCACCTGAACCTGCGTGCCCGGCTGCAACATGGCCGCCATCCGCCGTGACGCGCCACCGCGCACCACACCGGCATGGCGACCATGGGCCGCCGTGAACACCTCGATGATTGCGGAGGTCTCGCCATGCAACCGCATGGTCAAGAGCACCCCTTCGTCCCGCCATTCCATGCCGCCATCTATCCCCCGATGACCGGGCGGGTGCAACAAATCCTTGCAGTCCGCGCCGGGGGCGGGCAGCATCGCCCCATGCTGCCCCGCCTTCTTGCCCTTGTCCTTGGCGCGCTTGCGCTGGCCGCCCTGCGGACACAGTTCGACGTGATGCCCCCGGCGGACCTTGGTGCCAAGCTGTGGCGCCTGGCCGGGTTCTTTACCATCCTGACCAATGTGCTGGTGGCGGGCCATATGCTGGCCATTGCCCAGGGCTGGCAGATCAGCGCCTCGCGGGCGGCGGGGCTGGTGGTGTCGATCGTCATGGTCGGCCTTGTCTATCACGCCGTTCTGGCGCGCCTTTGGGCGCCGCAAGGGCTGGCCTGGTGGGCCGATCAGGGCTTGCACACGGCGGTGCCGCTGGCGACCGCGGTGTGGTGGCTGGCCTTTGCGCCCAAGGATGTGGTCTGGCGCGACCTGCCGGTCTGGCTGATCTGGCCGCTGGCCTATTGCGTCTATGCCGTGTCGCGGGGGCCGGCGACCGGGTTCTGGCCCTATCCGTTCCTGGACATCGACACGCTGGGCCCCGGTCTGGTGGCCGTCAACATCGCGGGCCTGGTGCTGGCCTTTGCGGCGCTGGGGGCAGGGCTGGTGCTGCTGGCGCGACGGATCAGGTCAGTCTAACCCCTCCTCCTGCAACAGTGTCCGCCCGGCCTTGTCCTCCAGTTCCAGCACCCAAAGATCGGGGTCGCGCGACCGCTGGCGGGCCAGAACGGCATCCACCTCGCGCTCGTCCCCCTCGGCCAGCACAACCCAGACTCGGGCATCCGCCATCAGGTCAAAGGACCGCTGAAACGCCCGCGCCCGGCCGTCCAGCGTAGCGACCTTGACCAGAACCGCCCCCGCCGTCGCATCGCCCTTGGCCGTCACGAACACGGGTATCCCCGCCAGCCGCAGCCGGTTCAGATAGGCCGCAACCCAGAATCCCGATGTCAGCCGCGGTTCCATACTTTCCACTTGGTTAACAGAAAAAGCCAACCCATTGACAAGACTGTATTTTCAAAAGCGTCCACGCGCGGACACTCGCGTGTCTGGCCCTTGATCAGGTTCACCTGATCAAGGGCCAGACGCAACATAACCAACGGCTTGCCTGTCTTGGATTTCCTTCAATCTGGATCAGATTGAAGGAAATCCGCTCTAGTTGCCGTCCTTGAAATCCAGCCCCATTTCCGTGTAGCGCTCCGGCTCTTCCAACCAACCCGGCCGCACCTTGACCTCCAGGAACAGATGCACCGTCCGGTCCAGAAAGGCCGAAATCTCGGCCCGTGCGGCGGTGCCGATGGCCTTGATCGTCTCACCCTTGTTGCCCAGAACGATGCCCTTGTGGCCGTCGCGCATCACATAAATGATCTGCATGATCATGGCCGACCCGTCCGGCTGATCCTCCCACTTTTCTGTCTCGACGGTCAGCTGATAAGGCAGCTCCTCATGCAGGCGCAGGGTCAGCTTTTCGCGGGTCATCTCGGCCGCAATCATCCGCATCGGCAGGTCGGCGATCTGATCCTCGGGGTAATACCAGGCCGACTTCGGCAACTCGCCCGCCAGCCACTGCTTCAGCTTGTCAACGCCATAGCCCTTTTCGGCGCTGATCATGAAGGTCTCGGCAAAGGGAAACGCCTCGTTCATCTTCTGCGCCAGACCCAACAACACCTCAGCCTTGACCCGGTCGATCTTGTTGATGGCCAGCGCGACCTTCTGGCCCTGCGGAATGCGGTCCTTCATCGTGTCGATGATGGCGCGGGTGCCGTCGGTCAGCCCCCGATGCGCCTCGATCAGCAGCACGATCAGATCGGCATCCGCCGCCCCACCCCAAGCCGCCGCGACCATCGCCCGGTCCAGCCGCCGCCGGGGCCGGAACAGGCCGGGCGTATCAACAAACACGATCTGCGCCTGCCCCTCCATCGCCACGCCGCGAATCCGGGCGCGGGTCGTCTGCACCTTGTGCGTGACGATGGACACCTTGGCCCCCACCATCTTGTTCAGCAGCGTCGATTTCCCGGCGTTCGGTTCGCCGATCAGCGCCACAAATCCCGCACGGGTATCGGCCCCTTGGCCGGGCAATGTGCCGTCGTCAGTCATGCTGTCTCTTTCCTCGTTCGTCAGCCGCATATTCCAAAAGTGCTTGATTGACCAGTTGTATCGGAAGGGCTCTTGGTGATGGGCCCTTGACCCAGAAGGGCGAATGGCCTGTATGGTTCCGTGCGGCAAGTGGATGGAATACGGTTTGGGACTTTTTGGGCGCTTGATCAGACTATTGGCCGGGTCGGGCCCAAAGCCTCACTTTCGTGACCGGATGGATGACGTGGTCGTGACCGAGTCGCCACGGCGGCTCAAAGAGCTGTCACCGCGCGTCGCCCAGCCGCCTCAGCGCGCCACGATCGTCGGCAGTTGCTATGTGATCGACGGCGATTCCATCATGATCGGGAACGCTGCAATTCGGCTGGCGGGTGTTGACGCCCCCGAATTGAATGACCCGTGGGGCAAGAAGGCGAAATGGGAGCTTTTGACCCTGACTAAGGGCCAGATCATCCGAGCAGAGCTGGATGGATCGGTATCTTATGACCGTACTGTGGCACGCTGTTATCTGCCGGATGGGCGTGACCTTGCCATGGAGATGGTCAAGCTGGGTCTGGCGTTGGATTGGAGTAAATTCTCGGCCGGAGACTATCGTGCCCACGAACCTGAAGGGGCACGGAAAAAGCTGTGGCGCGTGACGACCAAGCACAAAGGGCGCCTGCCTCCGCCTACCTAGCCTCCATCCGCGCCAAAAGCGCCCGTGCTGCCTGTTGTTCGGCCTGCCGTTTGGCACCGGCCTTGGCAACTTCGGCCTCGCCATTTTCCAGTTGCACCTGCACGGTAAAGACCGGCTGGTGGTCCGGCCCCTCGCGGGCCGCTTCGGTATAGGCCGGTGGGGCCATGCCGCGGGCCTGGGCCCATTCCTGCAAGCTGGTCTTGGCGTCGCGGGCGTCGGCATCCACCGCGCCCACCCGCCCACCCCACATGCGCAACACCACCGCTTGCGCCGCCGTGAACCCGCCGTCCAGATAGACGGCGGCGATCAGCGCCTCCAGCGCGTCGCCCAGCAAAGCCTCTTTCCGCCGCCCGCCCGACATCATCTCGGATCGGCCCAGCTTCATCACATCGCCCAGGCCCATCTCGCGGGCGACATCGGCACAGGTTTCCTTGCGCACCAGCGCGTTGAAGCGCGGGGCCAACTGGCCCTCGGCGGCCTTGGTGTCGGCGCTCAGCAGGGCTTCGGCCATCACCAGACCCAGCACGCGGTCGCCCAGAAACTCCAGCCGCTGATTGTCGGGCCGGGTCGGCGAGGACAGCGACGCGTGGGTCACCGCCTGCACCAACAGGTCAGGATGGCGGAACGTGTGGCCAATGCGGGACTGGAACGCCTGAAGGTCAGCCGCGAGTTTCACTAAATTGCCTTGAAGAAGCGGTCCATCCGCCACGTCCAGAAAAAGAACAAGGACGACCCGGCCGAGGAGAACATCACCCGGTCGGCCCGGCCGATCAGGTTTTCAAAGGGCACAAAGCCGACCCCGCCAACATTGGGCGAAAACCGGCTGTCCATCGAATTGTCGCGGTTGTCGCCCATGAAAAAGAACTTGCCCTCGGGCACCACGAACACGTCGGTGTTGTCGGGAAAGCTGCTTTGGTCGCTGTTCAGCACCGAATGCTGCGTCCCGTTCGGCAGCGTCTCGATGAAACGCGAGCGGGTGCATTCGCCGCCAATGCCCACGGGGCGGTTTTCGCATTTGGGGGTGTTACCCTCGGACCCTTGGGCGTCATAGATCTCGACGAACTGGCCATCGGGTTCCTGCGGGGCGGCCACGTCGTTGATGAACAGGACCCCCTCTTTCATCTGGATCTTGTCACCGGGCAGGCCGATCAGCCGCTTGATATAGTCCTGACCGCTGGTCGGGTGGCGGAACACCACGACATCGCCCTGCTCGGGGTCGCTGCCCAGGATCCGGCCGGTGATCGGGCAGGCGGCAAAGGGGCAGGAATAGCGGGAATAGCCATAGGCCATCTTGTTCACGAACAGAAAGTCGCCAATCAGCAGCGTGTCCTTCATCGATTCCGACGGGATGAAAAACGGCTGAAAGAACAGCGTGCGAAAGACGCCCGCAATGACCAGGGCCCAGACCACCGTCTTGATGGTTTCCACAATTCCGCTGTCAGGTTTGGACCGGCTGGCCATACGTGTGTTCCCTTGCTGTCGCGCCGCTACATGCGCGTGCCGTGCCTGCGAGTCAAGTTGCCCAAGGCTAGTTGATCATTTTGAAGAAGCGATCCGCCCGCCAGGTCCAGAACTGGAACAAGGACCGCCCGGCCGAGGAAAACAGCGCCATGTCCGCCCGCCCGATCAGGTTTTCATAAGGCACCATGCCGACGCCGCGCATGTCCTGGGAAAACCGGCTGTCCAAGGAGTTGTCGCGGTTGTCCCCCATAAAGAAGTAGTGTTCGGCGGGCACCGTGAACACCGGCGTGTTGTCGCCATAGTCGTTGTCGGCAATGTTCAGCACCGTATGCCGCACCCCATCCGGCAGGGTTTCAATCGACCGGGCACGGGTGCAAACCTCGCCATCCGCGACCGGGGCGTTCTGGCAACGCGGGCGGTTGTCCATCGACCCTTGCGGCCCCATCACTTCGGCAAAATTGCCATCGGGTTCTTGGGGGGCGAGTTGGTCGTTGATGTAGACAAGGCCAGACCGGACCTGAACCCGCTCGCCCGGCAGGGCGATCAGCCGTTTGACCATCACCACACCGCTGACCGGATGGGCGAACACCACGACATCGCCGCGCTCAGGTTCAGCCCCCCAAAGCCGCCCGGTGATCGGGCAGGCGTTGAACGGGCAGGAAAAGCGGGAATAGCCGTAGGCCATCTTGTTGATGAACAGGTAATCGCCAATCAACAGGTTTTCCTTCATGGATTCGGACGGAATCCAGAAGGGTTGAAACAAAAAGGTGCGAAACGCCCCGGCGATGATCAGCGCCCAAAACACGGTCTTGAGCGTCTCGATGATGCCCTTCATTCGGTGTCCTTTATGGGCCGCGCCTCGATCACCACAAAGGCCTGCGCCCAGGGGTGGTCGTCCGTCAGGGTGACATGGATCACCGCCTCATGCCCCGGCGGCGTCATCTCGGCCAACCGCGCCGCAGCCCAGCCCGTGACATGCATGACCGGCTGGCCTGAATAAAGGTTGGACACCGCCATATCCTTCCACGCTATCCCCATGCGCAGGCCGGTCCCCAACGCCTTGGAACACGCCTCCTTGGCCGCCCACCGCTTGGCATAGGTCGCGGCCACCGCCATCGGACGCGAATTCGCCTTGACCTGTTCGCGCGGGGTAAAGATGCGCTGGATGAACCGGTCGCCAAACCGGTCCATCGTGCCCTGAATACGGTCGATATTCGCCAGATCAGCGCCGATGCCCAGGATCATGCACGCGCCTGATCCATCCGACGGCGCATTTCCAGAATGGCATCCTCCAGCCCGGTAAAGATCGCCTCGCCGATCAGGAAATGACCGATGTTCAGCTCCATCACCTGCGGGATGGCGGCGATGGGCGCGACGTTCTCAAAAGTCAGTCCGTGGCCGGCGTGGACCTCAAGGCCGAGGGAATGGGCAAGGCTGGCGCCGCGTTGCAGGGCGGTCAGTTCGGCGGTGGCGGCGTCGAAATTGCCTTCGGAATGCAGGTCGGAATACAGGCCGGTGTGCAGTTCGACGACAGCGGCACCGATGCGGGCGGACGCCTCGATCTGGGCGGGGTCGTGGCTGATGAACATCGACACGCGGCACCCCGCCTCGCGCAGGGGGTGGATGAAATCGGCCAGGCGGTTCTGGTCAGAGGCCACGTCCAGCCCGCCCTCGGTGGTGCGTTCCGTGCGCTTTTCGGGCACCAGACATACGGCATGCGGGC
This sequence comes from Pseudorhodobacter antarcticus, assembly GCA_945871285.1. GTDB lineage: Bacteria > Pseudomonadota > Alphaproteobacteria > Rhodobacterales > Rhodobacteraceae > Stagnihabitans. Next base: position 5,626 of record CAMBWO010000065.1, on the reverse strand, counting down.
GGTGGCGCAGGGCAATCGTCTGCATTTCCGGCGTGGCGGCGCATTCAAAGTTCAAGGGCAGGCCGATCCCCGCCATCAGCGCCTCGATGTCGGCGTCGCGGATGTGGCGGCGGTCTTCGCGCAGGTGGGCGGTGATGCCGTCGGCACCCGCCGCTTCGGCCAGCAGGGCCGCCCGCAAAGGATCGGGCCACTGCGACCCGCGGGCATTCCGCACGGTTGCCACATGGTCAATGTTGACGCCAAGCCGCAGTTTTCCAAGGGGTTTCATCTAGGGGCCTTCCCGCAATCCATTCCTGCCTGTTTAGGGGCTTGCTTGCGGGCCGTCACCCTCTTTCGCCGCGACTTTCTTGCGCAGGGATGCGAAACGGGCGGCCAGACGGCGGCGGCGCAGCGCCTGATAGGCGGTCAGCGCCGGAATCGTCAGCCAATAGCAGATCAGCGAGCAGGCAATGCCGGGCAGGATCGACCCCACCAGATAGGGCAGATAGATCCGCTTCCAGAACTCCAGCAGCCCGCCCCAATGGGTTTTCTCGGGGCCAAAGATCGCCAGCACGTTGTTCCACAAATCCGACGTGGCCCCCACAAAGGCGTCATACACCCCCTCCAGGTTCACATGGCCGGGGATGCCCAAGATCCAATAGCCGGTTTCCAGCGACACCCAGGCGATGATCGGCGTCGTGACCGGGTTGGACAAAAACGTCGCCAGCAGCGCCGCGATGATATTGCCGCGCATGACCCAGGCCAGCGTCGCGGCGCTGATCATCTGCAACCCCAGAATCGGCGGAAAGTTCACGAACGTCCCGGCAAAGACCCCCCGCGCAATGCGGTGCGGCGGGTCGGGCAGGCGGCGCAACCGGTGCCAGACGTAAACGATCTGACGTTTGAAGCCGCGCTTGGGATAGACCTGCTCTTTCAGCCAGTCCCACCAGCCCAGTGGCGTGCGGCGTTTGAACACAGTTTCATCCCCATCCGGCGTTACGGTTTACGTGCGACGTTGCGGACCCGTGCCACCTGCGCCACATCAGTTTCAGCTTCCAGCGCCGTCATCACCATATGTAGGTGTTCCACGTCGCGCAGATCAACCTCGATCATCAATCTGTAATAGTCTGGTTTCCGTTCCGTGAATTTTAGATCGGAAATATTCGCCTTCTGGTCGCCGATCAGGGTGCAAATCCGGCCCAGAACCCCGCGCTCGTTGGAAATCGCCACATCCAGCGACACGGTATAAACCGCCGGGTGGCGCCCGGACTGCCAATACAGGTCAATCCAGCGATTCGGCTGTTCCTCGAACTCCTCCAGCGCGGGGCAGTCGATGGCGTGAACGATCACGCCGCGCCCCGGATAGGTGATGCCGACAATGCGCTCGCCGGGCACCGGCTGGCAACATTGGGCGCGTTTCAACGCCTGATCGCCGGACAGGCCGATGATCGGGCGCTTGGCGTCCACCTCCTCGGCCTGATTGAAGGTCAGTTCGGGGTACAGCGTCTCCAGCACCTTGCGGGCGGTCAGTTCGGCCGACCCCAGCCGGGCCAGCAGGTCCTGCTCATCGGCCAGACCCAGCATCTTGGCCGCCGTGCGCAGCGCCTTGTCGGTCGCCTTGCGGCCGACATGGTCAAAGGCGGCGCGGGCCAGTTCGTGGCCCAGCTTTACGAACCGCCCCCGGTCTTCCTCGCGCAAACTCCGCCGGATCGCGGCCTTGGCGCGGCCCGTGGTCACGATGTCGATCCACGACGCCTGCGGGGTCTGCCCCTCGGCGGTGATGATTTCGACCGACTGGCCATTCTTCAGCCGCGTCCACAGCGGCACGCGAATGCCGTCAATCTTGGCCGACACGCAGGAATTGCCGATGCGGGTGTGAATGGCATAGGCGTAGTCCAGCGGCGTCGCGCCGCGTGGCAGCTGGATCACCTCGCCCTTGGGGGTGAAGCAGAACACCTGATCGGAATACATCTCCAGCTTCACATGCTCGAGGAATTCGTCATTGTCGCCTTCGTCAAAGCGTTCGGTCAGCTGGTTGACCCATTTGGCAGGGTCCACGGCAAAGGGGTTGGCGATGCGCTTGCCCTCGCGGTAGGCCCAGTGGGCGGCCACGCCAGCCTCGGCCACCTCGTGCATCTCGCGGGTGCGGACCTGCACCTCGACCCGCTTGCCGTCGCGGCCCGAAACGGTGGTGTGGATGGACCGGTAACCGTTGGTCTTGGGCTGGCTGATGTAATCCTTGAACCGGCCCGGCACGGCATACCAGCGTTGGTGGATCACCCCCAGGATGGCATAGCAATCGGCCACCGTGCGGCAGATGATGCGAAAGCCGTAGATGTCGGACAGGCTGGAAAACGCCAGATCCTTTTCCTGCATCTTGCGCCAGATTGAATAGGGTTTCTTGGCGCGGCCAAAGACATCGGCATCGACGCCGGTCTTGTCCAACTCGTTGCGGATGTCGCTGCTGATCTGGTGGACCACATCGCCCGCCTCGCGTTGCAGCACCAGAAAGCGGCGGATGATGGAATTGCGCGCCTCGGGGTTGATGACCTTGAAGGCCAGATCCTCCAGCTCCTCGCGCATCCATTGCATGCCCATGCGGCCGGCCAGCGGGGCAAAGATTTCCATCGTCTCGCGGGCCTTTTGCGCCTGCTTTTCGGGGGCCATGCTCTTGATCGTGCGCATGTTGTGCAGACGGTCAGCCAGTTTGACCAGGATCACCCGCAAATCCTTGGACATCGCCATGAACAGCTTGCGAAAGTTTTCGGCCTGCTGGGTTTGGGCGCTGGACAGTTGCAGGTTGGTCAGCTTGGTCACGCCATCGACCAGTTCGGCCACCTCGTGACCAAACTGGCGCTCGATCTCGGAATAGGTCGATTTGGTGTCTTCGATCGTGTCATGCAGCAAGGCGGTGACGATGGTGGCATCGTCCAGCCGCTGTTCGGTCAGGATGGCGGCGACGGCAACCGGGTGGGTGAAATAAGGCTCGCCCGATTTGCGTATCTGGCCGTCATGCATCTGCGCGCCATAGGCATAGGCCCGGCGCAGCAGGTCGGCATTGGTTCGCGGATTGTAATTGCGAACGAGGGCGATCAGGTCTTCAACGTCGATCATCCCTCGTCCTGCTTTCCGACCTTAGTTTTCGCCTTGCGCTTCCATCAGGGCACGCAACAGCTTTTCTTCGGACATGTCGTCCTGCATCGGGCGGTCAATCTCGCCGGACATCAGCAGGGCCATCTGGTCTTCTTCCGGCTCGTCCACCTCGATCTGGGTCTGGTGGCTTTCGATCATCCGCTCACGCAGGGACGAGGCAAGCTGGGTCTCGTCCGCGATTTCGCGCAGGGCGACCACGGGGTTCTTGTCGTTGTCGCGGTCAACCGTCGCCGGAGAGCCCGCCTGAATTTCGCGGGCGCGGTGGGCCGCCAGCATCACCAGTTCAAACCGGTTCGGAACCTTGTCAACGCAATCTTCAACCGTCACGCGGGCCATGTCTGCTCCAATTGTTGGGGGCACGGGGAACGTCCATTTAAGCGCAGCGCCCAAGCTTGACAAGCGGCAAATGGGCGGAAATCGCGCCGTTACAGGGGGCAAACCGCAGCAATTTCGGCGGTTTCCAGCCGGGCCAGCATTTCCAGCACAGTCTGGCCCAGTCTGGGGTGACGCCACTCCGGCGCGACTTCGGCCAGCGGCACCAGAACAAAGGCCCGGTCCTGCAACCGCGGATGCGGCAGAATCAGCTGGCTTGGCGCCATCTGCGCTTGCAGCGCGGGGTCCAGCCGGCGCCAATGATCCTGCGTCGCAGCATCGGGCAACACAATGTCATCCAGCGCCAGCAGGTCCAGATCCAGCGTGCGCTGCCCCCAGCGAACCACGCGGTCCCGACCAAACGCCGCCTCGACCGCGTGCAGGCGGGCCAGCACGGCACCCGCCTCAAGGCTGGTGTGAAACTCCGCCACGGCATTCACATAGTCGGGCCCGGCCCCAACCGGAAAGCAGGGCGTGGCAAAAAGCCGGCTCATCCGGTGCAGGGTCAGATCGGGCGAAACCAGGGCGTCGGCGGCATCCCGCACAGTTTGCGCCAGAGTCCTGCCCTGCGTGGGCTGATTGGCGCCGAAAGCCACCAGTATCGATTGGACTTTACGCATCGTCACTATTACGCTTTCGTATAGGATCACTTGTCGAGTGCGGGTCTCACTGTTACCTACCTGTTACGACAAGGGGCCGCTTTGCTGGTCCACTTTGGCGCAGGATTAGGGAGAAAATCATGTTTTACAAGGACGAAAGACTAGCGCTATTCATTGACGGATCAAACTTGTATGCCGCCGCCAAATCCTTGGGGTTCGACATAGATTACAAGCTTCTGCGTCAGGAATTCATGCGCCGGGGGCGTCTGCTGCGGGCCTTCTACTACACGGCTCTGCTCGAGAATGACGAGTATTCACCGATTCGCCCTCTGGTTGATTGGCTGAACTACAACGGTTTCACCATGGTGACGAAACCGGCCAAGGAATACACCGACAGCCAGGGCCGCCGCAAGGTCAAGGGCAACATGGACATCGAACTGACGGTGGACGCCATGGAACTGGCCCCGCGCGTTGACCATGTCGTGCTGTTCTCCGGCGACGGCGACTTCCGCCCGCTGATCGAAAGCCTGCAACGTCAAGGCGTCCGCGTTTCGGTCGTCTCGACCATCCGCAGCCAGCCGCCGATGATCGCCGACGAATTGCGCCGCCAGGCCGACAACTTCATCGAACTGGACGAATTGCGCGACGTGATCGGCCGCCCGCCGCGTGAGCCGCGCCCGATGGACCGTGAAGAAGTCGCCATCGAAGCCAAGTGATCCTTGGCGCACCGAATTCGGGGCCGGGTCAGGAAACTGATCCGGCCTTTGCTTTGGCCCCTGCGCGGGATTTCGACGGCGGGCTGGTGCGGCGGTCGCCCTATATCCTGACGCAGGCCGATGCGCTGGCGCTGCTGCGCCTGCGCCGTCCATGGCCGCGCTGGCAACGCTGGAGCCTTGGCGCGCTCGCCCTCTCGGGGGGTGCCGCGGTGGCGCTGCTGCCGCCCGCCACCGTCGCCCCTGGGGCTCGACGCGGTTCGTGCTGGTGTTGGCGGGCGGTGCGGTGTTGGGGGCCTTGGTCCTGCTTGCAGTGCGCGGCCTTTGGCGCCGGCGTCAGGCGGCCCGGATGGTGCCGACACCCCGCCCCGCCGTGTTTGAAGAATGGATCGACTGCATCGCCGCCACGCAGATTGACGGGACGGACGAGGACTATCTGTCGCCCGAACTGATTGGCGAGGTTCTGCTGACCCGCAGCCATATCTTCGTCACCAGCCACAGCACCACCCTTGTCATCCCAAACCGCGCCCTGCCCGACGCCCCCGCCCTCGCCGCCCACCTGCGTGACCTTGCCCAGGGTCCCTATTACTTTCAGCCGCAAGACTAGACGAACCGCCCGCGTCACATTAGGTCTGGGCGCATGGAAAACCTGACCCTTTACCTTGCCGCCCCGCGTGGCTTTTGTGCCGGTGTCGACCGGGCGATCAAGATCGTCGAACTGGCGCTGCAAAAATGGGGCGCGCCGGTCTATGTGCGGCATGAAATCGTGCACAACAAATACGTCGTCGATGCCCTGCGCGCCAAAGGGGC
>CAMBWO010000064.1 GCA_945871285.1 Pseudorhodobacter antarcticus | reverse complement strand
CGCCATCCGCGAGGCCGAGCGGATGGGATATACCGGCCAGATCTGGCCCGTGAACCCCAAACGCGCCACCTTGGGCGGCCACCCCTGCTACGCCACCGTCGATGACCTGCCGCAGGCCCCCGACGGCTGCTTCCTCGCCGTGCCGCCCTAGGCCGCCATCGCCACCACCGCCCGGCTGGCCGAAATGGGCGCGGGCGGCATCGTGTGCTATACCGCCGGCTTCCGCGAGGCGGGGGCCGAGGGTGCGGCACTGGAGGCCGCGCTGATTGCAGCGGCGGGCGATCTGGCCCTTGTCGGCCCCAATTGTTACGGCGTGCTGAACTACCTTGACCGCGCCGCGATGTGGCCGTTTGCCCATGGCGGCACCTGTCCGGGTTACGGTGCCGCCATCATCACCCAAAGCGGCATGCTCAGTTCTGACATCACCATGTCCCAGCGCAGCCTGCCCCTGACCCACATGATTTCCTGCGGCAACCAATCCGTCCTCAGCCTCGAGGATTTCGTGGATCACCTGATCGACCACCCCGCCGTCCGCGCCATCGGCATGCATATCGAGGGGTTGCGCGACGTCCCCCGCTTTGCCGATGCCGCGCTGCGGGCGCTCGACCGGGGCATCCCGCTGGTCGCCCTCAAAACCGGCTCTTCTGCCATCGGGGCCACCCTGACGGTCAGCCATACCGGGTCGCTGTCCGGCGTCGATGACCTGTTTGACGCCCTCTTCGCCCGCACCGGGGTGATCCGCGTCAAAAGCCCGGCGCAGTTGTTGGAGACGCTGAAATTCCTGACCATCGCCGGGGCACCGCAGGGTAACCGAGTTGCGGGCTTTACTTGTTCGGGTGGCGGGGCGACCATGCTGGCCGACCATGCCGAAACCATCGGTCTGGGCTTTCCGGGCTTTGACGATGCAGCCAAAGCCGACCTGACCGCCCTGCTGCCCCCCATCGCCACCGTGTCGAACCCCCTGGACTACACCACCCCCATCTGGGGCGATCCGGCCCGCACCGGCCCGGTCTTTGCCGCCGCGATGAACGGGTTGCAGGCCGATGCGGCGGTCCTGGTGCAGGACTATCCCGCAGCGGGCCTCGACGAATCCCTGGGCTACTACCGCGCCGACGCTGGGGCCTTCATCGCCGCAGCGCAGGCCCGTGGCATCCCCGCCGCGATCTGCGCCACCCTGCCTGAAAACATCGACCTCGCCACCCGCGACTGGCTGGTGGCCCAGGGCATAGCGCCCATGCAAGGCCTGACCGAAACGCTCGACGCCCTCCGCGCCGCCATCCTGTGGGGTCAGGCGCGCCGCCGCCCCCGCCCCGCACCCCTCCTCCGCCTTCCCCCCGCCAAACCCCTGCACCTGCTGGACGAAGCCGAGGGCAAAGCCCGCCTGCGCCCCTTTGGCGTGCCCATTCCACGGGGTGCGGTCGTCAGCGGCGCGCAAGCCCCCGCCGCCGCCACCCGCCTTGGCGGCAAGGTTGCGCTGAAAATGATGTCCCCCCGTCTGGCCCATAAATCCGAGGCTGGCGCGGTGATGATCGCCCCGCCCGACATGGCACAAGCCGTCACCCAAATGCGCGCCGCCGTCACCGCCCACGACCCCCAGGCCCTGACCGACCGCTTTCTGGTCGAAGCTCTGGCCCCCCGCCCCGTCGCCGAACTGCTGGTCAACCTGCGCCGCGATGACCAGTTCGGGCTTGTGATGACCCTTGGTGCGGGCGGCGTTCTGGTTGAACTGCTGAACGATACCCAAACCCTGCTGCTGCCCGCCAGCGATGCCGACCTCCGGGCCGCCCTGCAACGCCTGCGCCTCTACCCCCTCCTCACCGGCTATCGCGGAGCGCCCCCCGCCGACCTCCCCACCCTTGTGCAGACCCTGTCGCAACTGGCCTTGGCCTTTCAAACCCAATCCGCCACATTGGCCGAGATCGAGATCAACCCCCTGTTCGTCTGCGAAACCGGCACCTGGGTGGTCGATGCCCTGGTCCAAGCGATGGAGCCATGACGATGCTGCACAGCCACCCCAACCCCGACCTGACCGTGGGCGCCGACAACAAACAGGGCTGGAACCAACCCGCCGCCCGCCGCCACGGCTTTCACAACGCCCACCTGCTGTTTCGCCGCACCATGACCGTGCGGTCCCGCCGCGTCCTGGACCTGACACCCGCCGATGACCCCGCCCTGACCGCCCGCGTGGCGGACAGCGGCCTGACCACGCTTCCCCCCTTCTCGGCCCTCGTCGTGGCCCAGGGCAACGCCCTCCTCCACGCCTCGGCCGCCCCCGATTTCGCCCCCAACCGCCCCCATTCGGTGCAGTCGATCTCCAAGATGCACATCCATCTGATCATCGGTGAACTCCTTGCGGCGGGTCGCCTCGCCCTCTCCGACCGCATCGGCACCCTGCTGCCCTGGATCGGCACCGCCTATGACCGCGCCACCCTGCAAGACGTCCTCGACATGAATGTCGAGAATGACTTCTCGGAAGACTACGCCGACCCCTTCGCCGGCTGCTACGCCGAGGAGCAGGCGATTGCCTTTCGCCTGCCCCCCGACGACCAACCCGAACCCACCCTGCACGACTTCGTCGCCTCCCTCACCGGCAGCGACCTGACCAACCGCACCGGCTATGCCCAGTACAAGTCCGCCAACACCGACCTTCTGACCCTGCTCGCCGCCGCCCATGTCAACCTGCCGGCCCGGCTGGAGGCCATCACCGATGCCGCAGGCTATGAAGGCGCGATCCACATGGCCCTGACCCCCGACCTGCACCCCGCCTTTTCCGGCGGCGGCTGCCTGTCCGCCCTCGATCTGGCGCGGTTCGGCCTGCTCCTCGCCCGCCGGGGTCAGGCGGTGTTCGGCCCCACGGTTGGTTCTGCCGCCTTCACCGATGCCGCCTTGACCCGCCCCACGCTGAAACTCGGCCCCAAACGCGGTGCCGTCCGCTATGCCAACCACGTCATGACCAATGGCCGCTGGATCGGCCATGGCGGCTATGGCGGGCAGTTCCTGATGGTGGACATGCAAACAGGCCGGGTGGCGGTATTCTTCAGCGTTCTGGAAAACGACAGCGGCTATGACACCGACTACATGGCCGATGTCGTGGCGCGGATGGAGCGGGTGATTTGCACCTGACATCGCCCCACGGCCTTGCTAGGCTGCGTGAATGCATCAGTTCCGGCACCCCTATTCCGATGTCCCCAAAGCAATCCTTTGCGCCCCTGGCCCGGCATCCTCGCATTCCCTGCCCAGTTTCGCCGTGTTACACGATTTCCGCTGGGAGGGCGTCGGACGCGAGGGCGTTGGCATACTGGAGGATCAGCAAAAGGCCCATTTCCGCCCCAGCCCCCTGTGGGGCCGTAATGATAAGGTGGAACAAGGCGGCGCTTTGCGGCACATGGGGGTGTGATGGACGACCTGACAACCGGCAAACGCAACAAACGCGGCGATTGGGTGCCAAACGCCCCCCTCGTCACCTCGCCCCTGTTCCGCCTGCCACCGCAACTGACCAAACTGCCCGCATGGCTGCCCGGCTATTTCCTGCCGTGGAATGTGCTGTTCATGGTCACGGCGGCCCTGTTCTGGACCTGGTTCTTTCCCGATGTCGCGGCCATGGCAGACTGGCACTGGTCATGGATGCTGCACATCCTGGCCCTGAACCTGATCGCCGCCACCCTGTTCTATTCGGCACTCGAGGTGCCCCTCTACCTCAAACGCCGTCAGGCCAACCGCTTCAAATACAACGGCAAATTCCCCGGTGACGCCCGCAACCCCGCCTTCTGGTTCGGCAGCCAGAACGCCGAGGGCGCCCTGCGCACCCTGGGCACCGGCGTGCCGATCTGGACGGCGTTTCAATGCCTGATCGGCTGGTCCGCCGCCAATGGCTATGGCCTGACGCTGACCTTTGCCGAAAACCCGGTCTACCTGCTGGCCCTGGGCTTCTGCGTGCCGATCTGGCACGAGTTCCACTTTTACTGCGTCCACCGCCTGATCCACATGCCGCTGCTCTACAAACACATCCATTCGGTCCACCACCACTCGGTCAACCCCAGCCCGTGGTCGTCGCTGTCAATGCACCCCGTCGAACAACTGCTCTACTTTTCCTCCTGCCTGATCCACCTCGTGATCCCCTCCAACCCCATCGTGGCCCTTTACGGGTTGCACTATGCGGGCTTTGGCGCGGTGGTCGGGCATATCGGCTTTGACAAGATCGAACTGACCGAAGGCCGGGGTTTGGACACCCACGCCTATACCCACTACCTGCACCACAAATATTTCGAGGTGAACTATGGCGACGGGCTGATGCCCTTGGACAAGCTGTTCGGTTCCTGGCACGACGGCACGGCGGAAGGCGACGCCTTGATGGAGGCGCGGTTCAAGGCCAAGGTCGCCCGCACCAACCGTTAGGCCGGCTCGAACAACTCCACCAGATTGCCCGACGGGTCCAGCACCAGCACCTGCTTGCCCCCCGGCCCCTGCACGACATCGTTGCGAAACCGCACCCCCCGGGCGCGCATCAGGGCCACGGTTTCATCCATGTCATCCACCTTCAGCACGATCCGCCCCCAACCCCCCGGTTCGGGCAGGGTGCCATCCGCCATCGCCTTGCGGGCCGAGGCCGTGGGCCCCGCCAGCCACAGCGCCAGATCGCCGCGTTCGACAATCGCCATGGCATCGCCGTACTGCTGCATCAGTTCGAACCCCAGAAAGTCCTGATAAAACAGAACCGCCGCGTCAACATCATCAACCAGATAGCGGACCTCTGCCATGGCGACCTCCTTTGTTTCCCTGCACTATCGGGGCGGAATCGATTCTGTTCAATGTGGTCTTTCGTCCCTTTCCATTCGCCACGGCCACAGGCAAGACTGCGCCCATGTCCCGCCCCCTCTGGCTGATCGCAGCCCCCGTCCTGTTCCTGCTGCTCTGGTCTGCCGGGTTCGGCATCGCCAAACTGGGCCTGCAACACGCCCCGCCGCTGACCCTGCTGGCGATGCGCTATGTGCTGGTGCTGGTCATCCTGCTGCCCCTGGCCGCCATCATCCGCCCACCGCTGCCCCGCAGCCTCCGGGCCTGGGTCGATGTGGCCGTGGTCGGCTTCCTGATCCAGGTCGTCTATTTCGGCCTGTGCTATGTCGCGTTCAAATCCGGCACCTCGGCCGGGGCCGTCGCCATCGTGGTCTGCCTGCAACCCATCCTCGTCGCCCTGATCGCCCCGCGCTTTGTGGGGGAACGCATCTCGGTCCGGGGTTGGGCGGGTCTGGCGCTGGGCTTGGCCGGGGCCGCGCTGGTGATCCTGTCCCGCGGGTCGGTGGCCTCCGAGGGGCTGTTCGGTATCGCCTGCGCCGCCCTCGCCCTGTTGGGCATCACCGGCGGCACGCTATGGGAAAAACGCTTTGGCGTCACCCACCACCCCATCACGTCCAACCTCATCCAATACGCCACCGGCGCCGCCTTTTGCGTGCCCCTGGCCTGGGCCAGCGAAGCCTTCGTGGTCACCTGGAACCTGGAATTCGCCGCCGTCCTGTTCTACCTCGTCGTCGCAAACTCCCTGCTGGCGATGTCGCTGCTGCTCGCCATGATCCGGGCGGGCGAGGTGTCGCGGGTGTCATCCCTTTTCTACCTCGTCCCACCGCTCTCGGCCCTCTTCGCCTGGCCGCTCTTGGGCGAGGTGATGCCCCCGCTGGGCTGGGCTGGCATGGCCCTGGCCGCCCTGGGCGTCGCCCTCGTCAATCGCCCGAAGGCCGCCTGAGGTGCCGGTGCGGTCCAGACGGTTGCCCCGCTTGTCTGTCCTGGATGATCACGATATCAAGGGAGACAGGCGTTTCCCGACCACTTCTTGCCAGACGGGGTCTTGCGGCTGGCTTCCACGATCTGCCCTGACCAGTTCAGAAGGATGATTCAGTTGACCGTCAAGCGTGACTATGATGCCGAATTCAAGGACACGGCGGATCACCGCTATGCCTACAATTTTGACTTCGATGTCATGCACAAATACATGCTGCGGTCTTTCGAACCCCTGTTCCGCGCTGGATCACTTTTGGAACTGGGCAGCTTCAAGGGTGATTTCACCCGCCGGCTGCTGCCGCATTTCACGGACATCACCTGCGTCGAGGCGTCACCGGTTGCCATCGAACAGGCGCGTGCGGCCTTGCCCGGCCATGTTACCCTGATCGAGGGCATGTTCGAAACGGTGCAATTGCCGCGACGGTATGACAATATCGTCCTGACCCATGTGTTGGAACATCTTGACGACCCAATCGGCGTCTTGCGCCGGATCAGGGATGAATGGCTGACCGAAACGGGCCGGCTTTTCCTGGTCTGTCCGAACGCAAACGCGCCCTCCCGTCAGATTGCGGTCAAGATGGGCCTCATCTCGCACAACGCGGCCATCACGCCGGCGGAACAGGCCCATGGCCACCGGATCACCTATAGCCTGGATACGCTGGAACGCGACGCCCGCGCCGCGGACCTTCATGTCGTGCACCGCTCCGGCATATTCTTCAAGGCCCTGGCCAATTTCCAGTGGGACCGCCTGCTTGCGACAGATATCGTGTCCCCCGAATATCTGGACGGCTGCTTCATGCTGGGCCAACACTATCCCGACCTTTGCGCCAGCATTTTCCTCGTGTGCGAACGCGGGAATTGACGACCCCGACCGATGCGCTGGCCACCCGACCCTTGACCAGTTCCGCCTGAACCGCCAAGACTTCGCCATGCCTGGGCGTCAATGGCGCGATATGGGGCACCACAGGTGGAGAATGACGTATGGTTTGGGGCTTTGGTCGTCGAAAACGCGCCCGGGTGTCGCCGACAGACCGGCTGTTTGAAACGCTGAAATCGTTGGGCCTCCGCCCAAGCCATCTGGTTGACGTGGGCAGCAATCACGGTGCCTGGGCGCGCTCTGCCCTGGCGGCTTTTCCGTCCGCCAAGGTCACGATGTTCGAGCCGCAGAAAAAGCTTGCCCAATACCACCGCGACCTTGCCGCCAATGACCGGGTGACCATCCATTACAAGGGTCTGGGCGATTTTGACGGGACCGCCGCGTTTACCTTTCACCCCCGCGACGACAGTTCCAGCTTCATCTACAGCGCCAGCGACGCCGAAGCTCAGGGCATGGTGCAGGGCGAGGTCGAGATTTGCCGGCTGGACACAGCCATGGCCGCGTCGACCTATGCCCCCCCGACATCATCAAGATCGACGCCGAGGGTCTGGACCTGAATGTTCTGGACGGTGCGCCAAACACGCTTGCGACGGCCACGATCGTGCTGATCGAGGCCACGGTGGCCTGCCCGACCTATCCCAACACGGCGACAGTCATCTTTCAGAAGATGGACGGTCTGGGATTTCGGCTGTTTGACATCACCGACCTGAACCGCAGCCCGGAACGGGGGGTGCTGTGGCTGATCGAAGCCGTCTTTGTCCGCAAGGACAGCGCGCTGGCGGCAGCCGCGACGCAGTACCAATGACGACCGCAAAAGCTCTGCGCGACCGGGTCTTTGCAGCGGACGAGGCGGTCAAGCTGACGATCTGCTGCATCGCCTTCAACCACGAAGCCTTCATCGCCCAATGTCTGACTGGTTTTCTGGATCAGCGCTGTGATTTCCGGGTGGAAATCGTGATCTATGACGATGCCTCGACAGACCGCACGGCGGCAATCATCGCTGACCATGCCGCACGCCATCCGACGATCTTCCGCACGATCCTGATGCCGGACAACCAGTATTCCAAGGGGGTAAATCCCTATTTCGCCCATGTCTTTCCTGCTGCACGGGGCGAACATATCGCCATCTGCGACGGCGACGATTTCTGGGCCGATCCGGACAAGCTTGCCCGGCAGGTCGCCGTGCTGGATGCGGAACCGGAAACCGTGATGACCTTCGGGCCGGTGCGCGGGATCGATGAAAGCGGGGCGGACCTGGCCTATTCGGGCGGAATTCGGCACGATGTGACGGCCCAGGGCCTGAGGGCCGGGCCCGCAATCAACACGTTGACCACCTGTTTTCGCAACATCTACCGCGACAAGCCCGTGTCCCTGTTCGTCCGCACCTCGACGATTGGCGACCTTCTGGTCTGGGCGATGCTTGGCTATCACGGCCACGCCCGCTATCTGCCCGACCTCTTGCCCGCAAACTACAGGCTGCGCGCCGCTGGGCTGATCTCGATGCAGGGACGCGAACGGCAGATCATGATGACCGTGACGGCCCGCCTGCACATTGCGGCCTACCACGCGGAACAGGGTGATGCTGTTGCACATGGTGCCGCGATGCAGGACGCGGTGGCCGAATACAACCGGCTGGGGGCAGCCGCACTGCGGTATTACCCGGCAGATGCCCCCCCCCTAGGGATCAGACTGACCCGCTGGCGCAAGGCCTTCACCCGTTGGCGCAAAGGCCTGCTGAGACCTGGCCTCAAAGGCAAACACGGGCGCTGACCGGGCCTTTGTGCCTTACCCACGCTGGTGACCGGCGGCAGACTGGAACTGGTCAACAACTGAACTAGATAGTTCAAAAACCGGTAGGCGTTGAGATGCACCTAGAAAGTCCAGGAATGACGAAGCCCATTTTCGTGACCAAACCCTTCCTGCCCCCGCTGGAGGAGTTTACCCCCTACCTTCAGCAAATCTGGGACAATGGCATTCTGACGAACTGCGGCCCCTTTCATGCCGAGTTGGAACGGCAGCTGGCCGATTATCTGGGCGTCTCGCATATATCCCTGTTCAACAACGGCACCATCGCCCTGGTCACCGCCCTGCAGATGCTGGCAGGTGAGGGCGAGGTCATCACCACGCCCTTCTCTTTTGTGGCCACAGCCCATGCCGTGCTGTGGAACCGCCAGACCCCCGTGTTTGCCGATATCGAGCCGGGCAGCCTGAACCTTGACCCAGACCGGGTCGAGGCTGCCATCACACCCCGCACGACCGCGATCCTGCCCGTCCATTGCTATGGCAATCCTGCCCGCACCGCCGCCTTTCAAGACATCGCAAACCGGCACGGCCTGAAGCTGATCTATGATGCGGCCCATGCCTTCGGTGTGCAGGACGCCTCGGGCAGCGTCCTGAACCACGGCGATCTTTCAACGCTCAGCCTGCATGCCACCAAGGTGTTCAACACCCTCGAAGGCGGCGCGATCGTGTCGCATTCCGCCCAGATAAAGGACCAGATCGACAAGCTGAAGAACTTTGGCCATGACGGCGAAACCAGCGTCGTCGCCACCGGGATCAATGGCAAGATGAGCGAAATCAACTGCGCCTTCGGCCTGCTGCAACTGAAATACGTCGATGCAGCCATCGCCCGCCGGGGCGAGATCACCGCGGCCTACCGCACCGGCATCGACGCGATCGAGGGGCTAGATTACCTGTCCCCCGCACTCGGTGGAACCAAGCCCAACTATTCCTACTTTCCCATCCTTGTGCGCCCCGACTATCCCCGGACCCGAGATGACCTTTTCCACCACTTGAAGGCGAACGGCGTCCATCCGCGGCGCTATTTCTACCCGCTGATCACGGCATTCGAAATGTACCGCGACCTGCCCAGCGCAAGCGCCGCGAACTTGCCGGTTGCGCGTGCGATGGCGGATCAGGTGCTGTGCCTGCCGATCTATCCCGATCTTGATGACGGGGCGGTGGCCCGTGTCCTTGACTTGCTGCAAGCCCCCTGATCGGGGCACCTGTTCACGTTGGGGCGACCAGAGATGAAAACCGCGATCATGCAGCCCTACTTCCTGCCCTATCTGGGGTATTTCCAGCTGATTGCGGCGGTGGACTGCTTTGTGATCTATGACACGATCCAGTATACCAAAAAGGGCTGGATCAACCGAAACTACATGCTGCGCGGCGGTGCTGCGGTCCTGTTCACCCTGCCCCTGCAAAAGGCCTCCGACTTCTCGGATGTGCGCGACCGCAAACTGGCCGACACCTTCGATCCGGCCAGCCTTTGCGCGCAAATTGCCGGTGCCTATCGCAAGGCCCCCGAATTCGCGGGCACCTATCCGCTGATCGAACGCCTGATGCACCACCGCAGCGCCAACCTGTTCGATTTCCTGCACAACGCGCTGCGGCAATGCTGCGACCATCTGGGCATCCAGACGCCAATCCTTGTGTCCAGCGAGGTCGAGGGCGGGCCGCCCGTTCTGCGCGGGGCCGACCGGGTGATCGACATCTGCCACCGCACCGGGGCAAGCACCTATGTCAACCCGCCGGGAGGACGCGCGCTCTACACACCCGAGCATTTTCGGGCAAACCAGCTTGAATTGAAGTTCCTGCACCCAAGCCTGCCATGTTACACCCAGTCAGCACCCGATTTCGTGCCGTCCTTGTCGATCCTTGATGTGATGATGTTCAATGCACCCCAGACGATCCGGTCCATGATGCTGAAGGCAGCCTCGCTTGTCGATTGACCCCATCACAGCCCCGTTTTCATGGACCAAGCTGGGCAAGGTCTTTGATCCTCGCCAAGTGTCCGACCGTCCCTGGCTGCGCGAATTCGCCCAAGCCCCGGCCACCCTGCTGCTGGACGGTGTCATCCGCGTCTATTTTTCCTGCCGCCCGCCACCCGATGCGCAGGGGCAATATGTCAGCTATTCCGCCTATGTCGATCTGGACCGGGCGGATCCGACGCGCGTTCTGGACGTGGCACAAAATCCGATCCTGACCCTTGGCGAACTGGGAACCTTCGACGAATTCGGCACCTATCCCGTATCGATCATCCAGCATGACAACCGCATCCGGGCCTATTATGGCGGCTGGACGCGCTGCGTCTCGGTTCCGTTCAACGTGGCCATCGGCTGCGCCGAAAGCACGGATGGCGGTGTCAGTTTTCAACGGCTGGGGCCGGGACCGATCATCCCCTATTCCCTGAACGAGCCCTTCGTGATGAGCGGCCCGAAAATCCGGCGTTTCAACGGCATGTATCATCTGTTCTACATCGCCGGATCGTCGTGGAAGCTGGTCGAGGGGCGACCGGAACCCGTGTACCGCATCCGCATGGCCACCTCGGCTGACGGACTGACCTGGACCAAGCTGGACCGCAACCTGATCGACACCGTGGTCGAGGCTGACGAGGCGCAGGCCAGCCCCGATGTGTTCTTTGCCGATGGCCGCTATCACATGTTCTTTTGCTACCGCTACAGCGAAGGCTACCGCAGCCACGCCCGCGGCTACCGCATCGGCTATGCCTACAGCCCTGACCTGATATCCTGGACCCGCCAAGATGCCCCCGCCGGGCTGGACGTTTCGGACAGCGGTTGGGACAGCGAGATGGTCAGCTATCCGCATGTGTTTCATGTCGATGGCACCACCTACATGGCCTATCTCGGAAACGGCGTCGGGCGCGAGGGCTTTGGTCTGGCCCGCCTGAATACCGCACTGAACTGGGGGACATGACGTGATATTGCGCCGCCTTGGCAAGGTTTTCGATCCGGCGGACCACACCCTGCCGCCGGGCTGCAAGGAGTTTGCCCAAAGCCCGCAGACCCTGCATTTCGACGCCTTCACCCGCGTCTATTTTTCCACCCGGTCCACCGATCCGGGGGGGGCGACCTTTCGCAGCCATATGGCGTTTGCCGATATGACGCCCGATTTCGCCACGGTCTTGCGCGTGTCGGCCCACACCGTGCTGCCGCTGGGCGCGCTTGGCACCTTCGACGAACACGGCATCTTCCCGATGAACGTGATCCGCGAAGGCGGCCAGATCTGGGGCTATACCTGCGGCTGGAACCGGCGCAAGTCGGTGTCGGTCGATACGGCGGTCGGCTTTGTCGTCAGCGACGACCAGGGCGAAACCTTCGGCAGGCTGGGTCCGGGTCCGATCCTTGGCCCCTCCCTGAATGAACCCTTTCTGGTCGGTGATGCCTTTGTCCTGAAGGCCATGGGCAGGTTCCACATGTGGTATATGTTCGGCCAGCGTTGGGTGACCGAAAACGCCCACAGCGCGCCGGATCGTGTTTACAAGATCGGTCATGCCACCTCTCCCGACGGGCTGAACTGGGCTAAGCAAGACGGCGTTCAAATCCTGCCAGACCGGCTTGGGCCAGACGAATGTCAGGCGCTTCCCAGTGTCATCCAGTGGTCCGGGCGCTATCACATGGTGTTTTGCTACCGCGATGTGCACGGCTTTCGCACGGATCCGGCCAAGGGTTATCGCATCGGCTATGCCCATTCCCGCGATCTGCAACGCTGGACTCGCGACGATGCCACATTGGGGTTGACGGGTCAGCCGGGCGATTGGGACGGCGAAATGCAGTGCTACCCCCATCTGACCATCTCCGGCGGGCGTCCATACATGCTGTACAACGGCAATGCCTTCGGTCGGCGGGGTTTCGGCGCGGTCGAGCTTTCGCTGGGATGACCCTGACATTCACCTCGGGCCGGTCTGACATGGCCCGCGTGCTCGCCCATCTGCAGGCGCATGACCACGCGTTTCAACCGCCGCTGTCGTCGCGTGTCAGCCTTGCCGACTATGCCCGCAAGCTTGTCGATCATGCCCTGCGCCTCGAGGCCTGGGCCGGTGATGACCTGATCGGACTGGTCGCAGTCTATTGCAACGCCCCAGAGCAGGACGCCGCCTTTGTCAGCAATGTCAGCGTTCTTGCCAGCCATGCGGGTCAGGGAATCGCACGCCTGTTGATGCAATCCGCAATCACCCAGGTTCGGGAACGGGGCTTCTCCAACCTGCGTCTGGATGTGGACCACCGCGCAACCGCTGCCCTGCGGCTTTATCTGGCCTTGGGATTTCAGCCAGCAGATAAAGCGGCAAATGGGTCTGTCAGCATGATCCTGCCAATCGGGCCCCGCCCCCCTACAGCCTTACCGTAACGTCCAACCCTTGGCCGCAGCCCCGATCAACCGCCCGAAAGCCGCCTGATCAGCGCGTCCAACTCTGGCCCGGTGGACAAGGCCGACCGGAACAGCATCGCCTGCGATTGCAGGATCAGACTATCCGACAGCACCTTCAGATGGTTCGCCTTCAGCGTCTCGCCCGAAGACGTGATATCCGCAATCGCCTCGGCGGTCAGGTTTTTCACCGTCGCCTCGGTCGCGCCCTGACTGTCGACCAGCTGATAATCCGCCACCCCGTAGCCCGTCAGGAAATCCCGCACCAGCCGGTGATACTTGGTCGCAATCCGCAAACGATGGCCGTGCCGCACCCGGAACGCGGCCGCAGCGGCATCCAGATCGTCCAGCGTATCCACGTCAATCCAACACGCCGGCACCGCGATGATCAGATCGGCATGGCCAAAGCCCAAGGCCGCCACCTCGGACACCTGCACCTGCCAATCCGCCAGCTTGTCGCGCACCAGATCGCTGCCAGTGACCCCCAGATCAATCCGCCCCGCCGCCAATTCCCGCGGAATCTCGCCCGCCGACAGCAGGACCAACTCCACCCCCTCGGCGGCGACATGGCCCGAATATTCGCGTTCCGACCCCGATTTCCGCATCTTCAACCCACGGGCCGAAAACCATTCAAAGGTCTGCTCCATCAACCGGCCCTTGGACGGCACCCCGATCTTGATCATGCCCGCACCTGCACCAGAACCTCGGGCCGTATCACGCCCCCCACCGCCGGGATCGACCGCCCCTGCCCCAGCACCGCCGTCAGCGCATCATACCGCCCGCCCGAGGCCACGGCAGGCAGCCCCTCCACCTCGAAACTAAAGGTGAACCCGTCGTAATACTCCATCGTCGTGCGCCCCAACCCCGCCTGAAACGGCAGCCGCGCCACATCCACCCCCCGCGCCCGCAGCGCCTCCAACCGCGCCGCGAAATTGTCCACCGCAGGGGCAATCGCGGGCAGCATAAAGGTGATCCCGCGCAAATGCGCCAGTGCCGCCTCGGCCGGCGCCTGCAACCCCAACAGGTCATACAGCAGCGCCGCCTCGGGCGCCGCAATCGCCCGCGTCCCCGCATCCTCGATCAGCGCCGCCGCCCGTTCGGCAATGTCCGCCTCGGCGCGCAGGCCAATCATCGGCCCGGCGGCCGCAATCAACGCTTGCGGAGAGCCCGTCGCCAACCGCTCCAACAGGGCCGCCCGCGCCGCGGGCACCGCCGCCCGCCCTGAAAACCGGTCCAGCAACTGGCGAAACCGCCCCGGCCGCCAGACGTGGCGCAGCAGCGCCGCCTTGCGCCGCGCCGTGGTGTCCAACCCCTGCACCGCCGCCATCAGGATGCCGATATCCCCCATCACCGGCTGCGCCCGCGTGCCCGCCAGCAGCCCCGCAAACAGCGCAAAGACCTCGGCATCCGCCTCTGCCGGGGCCGCCCGGTCAAACACCTCAAACCCCACCTGCAAATATTCAGACGGTCGGTTGCCCAGATGCTCCTGCTTGCGAAACACCTCACCCAGATAACAATACCGCGCCGGGTCCGCCCCATGCGCCATATGGGCCTGCACCACCGGCACGGTAAAGTCGGGCCGCAACATCATCTCGCCCTGCAACGGGTCCGTGGTCACATAGGCCCGCGCCCGGATATCCTCGCCATAAAGGTCCAGCAAAGTCTCTGCGGGCAGTAAAATACCCGCCTCGACGGGCACCGCCCCCGCCGCCTGAAAGGCCGCAAACAGCCGCGCCCCCTCGGCCCGGATGGCGGGTTTCTGGCTCATCCGAGCATCTTCCGCACCGCCGCCACCAGATCGGCGCGGGGGATTTCAACCTGCGCAGGCCGGTCCTTCCACTCCTCCAGCGTCGCGTTTTCCGCGATCTTGGCGCCCAGGATCAAGTCTTTCAGGATAACCGTCCCGGCAGCCGCCTCATTGCCCCCTTGAATAACCGCCACCGGGCTGGCCCGCTTATCGGCATATTTCAACTGGTTGCCAAACTGCTTGGGGTTGCCCAGGTAAACCTCGGCCCGAATGCCTGCCGCCCGCAACTCCCCCGCCATGGCGAAATAATCCGCCATCCGGTCACGGTCCATCACTGTCACCACCACCGGACCCGCCGAGGCCCCCGTGGTCCGCCCCTTGGCCCGCAGCGCCGCCAACAACCGGTCCACCCCAATCGACACGCCCGTCGCCGGCACCGACTGCCCGGTGAACCGCTTGACCAGATCGTCATAGCGCCCGCCACCGGCAACCGAGCCAAACTGCCGCTTGCGCCCCTTGTCGTCCAGGATTTCGAACGTCAGTTCGGCCTCATAAACCGGCCCGGTGTAATACCCCAACCCCCGCACCACACCGGGGTCCAGGATGATCCGGTCCGCGCCATAGCCCTGCGCGTCCAGCAACGCCGCCATCTGCTCCAACTCGGCCACGCCCTCGGCCCCCATGACCGACGCGCCCACCAACTCGCGCAACCGCGCCACCGTCGCCGCCCCGGTGTCGCGCCGGGCCGAGGTAAAGCCCACCACAACCTCGGCCTGCTCGCCCGACAGCCCCGCGCCCTTGGTGAAATCGCCGCTGTCATCGCGCCGCCCGTCTCCCAGCAACGCCCGCACCCCGGCATCGCCCAAGCGGTCCAGCTTGTCGATCGCCCGCAGCACAATCCCGCGCTCAGCCTCAAACCGCGTGGGGTCGCTCGGGTCCAGTACCCCCGCCACCTCCATCACCCCGTTCAAGACCTTGCGGTTGTTGACCTTGACGACATAATCGCCCCGCGGAATCCCCACGACCTCGAACGCATCCGACAGCATCGCGCAAATCTCGGCATCGGCGGCCACGGACGCCGACCCCACCGTATCCGCATCACACTGATAAAACTGCCGAAACCGCCCCGGCCCCGGCTTTTCATTCCGCCAGACCGGCCCCATCGCATAGCGGCGGTATGGCGTCGGCAAATCATTGCGATACTGCGCCGCCACCCGCGCCAAAGGGGCGGTCAGGTCATAGCGCAGCGCCAGCCAATCCTGATCCTCATCCTGCCAGCCAAAAACCCCCTCATTCGGGCGGTCCACATCCGGCAGGAACTTGCCCAACGCCTCGACCGTCTCGACCGCCGATGTTTCCAAGGGATCAAACCCATACCGCTGATACACTTCGGCAATCGCATCCAGCATCGCCTTGCGCTCGGTCACTTCCGCGCCAAAATAGTCGCGAAACCCTTTCGGCGGTTCGGCCTTGGGGCGGCGGGGTTGTTTGTCCTGTGCCATGGCTCGGGCCTTCCTTAACTGACGGATTTGCCTTACCCCTTGGGGCGCAATTGGGCAAGCGGCGGAGACCACCTTGAACACCCTAGAGACCGAAGAACGCATCGCCCACCTGACCCGCGCCGTCGACGACCTGTCCGACGTCGTCGCCCGTCAGGCCCGCGAACTCGACCGCCTGACGCGGCTGGTGGGCCTTCTGGCCGAACGCGAGGCGGAACGCGAAGGCCAAGGCGGCGCCCCCGAGGCCAATCAGAAACCGCCCCATTGGTAGCCGCCTTGTAGGATGGGCAGTCCTGCGGCCCCCTCGGCCGCAGGTTTGCCCATCTTCCTCACATATCCTCGATCATCACCACACCCTGCATCGCCTTGATCGCCCCCCGGATTTGCGGCGTCACCGGGAACGGCTTGGGCAACATCACGTCAATCTCACGCCCCGCCGCATCGGCCACGCACAGCGTGATCTGCGCCCGGTTGCGCCCCTCGACCCGTCCCAGCAGCGCCGCAATCGACGGCACCGCCTCGGCCCGGTTCAGATGGATGCGCAGCGCCTGCGCCCCCGCCTCGGCCGCCACCTGATCAATCGACACCGCCCCCCGTGCCAGCAGCTTCAGCGTCTCGCCCTCCAAGTTCGCCTCGACCGTCAGCACCACATTCATCCCCGGCTCCAACACATCCCGCGCCGCCTCCAGCGTGTCCGAAAACACCGTCACCTCATAAAGGCCGGTCGGGTCCGACAGCGACACAAAGGCAAAGCGGTTCCCCTTGGCGGATTTCCGTTCCTGCTTGGCCGACACCGACCCCGCAATCTTGGCCACCAAGGGCCCCCGCTCGGCCAGCGCCGTGATCTCGGTCAGCGTTTTCACATCCCGCCGCCGCAGCGCCGACATGTAATCATCCAGCGGATGCCCCGACAGATAAAACCCGATCGCCTGATGCTCCTGCGCCAGCCGTTCGATCGGCAGCCAGTCATCGCGGAATGGCAGCCTCGGCTCGGGAATATCCGTCCCCGCCTCGCCAAACAGGCTGACCTGATTGGACGCCTTCGCCTCATGCACCGCCGCCGAATAGGCGACCAGCGCGTCCAGCCCCTCGAACACCCTTGCCCGGTTGCTGTCCAGCTCGTCAAACGCCCCGGCCCGCACCAGCATCTCCAGCGGGCGCTTGCCGACCCGCTTCAAATCCACCCGCCGCGCCACGTCAAACAGGTTAACGAACAAACGTTCATCACGTGCCTGAACGATCATTTGCATTGCCTCGACGCCCACGTTCTTCAGCGCGCCCAGGGCATAAACCACTTGGCCACCACGCACCGTGAACTTGGCCAGCGAGGCATTCACCGACGGCGCCACCGTCGCAATGCCCAGCTTGTCCACCTCGCGCTTGTAGACCGCCAGCTTGTCCGTCAGATGCAAATCGCAGTTCATCACGGCGGCCATGAACTCGACCGGGTAGTTCGCCTTCAGATACGCCGTCTGATACGACACCACCGCATAGGCCGCCGCGTGGGATTTGTTGAACCCATAGTTGGCAAACTTCTCCAGCAGGTCAAACACCTCGCCGGCCTTTTCCTTGCCCACCCCATGCGTCTTGAACGCCCCCTCGATGAACTTGGGCCGCTCCTTGGCCATCTCCTCGGCAATCTTCTTGCCCATCGCCCGGCGCAACAGGTCAGCGCCCCCCAGCGAATACCCGCCCATCACCTGGGCAATCTGCATAACCTGTTCCTGGTAAACGATAATCCCCTGCGTCTCTGCCAGAATATGGTCGATGGTCGGGTGCAGCGACTCGAGGTCCCGCAGCCCGTTCTTCACCTCGCAATAGGCCGGAATGTTCTCCATCGGGCCGGGCCGATACAGCGCCACCAAGGCCACGATATCCTCGATGCAGGTCGGCTTCATGCGCCGCAGCGCATCCATCATCCCCGACGACTCCACCTGAAACACCGCCACCGTCTTGGCCGCCGCGTACAACTCATAGGACGGCTTGTCGTCCAGCGGGATCAGGTTGATGTCAAAACTGATCCCCCTCAGCCCCAG
>CAMBWO010000063.1 GCA_945871285.1 Pseudorhodobacter antarcticus | reverse complement strand
CTTGCCGCCCCGCGTGGCTTTTGTGCCGGTGTCGACCGGGCGATCAAGATCGTCGAACTGGCGCTGCAAAAATGGGGCGCGCCGGTCTATGTGCGGCATGAAATCGTGCACAACAAATACGTCGTCGATGCCCTGCGCGCCAAAGGGGCGGTGTTCGTCGAGGAGCTCGACGATTGCCCCGCCGACCGCCCGGTGATCTTTTCCGCCCACGGTGTGCCGAAATCGGTGCCCGCCGCCGCCGCCGCCCGGCAGATGATTGCGGTGGATGCGACCTGCCCCCTCGTGACCAAGGTGCATAACGAGGCCGCCCGCCATTCCGAAGCCGGATTGCAAATGGTGATGATCGGCCATGCCGGCCACCCCGAAACCGTGGGCACCATGGGCCAACTGCCCGAGGGTGAGGTGCTGCTGGTCGAAACCGCCGAGGATGTGGCGGGCCTGACCGTGCGCGACCCCGCCAAACTGGCCTATATCACCCAGACTACCCTGTCGGTCGATGATACGGCGGGCATCGTCGCCGCCCTGCAAGCGCGGTTTCCCGCCATTGTCGGCCCGCACAAGGAAGACATCTGCTACGCCACCACCAACCGACAGGCCGCCGTCAAGGCGATTGCCCCCCGCATCGACGCCCTGCTGGTGATCGGCGCACCGAACTCCTCCAACTCGCGCCGTCTGGTCGAGGTCGGGCGGTCGGCAGGATGCGCCTATGCCCAACTGGTGCAGCGGGCGGCCGAGATTGACTGGCGCGCGCTCGACGGGGCGCGGGCTGTCGGCGTGACGGCAGGGGCCTCGGCCCCCGAGGAATTGGTGAACGAGGTGATCGACGCCTTCCGCGCCCGCTATGCCGTGACGGTGGAACTGGTCGAAACCGCGCAGGAACATGTGGAATTCAAGGTGCCCCGCATCTTGCGGGAACCCGCGTGATCCCCAGGTCCGCGCTGATCCTTGGGCTGGCGGGGCTGATCCCCTTTGTGGCCTGTGCGGTGGCTGCGCTGACGGGCTGGCCGCAGGCTCTGGCCGGACGGGCCGATCTGGTGATGGTGCATTATGGCCTGACCATTCTGGCGTTCATGTCGGGGGTTCTGTGGGGCTTTGCCACCCGTGCGACGGGACGGCAGGCGGTGCTGGGCTATGCCGCCTCGGTCATGCCCGCGCTTTGGGCGTTTTTCACAACGATGGGGCCGACCGGCACGGCGTTGCCGTCCTTGATGGCGGGCTTTGCCGGGCTGCTGGCGCTGGACTGGGCGTTCTGGCGGGCCGGGTTGGCCCCCGATTGGTGGATGCGGTTGCGGCTGCTTTTGTCGGCAGGGGTGCTGGCGTCTTTGGCCGTGGCGCTTTATGCGTGACCCCTGCGCCGCCAAGGGGGACCCGCTGCATGCCTGACCTATACGCCTATACCGACGGCGCCTGTTCGGGCAATCCGGGCCCCGGTGGCTGGGGCGTCTGGATGCTGGCCCGCGACGGGACCGCCATCATCAAGGAGCGCAAACTGTGCGGCGGCGAGGCGATGACCACCAACAACCGGATGGAGTTGATGGCCGCGATCTCCGCGCTCGAGGCGCTGACGCGCGACACGGCGCTGATCGTTGTCACCGACAGCGCCTATGTCAAGAACGGCATCACCGAATGGATGCCCAACTGGAAGCGCAAGAACTGGCGCACCGCGGGCGGCTCGCCGGTCAAGAATGTGGACCTGTGGCAGCGTCTGGACGCCGCGCAGGCGCGGCATCAGGTTCAGTGGCGCTGGATCAAGGGCCATGCCGGCCATGCCGAGAATGAGGAAGCCGACCGTCTGGCCCGCGAGGGGATGGCCCCGTTCAAACGGTAAAACCGCTTGGTATCAAGGGTTTACGGGACCATTCACGCGTGCAAGCTCAGGGGTCTCCTTGTCCTTGCCATCGTAATCATAGTCCACATAATGCCCCTGAATCGGCATCGCATAGGGCGGGTCTACCAGCGGTTTCCGCGCCGCATACAGCAGCATATGCGGCCCCTCCAACGCCAATACCCCCCCACGGGGTTTCCCGGTCGGATCGGGCACCTTGATCAGTTTGGACGGGCTTTTCCGTGGGGCCAGCGACACCTCCAGCATCTCATATCCCCGCGCATGGTGCCAGTATCGCCAGGGCACGTCCGGCCCGGTCTGGAAAAAGCCATGCCCGAACCAACCATCGGCGGCGACAAAGCTCATCATGATCCCGCCCGGTTTCAACAGGTGATGGCAAGTGTCCAGCGCGGTGCCGATGTGAAAGATATGCTCGGTCGTGCCCCCGTCGATGACGACATCAAACTTGCCGTGCAGGTCAGGCCGCAGGGGCAGGTTCAGGTCATGCAGATGCTGCGCCCCCTCCTGCGCCGTGAAATCCATCGCCTCGATCACCGGATAGCCCAAACGCGCAAAGAACGTCTCGGTGAACCCATCGGGCTGCGTGATCTCCGCCTCGCTCAGGTCCAACCCTTGGGCCTTCAGATGGCTCAGAAACCGCGCCATCCGCCGTTCTGGCATGTGGAATTTCTGCCGGCCCAGGATGAGCCCCAGCGACTTGTCTTTCACCGCCGCGCAATGCCGGGCCAGAAACAGGCCGGGAATGATGCTGATACCCATGGTTGCGTTCCTTTACTCTGCGACAGGCGCGCCACGGCGCAGATCAGATCCAGTCAAGGTTGATCTTGCCCGAGGGGTGATTGGCCACGATCGTTTCCCTCAGGATGCGGTAACGGTCGCGCAGATCCTTGAACTTGCGTTCATGCGTCTCGGCCACCAGACCCCTGATGTTGGTGAAAAGCCCCTCCCGGTCCAGCGCCTCGAGGATATCCAGCTCTGCCCCCTCGATGTCCATTTTGACAAAGGCAATCTCGCCCCGGCGGGCGACCTGTTCGCGCACAAAGCCCGGAAAATCGACCAGCGGCACCTCGACCGAATTGTCCGCGTCGATCCGCCGCCCGCCGTCCAGGATCGTGCTTTTGACCGATGCGCCCTGCGGGTTGTCGGCAAAGTTGTTGGCGCGCATCAGACGCACCGACCCGGCCCCCACCCCCACGGCGGCGTTGATCAACGTCACATTCGGCCTGTCGGCAAAGGTGGTGGTCAAATGGCCAAAGGCAAAGGGGTCGGGTTCAAAGGCGATCACATCCGCCCCGGTCGCCGCCAGAACCGCCGTCACCACCCCCATGTTCGCCCCGCAATCCACCGCCAGATCGCCCGGCCGCAGCATGGTGCAGATGCCTTTCAAATACCCCTCGGCCCAGGCCTTGCGCTGGTTGCGCTTGGCGCGGCGGATCAGCGCCTGGGCCTTTTCCTCGGCCGACTTGCCGCGTGACCCGCCCTCGGGCTGACTGGCGTCGATCATTCTTCCAGCGCCTTGGAGGGATCGACGCCGATCTGTTCGCACATCCGCGCCGCATAGGAGTTTGCCAGCGGCGGGTTCTTGCGCCACCAGGGTTTGGTGCCGTTGGTGTACAGGTGGACGGACAGGGTGTTGTCGGTGAAATGCCCCTCTACCCGGCCATAGGGGTCATAGAATACGTCGTTCAACTGGAATGGCACCGGATACAGATAGTCCGGCGTCAGCGCCTGTTCAAAATCCCCGGTCTGCTGGGCGAACCAGGTAAAGGCCTGCGGGCCAAAGGCGGTGCGTTCAGCGTTATAGATCCGCACAGCCTGCGGCAGGTTGGTGGGCTGCTTGTCCAGCTTCTTGCGGGTGTTCTTGTTGAACCATGGCGGGGCCTCGGGCAGGTTGTCATAGTAATCCAGCAGCTGCTTGATCAACTCACCCTTCGGCGGGATATAGACCACGCCGCAGTTCAGCGCCCCACGCATCCCGTGACCGGCAAAGATGGATCGCATCTCATCCGGAAAGGGTTTGTGGCAAAACGCGTCGCAGTCGATCCAGACCGCATCCGTCGCCTCGATCATCTTGTAGCGGAAGACGTTGGACAGGAAGCTTTCCGAGGTTTGCGACACGATATCCATGTCGATCTTCATGATGTCGGTGGCCTGTTTCACGATCACCCCATCGGGCACATTGCTGACCTTGTCGGTGCAATACAGGGTCGTCGGGTGCCCCTGCTGCACATGGGACAGCAGGCACAGCTGGTTCAGGTAATGCAGTCTGTCACCGATCCAGAGCGAGGCGACAGCGCGGCGGGTTTGCGTGGACATCGGGCAACCTTTTGTTTCGTTATCATCAACAATGGCGAAGGCGGGGCAGGGGGTCAATCAGGTGGCAGCACAAAGCCGCGGGCGATGTTGGGGTCAAAGCCCAGACCGGGGGCATAGCCAAGTTCGGCCAGCAACTCCTCGATCGGGGCAAGCGCGGTGTGGTGCGCCTCAAGCAGGCGGCCATAAAGGATGATCTGCTCAGGCTGCGGGCCGCGCAGGCGGGGCAACAGGTCCATCAGCAGGGCGGGCGTCAGCCTGGGGTCGGCCAGCAACAGGGCCTGCGGCAGCACCTCGGCGGCCAGCAGGACCACGGTTTTGGCGAGGTTGTCGCCCAAGGGGGCCTCTCGCAGGGTCAGCCTGCCGTCCAGCGTGCGGCCATTGCGGGTCAGGATGCGCTGCATCGTCAGGCGCAGCGCGGGGTTATCCTCGGCCATCACCACCGCCAGATCGGGGCGCGATTTGGTCAGATGCAGGCCGATGAACCCGACCGCCGCGCCAATCTCCAGCACCGTGGCACCTTTCGGCAGCACAGCGGGCAGGCGGCGGGCCAGTCCGCGTTCAAATTTGCCCGCTTCGATCAGGGTGAGAGCAGCGGCAGGAAAGATGCGGAAATCGGCGGGCAGATGCACGCCGTGGTTTTCCACCCACGCCCCCGCGAAATCTGCGGTGACATCGGGCTGGCCGGGCATATAGGCCCCCATCGGCACCGCCTCGACCGGCCCCTTTGGCCCCTCAGCCTTGCGCTCGGCCTTGGCCTTGGCGCCGCGCTGCTTTTCCACCTCGGTCATCAGGGCGGCGATCTTGTCCTTGTCGCGGGCTTGGGGCGGTTTGGCGACGATCTGGCTGATCGGCACGGCACTGGCCGCTGCCAGCCCCGCCACCAACTCGCGGTAGGCGTCGGTCTGCTTGATCTCGGCCAGCCGCGCCTCGACCCGGTCCAAGGCGGCAAAGTGCAACCGGTTCAGGACGGGGTCGGACAGCAGCACCGCGATAATCTCATCCCGGCGGGCGGTATAGCGCAGCATGGTGTCGTCGCGCACCTCGTTGCGGTCCTGCAAGGACCAATAGTCGGAATTATACTTGTCTTTCTTGTTGTTGACGTTGCCGCGCAGTTTGCGGATGGCATAGGAATCAACCGATTTCACGGCGTAGTGGTTCAACTGCACCCAGTCATAGCCGACCGTGCGGGTGATCGACCGCCACCCGCGGAATTTGAAATAATCCTCCATCACCGCGCCCGACCCGTTCAGCCACTTCACGCGGTCGGGGAAATCGGTCTTGATGTGGCGGGTTTTCATCTTGGGGCGGTGAATGCCCAGTTTCCAATAGTCGGCGTCAAAGGTGAACAGGGTTTTGACGCCCCAACCCTTGTTCCAGGTCACGGGCGCGGCCATAAGATATTGCTCGCTCACCGGGGCGCGGCTCCAATCCACCACCCCGCCCGACCCGAAAATCCGCCAGGTCACCACGATGCCATTGGCCCCTTCAGCCTTGGTCGCCGTCAAGAGCCCGTCCAGGCTGCCGTCGCCATGGCGGATCGATACAAATTCGTCCGCGTCAAACACCATGACCCAATCGGATTGCCGCACGACGGGTTCATCCTGGGCATAGTTCAAGGCGCTGGGCTGCGGCTTGATCCCCTCGGGGATCATGTTGCGGCGGTGGTGGGCCAGACCCAGTTCCTCAAGCCGGATCAGCATGTCATCGGTGCCGTCGGAACAGTCGTTGGTGTAGACGACCAGATCGGTGAAGCCGATCGCCAGATGATGCGCGACCCATTCCACGACATAGGGCCCCTCGTCCTTCATCATCGACACCGCCGTCACCTGCCCATGCGGCGAGGTGTGGCGTTTCAATGCGAAATCCACCGTGCCCCACAGGTCGGATGCACCCTTTGGCCTGTTCTTTTCCTGCCTGGCCATTCAGCGCGTCCAACTGTCCATCATGTCTGCTGCGCCCAGCTTTACAGCAACAGGGGGGTGTAGTCTGGTTGATTGTTTCAACTTTATGGACAATCTCGCCCCGTCATTTCCGCCTGACGGGGTGACAGCACCCGCCCGGCTTGGCATAGTCGCTCGCAAGCTTTGCCCCGGGGGTTTCATGTCGCCACGCCTGACAGTGTTTTTCATCGTTGAACCGCCCGAGTATCAGGTGATGGCCTGCTATCTGGCTGCGTCCTTGCGGGAACAGTTTGGCGATACTGTGGCGTTGGTTGGATACTGTCCGGCCCCCAAGCTGGACTTGGTGGAGCCGCAGGTGAAGCGCGTTCTGGCCAAGCTGGGCTGCGAGGTGCGGCCATTCGTGGTGGAGGGGCGGTTTGACCCGCCCTATCCGCATGGCAACAAGATCCTGGCCACGATGGAGCCGCGGGATACCGAGTTTTCCTGTTTCATGGACAGCGACATCCTGTGCCTGCGCCCCAATGCGGTGGACAACATCACCGCCCCCGGCCGCGTTTCGCTGACCCCGGCCGCCTGGATGGGCTGGGGCGATCAGGACATGTGGCAGGTGATTTATGACATCGTGGGCATCCCCCTGCCCGACGAACGGGTCAAGCTGATGAAACAGAAAAAGGGCGACGGCAAGGTGCCCTATTTCAGTTCGGGCCTGTTCTCGTTTCCCGAACACTACCGCACGGCGGAGGGGAAAAGTTTCCCGCAAGTCTGGTATGACGTGGCGCAGGCCGTCGATGCCAACCCCGACATTCCGCAAAAGCGCCCCTATCTGGATCAGATGACCCTGCCCCTGGCGATTCAGAAGGCGGGCTTGGATTGGAACATCCTGCCCGATACCCAGCACTTCATTCTAGGCGGGCGGTCCCGCGGCAAACCCCTGCCCGACGACCGCGAGATTTTCACCGTCCACTATCGTAAATGGAAGGTCCTGAAAGAGGCCGAACTGACCGGGCTGGCCAAGACCCTGCTGGAAAAGCACGCCGGGCTGAAAAAGCTGCACCTGACGCCCGAGGGCGACGCCGATGCCGCCAAAGGGGACCGCCGCGCGCGCAAAGCCGCGCGTGCCGCCAAGAGCATTTCCGCCGATCCGGTGGACGCTGGTTGAACTTGTGGCGGAAACGTCCATCTTTGGACGGTCCAACATGAGGGTGCCCCATTGGAGCCTGCGAGCCTGCTTGAAGAAATCCGCTTTGGCTATGGCCCCCGTCTGCGGGCGGCGCGGGCGGCGGGGGGGGTTGATCCTGACCGGGTGCTGGCGCAACTGACCGCGCCCGACCCCGAGGGTGCGGCCTGGGCCCGCCCCGACCTTGCCACCCGCTTTGCCCTGATTGCCGAGGACCGCGCGCTGAAGAAAACCGGGATCGGGGCTAATGCCCGGACCACCGCCGCGCTGAAGGACATCGTGGCCGCCGACCAGCACACCGCCTATGCCCGGCCCACCTTTGCCGCCGCAGGTTTTGTCGAACGGCTGGTCAACCTGTGGGCCAACCGGATCACGGTGTCCAACGCCTCGGGCAATGTGCCGCGTTTTGTGCAATCGTTCCGGGATGAGGCGATCCGCCCCCATATCGGCGGAAATTACGGGGCGATGCTGCGGGCGGCGCTGTGGCATCCGGGGATGCAGGTATACCTGTCGCAGATCGCGTCCATCGGACCCGATTCGGTGCAGGGCAAGCGTCGCAAGCGCGGGTTGAACGAAAACCTTGCGCGTGAGTTTCTGGAGCTGCATTCGATGCGCGTCGGCTACACGCAAGAGGATGTGACCCAGCTGGCCATGCTGTTGGCTGGCATGGTTCATGACGACAAGGGCAGGCGGGTCGACAAGGGCCGCGTGCAGCCGGGCAAAAAGCTGATCCTGGGCCAGACCTACGACGACAGTGACCCCGAGGCCGAGATTGACCGTCTGGTCGCCAATGTCGCCCTGCGGCCCGAAACGGCGGCGAATGTAGGGTATACGCTCGCCCGCCATTTCATCGCCGACGATCCGCCCGCCGATCTGGTGGACAGTCTGGCGGCGGCCTATCTGGCCCATGATGGCGATCTGCCCCCCGTCTACCGCGTGCTGCTGAGCCATCCCGCCGCGCAAAGCCCCGACCGCCAGAAACTGCGCAGCCCGCAGGAATATGTGGCGGCCAGCCTGCGCCTGTTGGGCATCACCGCCGAGGACGACCGTTTTGCCAAGGTGATGCGGCGTATGCCGCAGGCGTTGTTGGCGATGGGCCAGCCCATCTACCGCGCCCTGCGCCCCGATGGCTGGCCCGAGGTGGCGCAGGGCTGGATGACCCCGCCCATGATGGCCGCCCGCATCGACTGGGCCGTCGATTGCGCCCGCCTGGCGGGTGACCGGATCGACCCGGTGGCGATGGTCGACACCGCCCTTGGCGATCTGGCCTCGCCCTTGTTGAAACAATCCGCCACCCGCGCCGAACAGCGCTGGGAGGGTCTGGCAGTTCTGCTCGGCTCGCCCGAATTCAGCCGGAGGTGACCCATGCCTGTTGATTTTGTCCTGTCCCGTCGCGCCTTTCTGATTGGCTGCTCGGTCGCCGCCAGCCCGCTGCTGACGCCCGTCACCTTTGCAGCGGCGAGTGGTGAAAACCGCCTGCTGGTGATCGTGCTGCGTGGGGCGATGGATGGGCTGGATGTGGTGCGCCCGGTGGGTGACGCCAACTATGCCGCCCTGCGCCCCACCCTTGCCGCAGATCGACCGTTGGACCTGAACGGCTTTTTCGCCCTGCACCCCGCCGCCGCGCCGCTGATGCCCCTGTGGGCGGCGGGCGAGATGGCCTTTGCCCATGCCGTCGCCACCCCCTACCGTCAGGGCCGCAGCCATTTCGTCGGGCAGGACGCGCTGGAAAACGGCACGGGCGGCGCCGCTGGCGACCTGACCGACGCCCGCGACGGCTGGCTGAACCGCGCCCTGTCGGTGATCCCCGGTGCCACCGCCGAAACCGCCGTCTCGGTCGGTCAGCAGCGCCTGCTGATTTTGGAGGGGGAGAACCCCAACCAGCACTTCTTCCCCGTCAGCGAAAGTGATCTGTCCTTGCAGGGCCAAACCCTGCTGGCCGCCGTCAACGCCGCCGATCCGCTGTTCGCCCAACCCTTTGCCGCAGGGCAGGACCTGGCCCGCGACACCGAGGGCATGGCCCTGATGAAGGGCCGCGAAAACCATGCCCAGCTTGGCCACTATGTGGCCGAACAGCTGACCGGACCCTCGCGGATTGCCAGCCTGTCGCTGGGCGGCTGGGACACTCACCTGCGCCAGACCAAGACGATGACGGAACAGCTGACCGCCCTGTCCGACCTGGTGCTGGCGGTCAAGACCGGCCTTGGCCGCCATTGGGGCACGACACTGGTTCTGGCCCTGACCGAGTTTGGCCGCACAGCCCGGGAAAACGGCTCGGGCGGAACGGACCATGGCACGGGCGGGCTGATGATTGCCGCGGGCGGCGCGCTGAAGGGGGGCCAGGTCTGGACCGACTGGCCCGGTCTGGCCGATGCCGACCTGCTGGCTGAACGCGACCTGATGCCAACCCGCGACGTGCGCGCCTTTGCCGGCTGGGCGCTGCGCGGGCTTTACGGGGTCGAGGCGTCGGCCATTTCGCAGGTCGTCTTTCCCGGATTGGATATGGGGTCGGACCCGGCGCTCCTGCTCTGATCAGGCCCAGCATCGGCAAGATTCATCACAAATTTCGCCGGCGCTGATCCAAGTTATTGGGAATGACAAGTATTCGTTTATGTTAGGCGCATGTCACGCCCCCGCACGATCCCAGACGCCGATGTTTTCGCAGCCATCCTCCGCCTGATCGCCGAGGAGGGGGAGAAGGCTGTTGCCTTTTCGTCGGTCGCCCGCGCCACCGGCCTGTCGGCCCCGTCGCTGGTTCAGCGCTATGGGCCGTTGCCCGACATGATTCATGCGGCCCTGGTGCACCAATGGTCGCAGATCGAGGCCACAACCGCCGCAGCGATGGCCGAGGCGGCCAAGGGTCCGCAACCCTTTCTCAAGGCTCTGACCAACGCCCCCACCCCCGCCGTTCTTGCCGCCAGCCTGCGCGACGCCGCACTGCGCGACAGGGCCCGCGCCTGGCGCCAGCAGGTCGAGGCCGCGCTGGCCGGCCGGGGCGACAAGGAGGCCGCCGCAATGGTTTTCGCGGCCTGGCAGGGTCAGGCCATGTGGGACGGGATCAGCGACAAGGGGTTCAAGATGAAGGACGCCATCAAGCGCCTCGCCTAGGGCGCGTTGCGGTGTCTGTGTCTGCTGTTCGCTGAACGGCTGCCATCAGCGCCCGGCGATAAAGGTCTTCCAGACCCATAGCAGCGTCAGTGCCCCGCCCACGGCCCCGGCAAAACCGGCGATCCAGCCGGCAATGTTCAGCAGGAACAAGATCACCACCCCACCGATCAGCGCCCCCCCCATTCCGATCGCGATGGTGGCAGGAACGCTGGCGTCGATGTGCATCAGCCGCGTCGCCAGAAATCCGGCCGCCGCCCCCACGATCATGAACAGAATGAAACTCACGGGCCCCTCCCTTGGGTGACTGCTCTCTATATGGGGCGTGATCCCGCGAAAGGAAATGGGGGCGGATCATTTGTCCACGCGCGGACAGAATGTGATCCCGCGTGAAATCAAAGAGTTGGAATTATACGTTCATATAACGGAAAGGTTTGTCCCTCAGTCGCCGGGCCGGTCGCCCGCATGGCCCACCATCGCGAATTCCGGCAACCAGTCCTCGCGCCGGACTGTCCACAATTCATAGGTCGGGGTAAACTGGTTGGGCTGGTCCAGCGACCCCAGATTGACCTCGACCTCATCCCCCGTTCGCGACATGACCGAGGACCCGCAAACCGGACAAAACCCCCGCCCAAGGTAGAACTGCACCTCACCCACCACCTGAACCGCCGCCGCCGCAAAGATCGCCGAGGCATGAAACACCGCCCCGTGAAGCTTGCGGCAATCCAGACAGTGACAGATGCCCACCCGTAGTGGTTCCCCGGTGGCGGTGAACCGCACCGCCCCGCAAAGACAGCCGCCGCAGTGTTGGGTCATGGGGGCGTTCCTTCTTTGATACGACAGCAGGCTAGGCCAGTCAGCCGCCGGGCGCAACCTTGGGGGTGAGGTGTAGGGTGCTTGATTTCACACACCGCCCCTGCAGGAAAGGTGCGTGAAATCACGCACCCTACCCAAACCTTTCCAGATGGTTAATTCGGAAAAGCCAAGGTGTTGATTGGAAACGGGTTTGAGGAACGTCCAGATCTGGACGCCCCCCCCAAATGCAAAAGGCCCCACCTGTCGGCGGGGCCTTTCGGAGCCTTGAATGGGCCGAACCTAGCCCTTTTTCAGCACCCGGTTGCCCAGAACTTCCGCAATCTGAACCGCATTCAGTGCGGCCCCCTTGCGCAGGTTGTCCGAGACGACCCACATCGACAGGCCGTTTTCAACCGTGATGTCCTGCCGGATCCGGCTGACATAGGTGGCGTAATCGCCGACGCAGTCGATGGGGGTGATATAGCCGCCGGGTTCGCGTTTGTCGACGACCAGGATACCGGGGGCCTCGCGCAGGATGTCGGTGGCCTCCATCCAGTCGATCGGGTCTTCGAATTCGATGTTGATCGCCTCGGAATGGCCGACGAAGACGGGAACGCGGACGCAGGTGGCGGTGATCTTGATCTTGGGGTCCAGGATCTTTTTGGTCTCGGCCACCATCTTCCATTCTTCTTTGGTATAGCCGTCGTCCAGAAACACGTCGATATGCGGGATCACGTTGAAGGCGATCTGCTTGGGGAACTTTTTGGGCGCGACCTCTTGGCCGACGACGAAGATGCCCTTGGTCTGGTCCCACAATTCGTCGATGCCATCTTTGCCGGCACCGGACACGGATTGATAGGTGCTGACGACGACGCGCTTGATCCGGGCGCGGTCGTGCAGGGGTTTCAGGGCCACGACCATCTGCGCGGTCGAGCAATT
This sequence comes from Pseudorhodobacter antarcticus, assembly GCA_945871285.1. Taxonomy (GTDB): domain Bacteria; phylum Pseudomonadota; class Alphaproteobacteria; order Rhodobacterales; family Rhodobacteraceae; genus Stagnihabitans. Next base: position 6,120 of record CAMBWO010000063.1, on the reverse strand, counting down.
GGGGTTGGCGATGATGTTCTTGTTTTTATACATGAAGATCTGATCGGCGTTCACTTCGGGCACGATCAGCGGGACCTGCGGATCGTAGCGATAGAGCGACGAGTTGTCGATCACGATGCAGCCGGCGGCGGCGGCCTTGGGGGCATACATCTTGGTCGCCTCGGACCCCACGGCGAACAGGGCGATGTCCCAGCCGGTGAAATCGAAGGTGTCCAGATCCTTGCACTTGACGGTCTTGTCGCCAAAGCTGATTTCAGTGCCCAGCGATTTGCGCGATGCCAGTGCGGCAATCTCGTCCACCGGGAACTCGCGTTCAGCGAGGATGTTCAGCATTTCGCGGCCCACGTTACCCGTGGCACCCGCGACGACGACTTTGTAGCCCATCGGGGTCTCCTTTATGCGCCCTTGACCGTCAAGGACGGCTGGCTGTTAGCGCAAAGGGGGGGGCGGGGGAAGGGGCGTTGCGGGTTTTGCCGCCATCTTCCGTGCCAACAACAGCTTTTCCGCCAAAGCGGAGGGGTCAGCGGGGAAGCGTGGGTAATAGTGACGGTCCAGCCAGGTCATGAAGCGGGCGCGCTGGGTGGGGTCGAAGGTCAGGGTGTGGGGGCTGGCGAACAGGTGGTTCAGTTGGACCTGATCGCCGGCCACCTCGACCAGGCCTTGCCGTGCGAAAAAGGCGCGGCCAAGGGTGATGACGGGTTTGTCATGGAAGAAGGCTTGCAGGCCCATCGAGGAGTTGAGGGTGACGACTCCCTTTGACGCCTGAAGCTGGGCGAAGCTGTCGGTCTGGTTGTCGAGGATGATGCGCCCGGTGGCGAGGAGGGGGGCGAGGTCGAGGGGGGTGCGGGCGGAGGGGTGTTCCTTGATCCGCAGGTGCCAGCCCTTTGGCAGTTTGGCGGCGCCTTCGGTCAGGGCGGCTAAGAAGCCGTCCATGCCGCCGGTCCAGCCGGCAAAGAGGGTGACTTGGCTGTCGGTGGGGACCTGGAGGGGGCAGAACAGGAATTGGGTGTCGGGCAGTTGGGCGGTGGTTTGGCCCACATCGGCGCGGCGGGAGGGGCGGGCGGTGAGGGTGGTGCCGATGGCGCGCCAGTCATTGTCGGCGGGGGTGGCGGAGAAGTCGTGTCCCACGACCGAGCTCTCGGCGTTCACGCCCTTTGGGTCCACGGTGATGCGGCCGGGAAAGGGGGCGAGTTCGCAGGCAAGGGTGCCGAGGCCCGCGTCACGGGCGGCCAGCAGGAAGGCCTGACGCGAGCCGCCGAGGCCGTTCCACGCTACCGCCACCGCGCCGGGGTGGCGGGCGAACAGGCGGCGGGCGCCGTTGTATTGCAGGCGGATCAGCAGGGATTTGAGGGCGCGGCCAAGGCCCTGGGGTTGGCGTTTGGCGCGGGACAGGCACAGGGCGACGCGGGCGTGGGTTTCGGGGTGGTCGTGCAGGGACCAGGGGATGGTCCAGAGCCTGCGGCCGCCGCCGTCGGCCTGGGCGAGGGCGGTGAAGACGGCCTCTTTGTGTGCGGTCCATTCGGCGGGGTAGATGATCATAGGGGTCAATCCGTGCGGTCTTGGGACCACAGATAGACGGTCAGGCCCGCGATCACCAGCACGGCATAGGCGGCGAACAGGGCAGCGTAGGCGGTTTGGGGTTGGCCGGGCAGGGCGGCGTAGACTTGGCCGGTGGCCATTTGCATCAGGCCCGCCGCACCGATGCCGAACAGGTTGAGCAGCGTCACGCCGCGCCCGACCAGGGCGGGCGGCAGGAAGGCGCGGCCGTGGGCGATGACCATGGGGAAGCTGGCGCCGAAGAAGCCGACCCCGGCGAGAAGGGCGGCGGAGAGGATCCAGGATTGGCCGGGCAGCACCATCAGCGCAAGCAGGCAGGTCAGGGATAGCGCGTTGCCCCCAAAGTTCAGCCATTTGCGGCTGTGGAGCCGTTTTTCCAGCGGGCCATAGGCGAAGTTGCCGGCGACCATGGCAAGGCCCATGATCAGCGTCACAAGGCCGATGCGGGCGGCGTCGGCGGCGAACACTTCGGCCATGTATGGCCCGGCCCACAGCCCGCGCAGGCCTGCGGCGGGGGCATAGCAGGCGGCCATCAGCACGAAGATGGGCCAGAGGCGGCGCATGCCCAGCAGGGTCCAGATCGTGCCCTGCCCTTGGGTTTGCACGCGGGCCGGGTCGCGCACCAGAACGGCCAGCACCAGCGCCACGGTCAGTGTGACCCCGGCCAGCCCCCACATGGCGCCGCGCCAGCCCATGAGACCCACGGCCCAGGTCAGCGGGGCGGAGGCGGCCAGGTTGCCCAAGGACCCCACGCCAATCACCATGCCGGCCAAGGTGCCGAACTGGCGGGCGGGGAATTCGCGCGCGAAGATGAAATAGGCGCCCATCAGGACGGGCGAGCAGCCGATGCCGATCAGCACCATGGCGAGGTTGATCTGACCCGGCCCGGTGGCGCGGGCGAAGACGACGGCACCCACGGCGGCGACGGCCATCAGGCCGGCCACGGTGATGCGCGGCCCGATCCGGTCCAATGCCCAGCCCACGGGCAGTTGCGCCAGGGCAAAGGCGAGGAACCACCAGCCGGAGGCCTGCGCCAGAACCTGCGGCAGCACGCCGAGGTCTTGCGCCAAGGTGGGGGCCATGACGGCCAGAAAGGCGCGGTAGAACTGGCTGAGGACATAGGCCAGTGTCAGCATCGCGATGGTCAGGCGCATGGGGTCAATCCAGTGGGGGCGCTCCACCGGCGGCGGTGCGGGCGGCGATGAAGGGGGCCAGGCGGTCGGCGGCCTGTTCGCCATGGGCGGGGGGTTGGAAGTTGGCCAGGGTGCGTTGCCAGATCGCGGTGGCGCGTTGGTCGGACCGCAGGGCGCCGCTTTCGGTCCATTGGCCGTGGTTGGACAGGTCGGCCACCAGCGGCGAATAGAAGGCGCCGTCATAGCGGGCCATGGTGTGGGCGGTGGCGAAGAAATGGCCGCCGGGGGGAACCTCGGCCAAGGCATCGAGGGCGAAGTCGTCCAGGGTGTCGCCGGGCTTCACGCACATTTCGGCCAGGGTTTGCAGGGCCTCGATATCGTTGATGAATTTTTCATAGCCAAAGGACAGGCCGCCCTCCAGCCAGCCTGCGGCGTGGACGACAAGCGTTGCCTGTGCCAGCATCGCGCCCCACAGGGTGTGGGTGGTTTCCTGCGCCGCCTGCATGTCGGCCGTGTTGGAGGCGGAGCCGGAGGCCGAGCGCCACGGCAAGCCGATGTGGCGGGCCAATTGCCCCGAGCCAAGCTGCATCTTCAGGTGTTCGGGCGTGCCAAAGGCGGGGGCGCCGGATTTCATGTCAACGTTGGAGGAGAAGCCGCCATAGCTGACCGGGGCGCCGGGGCGGGCGAGTTGGGACAGGGTGATGCCCGCCAAAGCCTCGGCGTGTTGCAGGATCAGGGCGCCGGCGACGGTGACGGGGGCCATGGCACCCGCAAGGCAAAAGGGGGTGATGATGGACGCCTGGCCGGCGCGGGCAAAGCCGATGATGCCTTGGGCCATGGGGTTGTCCAACTGGCGGGGCGAGTTGGTGTTGATGACGGTATAGGCCCAGACGCCGGAGGCCCAGTCGTCCTCGGATAACCCAAGGCCAAGGCGGATCATGTGCAGGCTGTCCTGCACCTGGGCGCGGCCACGGGCATAGACGAACATCGGCTTGTCGGCGCGGCAGATCTGGGCCTGCATCATGGCATAGGGGCGCAAGGGTGCGGCCACATCCTGCGGCTCGACCGAGGGGCCAAGGATGTGGATGACATCGAAACTTTGTTGCAGGGCAAGGGTTTCCAGATAGTCGCGCAAAGTGCCGGGTCTGCGGCCACGCACAAGGTCGGTGGCGTTGGGGCAGCCTGCGCCGGGGCCGAACAGCAGTTGGCCGGGGGCATACTGGCGTTCGCGGGCGGAGTTCATGCTGCGCATCCGCCACTGGCGCGGGGCGGTGGTCAGGGCGTTGGCAATGATGTCGCGTCCGATGAACACCATATCGCCCATCCCCCGCGCCCCGGCTGCGGCGAACAGGGCCCGCGCCTCGGGGAGGAGGATCTTCATGCCGTGCTGTTCCAGCAGCCCCAGCGCGGCGTCATGCAGGGCGGCAATGGCGTCATCGCTGAACACGGATTGCGGGGTGAAGGGGTGGGTCAGGTGGACATAGTCCACCGGGCGGCCCTTGCGCCTTGGGGTGCGGTCTCTTGCCATGTGCCTAAGATAGCGGCATCCATGCCAAATTCCTGCCCATTCGCGACGCCTATGCCGCCTGTGGCGCCAGCACCTTTTCGCGGATCGGCAGGTGGATCAGGGCCGAAAACGCGCCCACACCGACACCAACCCACCAGACCAAAGTGTAATCGCCGGTCAGGTCATACATCTTGCCCCCCAGCCAGACGCCCAGAAACGACCCCAACTGATGGCTGAAAAACACAAAGCCATAAAGCGTGCCCATATAGCGCAGCCCGTAGATATGCGCGACCAATCCGCTGGTCAGGGGCACTGTCGCCAGCCACATCGCCCCCATGGTGGCGCTGAACAGCAGCACGGTGAAGGGGGTCATCGGAAGCATGATGAACAGGGCCGATACGATGGTGCGGCCCGTGTAGATGGCGGCCAGCAGGTATTTCTTGGGGTATTTCTTGCCCAGCCAGCCCGCATAGATGGACCCCGCAATGTTGAACACCCCGATCACCGAAATGGCGACCGCGCCCAGGATGGAGGTGGAGGTGATGCCGATCCCGGCGAGCATCCCCGACGGGTCGATCGCGCCGCATTTTTCGGTGACGAAGGCGGGGAAGTGGGCGGTGATGAAGGCCAGCTGATAGCCGCAGGAGAAGAACCCCATGAAGATCATCAGATAAGACGGGTCCTTGAAGGCGCGGATCAGGACGGTGCCCATCGACTCCTCCAGCTCCGCCTTGGTGGCGACGGTGGGGCTGCGCAGGAAGGGCAGGGCGAAGAGGGCGGCGAGGATCACGACCGAGAAGATCACGAAGACGGTTTGCCAGTGATAGACTGTCAGCAGCAGTTGGGCTGCCGTGGGGCCGACGACCTGGCCCGCCGATCCGGCGGCGGTGGCGATGCCAAGGGCCAGGCTGCGGTGTTCGGGCTTGGCGGCGCGGCCCACGATGGCCAGGATCACGCCAAAGCCGGTGCCGGCGATGCCAAAGCCGATCAGGATGTTCAAGAGTTGCATCTGGCCGGGGGTGATGGCGTAGGAGGACAGCAGCAGCCCCGCCGAATACATCAGGGCGCCGATGATGATGGCGCGGCGATCGCCGAATTTCTCGGCCAGGGCGCCGAAAATCGGCTGGCCGATGCCCCAGGCCAGGTTCTGAATGGCTATGGCCATGGAAAAGTCGGACCGCAGCCAGCCGAACTCGGTGGCGATGGGGATCTGGAACACCCCGAAACTGGCGCGCAGGGCAAAGCCCAAGAGCAGGATCGCGCTGCCTGCCATCAGGATCGGGGTGAAGATCGTGGATTTCGTCATGGCGCGCACCTGTTGGGGGGTCAATCCGGCCCGCCCAGATGGCGCAGGCCACGGGCGGCGGCAAGGTCCATCTGGTGCTGACGCTCGCGAAAGCGGGCGCGGTCGGCGTCGGAGTATTCGTCGGCGCAGTGCGGGCAGCGGGTGCCGTGTTCGTAAAGCGGGCTGGCGCGGTCGGTGTCGGACAGCGGGCGGCGGCAGGCACGGCAGGCGGTGAAATCGCCAGGTTTAAGGCCGTGGCCCACCGACACCCGTTCGTCAAAGACGAAGCATTCACCGTGCCACAGGGATTGGTCGGGCGGGACATCCTCGAGGTATTTCAGGATGCCGCCTTGGAGGTGAAAGACATCCGTCACCCCTTGGGACATCAGGTAATTGGTGGATTTCTCGCAGCGGATGCCGCCGGTGCAGAACATGGCGATGCGCTTGTTGTGGAAGCGGTCCTTATTGGCCTGCCACCACGCCGGAAACTCGCGGAAGCTGTGCGTGCCGGGGTCCACCGCGCCGGCAAAGGTGCCGATTTGCACCTCATAACCGTTGCGGGTGTCGATGACGGCCACGTCTGGGGCCGAAATCAGGGCGTTCCAGTCCTGCGGGATCACATAATGGCCAACGGCGGC
>CAMBWO010000062.1 GCA_945871285.1 Pseudorhodobacter antarcticus | reverse complement strand
GCCGCCGACATGGGGATGCTGGGGCAGGCGATGCATGAGGACGTCTGGGCGCTGATCATGCCGGTCGCCAAGCGGTTGATCGCGGCGGGGGTGCCGGTGGGGACGCTGGTGCTGGACGTGGCCTTTGCGCGGCGGTTGCTGGACGAGGGGTTCACCTTTGTCGCCGTGGGCACCGATGCGGCACTGCTGGCACGGGGGGCGGACAGCCTGCTGGGGGCGATGCGGGCCTGATGACGGGGTTTGATGCGCTGCCGCTGACGGCTCAACTGCCGATCCTGTTGCAGGTGGCCGAGCGGGCGACGCAAAGCTATGCCCTGCCGCCGGGTTTGGAGGTGGCGCTGATCAACCTGTCCGAAAACGCGACCTACCGGGTGCAGGCGCCGGATGGGCGGCGCTGGGCGCTGCGGGTGCATCGGGACGGTTATCACTCTCGCGTGGCGATTGCGTCGGAGTTGGCCTGGCTGACGGCGCTGCGCGACCACAGCGTTGTGGTGACGCCGCGCTCGGTGGCGGGGCGGGATGGCGAGGTGATCCAGGTCGTGGGCCATGACCGCCTGCCCCGTCCGCGCCATGTGGTGCTGTCGGAGTGGGAGGCGGGGGCCGAGCCGGGCATCGACCACGACCTGACCCAGCCGTTTGAGGTGTTGGGCGAGGCGACGGCACGGATGCACCGGTTCACCCAGACCTGGGAGCGGCCAAGCTGGTTCAGCCGTCCGGTGTGGAACTTTGAAACCGCGCTGGGGGCCACGCCGCATTGGGGCCGCTGGCGCGATGGCCTCGGGGTCGATGCCGAACGGGCGGCGCTGTTTGGCCGGACGGTGGCGCTGATCGGGCGCAGGCTGGCGGCATATGGCGATGGGTCGGACCGTGTGGGGCTGGTGCATTGCGATTTGCGGCTGGCGAACCTGCTGGTTGATGGCGCGGCGGTCAAGGTCATCGACTTTGACGACTGCGGGTTCAGCTGGTTCCTGTATGACGCGGCAACCCCGGTGTCGTTTTACGAACACGAACCGCAGGTGCCGGGGCTGATCGAGGCGTGGAAGGACGGCTATCGCCGGGCGCATGTGTTGACGGCGCAGGATGAGGCGGAAATCCCGACCTTCCTGATGCTGCGGCGATTGCTGCTGGTGGCGTGGATCGGATCGCACAACCAGACCGATCTGGCCCGGTCGATGGGCCTGCCCTATACCGAGGGCACGGTGGCGCTGTGCGAGGAGTATCTGAGCCGATTTGGGTGAAACCGACAGCAAGACGTGGCAGCCCGTAGGGGAGTTGAACCCCTCTTCCCAGGTTGAAAACCTGGTGTCCTAACCGATAGACGAACGGGCCGCAGTAGCGTTCTTGGTCAGTGCGGCGGTGTCTAATCAAGCCCACCGCAAGGCGCAAGAGGAAAAATCACCCATTCGCAACTGAGGCGTCTTCCAGACGCAATTGCACGCGTGACCGCCCGCCCCAGGTGTTCAGTTCCAGCCGCCCGGCGAGGTGAAAGCGGTGGTGGCCGGGGGTCAGGAAGGCGGGCCCGAGGGGGGTGTCATGGGCGTTGAACAGAACAGCCTCGAGCGGGCTGCCGCCATCGCCGAAGTGCAGGCGCAGATGGCCATTGCCCATCGGGCGGGCGGTGACCTGCTGGTTCGCAAAGGCAAAGCGCGGGGCGGGCGAGGCGGCGCCAAAGGGACCGGCGGCGTCGATCTCCTCGATCAGGGCCGGGGTGGCGGCCGAGGGCATCAGGAGGGCATCCACGCGCAGGCTGTGCGCGCCGGTCATCGGCACCGCACCGCGGGCCAGCAGCACCGCCAGACGCCGCATCGCGGGTTCCAGCTGGGCGCGGCTGAGGCTGAGGCCGGCGGCCATGCGGTGACCGCCGCCCTTTTCGATCAGCCCTTCGGCGGCGAGCAGGTGGATCGCGGCGCCCAGATCGACGCCTTCGACCGAGCGGGCCGAGCCCTTGCCGACAGTGCCGTCAAAACCGATCACGACCGAGGGGCGGTGGGTTGCCTCTTTGACCCGCGCCGCGACGATGCCGACGACACCGGGGTGCCAGCCGTCGCCAGCGGCCCAGGCCAGCGGGCCGGTATCGCCGCCGCTGGAAACGGCACGGGCCTCGACCTGGGCCAGGGCCTCGGCGCGGACGGCGGATTCGATCTCGCGGCGCTCGGTGTTCAGCTGGTTCAGGCGTTCGGCCAGGCGGGTGGCCTCGATCGGGTTGTCGGTGGCCAGCAGGCGGGCGCCGAGGTCGGCCTGACCGATGCGCCCCCCGGCGTTGATGCGGGGCCCGAGGACAAAGCCCAGGGCATAGGCGGTGGGGGCCTGATCCAGCTTGGCGATGTCGGCCAGGGCGCGCAGGCCGGGGCGTTCGCGCCGGGCCATCACCTTGAGCCCCTGCCGCACGAAGGCGCGGTTGACGCCGATCAGAGGGGCGACGTCGGCGACGGTGGCGAGGGCCACAAGGTCCATGAAGGACATCAGGTCCGGCCCTTTCTGGCCCACCTCACGCAACTGGCGGTTCGCCTCGACCAGCATCAGGAAGACGACGGCGGCGGCGCACAGATGGCCCAGAGAGCCGTCCTCATCCTGCCGGTTGGGGTTCACCACGGCCAGGGCGGGGGGCAGGGTGTCGCCGCCCAGATGGTGGTCCAGCACCACCACGTCACAGCCGGCGGCGGCGATGGGGTCATGGCTGAGCGTGCCGCAATCGACGCAGAGGATCAGGTCATGCGCGGCGCCAAGGGCGGCCATGGCGGGGACGTTGGGGCCGTAGCCCTCATCAATCCGGTCGGGGATATAGAGGGTGGGGGTGATGCCAAAGGCGCGGGCCCAGCACAGCAGGAGGGCGGCCGAGGCGCCGCCGTCCACGTCATAATCGGCAAAGATCGCGATGCGCTGACGGGCGGCGATGGCGGCCAGGAACCGGGCGGCGGCAGGCCCCATGTCGCGCAGGCGCAGCGGGTCGGGCATCAGGTCGCGCAGGGCGGGGGCAAGGTAGGCCTGCGCCTCGGGCGGGGTCACGCTGCGGGCCACTAAGGTGTGGCACAGGGCCAGGGGCAGGCGGGTGGCCTGCATCATCGCCTCGGCCAGCCGGTCGGCGGTGGGGGTGGGGCCGGTCCAGCGGCGGCCGGTCAGCGAGGCTTCGACGTTGAGAAAGGCGCGGTCGGTCATGGCCTAGGCTTGCACCACGGCGTCCTGGGGTGCAAGCCACCGATCAAACGGGGCGCGGCCAAATTTCTTGCAAGAAATTTGCAAATCTTTTGAGGAAAAGATTTGGCGGCCTTACCGGATGGGCGCACGGTACAGCATCCGGCGGATTGACCCGGTTTTGGACCGCATCAGGATGGTTTCGGTCGAGATATAGCCGGTTTCGCGTTTGATGCCTGACACCAGCGAGCCGTCGGTGACGCCTGTCGCGGCAAAGATCACGTCGGCGGTCACCAGATCGTCGCGGGTATAGACGCGGTCGAAATTGGTGATGCCGGCCTTGCGGGCGCGGGCGCGTTCCTCGTCGTTGCGAAACAGCAGTTTGCCAAAGATCTGGCCGCCCATGCATTTCAGCGCCGCCGCCGCCAGCACCCCCTCGGGGGCACCACCCGAGCCCATATACATGTCGATGCCGGTGATCGCGGGTTCGGCGCAGTGCATGATGCCTGCGACATCGCCATCGGTGATGAGGCGGATCGCGGCCCCGGTCGAGCGGATTTCGGCGATCATCGCCTCATGCCGGGGGCGTTCCAGAACGCAGACGGTGATCTCTTTGGTCGAACAGCCTTTGGACGCCGCGAGGGCCGAGACCCGTTCGGAGGGCGACATGTCCAGCGTCACGACGCCGCGCCGAAAGCCGGGGCCGATGGCCAGCTTTTCCATGTACACATCCGGCGCATGCAGCAGGGTGCCGCGCGGGGCCATCGCGATCACGGTCAGGGCGTTGGGCATGTCCTTGGCGGTCAGGGTGGTGCCCTCGAGCGGGTCGAGTGCGATGTCCACGGCGGGGCCGTTGCCGGTGCCGACTTGTTCCCCGATGAACAGCATCGGTGCCTCGTCGCGTTCGCCTTCGCCGATCACCACGACACCAGCGATGTCCAGCAGGTTCAACTGGTCGCGCATGGCATTGACAGCGGCCTGATCGGCGGCCTTTTCATCGCCGCGCCCCACCAGATTGGCCGAGGCCAGAGCCGCCGCTTCAGACACCCGGGCAAGGCCCAAAGACAGAAGGCGGTCCTGGAATTCTGAAATCTCGGCCATGGTATTTCCTTTTGCAACGGGGTTTTCCACCCTTAGCCCGCTTCAGAACGGGCGTGCAAGGCTGGTGACGCTAACGGTCTGGTCAAGGCGCAGGGGGTAAGGGATGCACCGACCGCAGGGCCCCGGCGGCAAAGCAGGCGTCCCGCTTGGCCGCCGCCTGATAGGCCGGATGCGCCGTCAGGGCGGCGGGGACATCGGCCACCAGGTTCAACTCCAGCCGGTTGCGCAGGGCGGCGGCCAGCAGGACCTGTTCGCCGCGCGGGCTGGCATAAAAGCGCGCCGGGTCCACCGCGCCGTGCAGCGGGGTGGCCGAGGCGACAAAGCGGCGGGGGGCGCCCAGCAGGCTGACAAAGGCCGCCGCACAGGCCGGGGCGGTGGCGGCACAGGTCGCGCTGCAATACTGGCGGACCGGGGCAAACTGCGGCAGCGGCAGCAGGTCGCGCAGGGCCATGGCGGTCGTCTCCTCGGGCAGGGGCGGCAGGGGATCCTCGTCCCACAGCAGGCGTTTGGCGCGGCTTCCGTCCGTCAGGCGGGCGTTTGGGCGCTGGGTGAGGGGGGCAATGATCGGCTGGCCGGTCAGTTCGGCCAGCACCATCCAGCCCTCGATCCGGTCAAGGTCGCGCCAGCTTTGCAGCATGGGCAGCGCGGCGCCGGTGCCACGGGTCAGGTGTTCGACCATGATCATCGCCTTGAGCACCGGGGCGGCGGGCAGATCGGTCAGACCGCCCGGCAAAGCGGCATTGGCGGGCATGTGGTTGACCCAGGCCTGCAACAGGGCGTCGGCCTTGGCCGTCTCGCCCAGGGCATAAAGCTGGAGGGCGCGGTCCATCTGGTCGTCCATCAGTGGCGAGATCGCACCTTCGCGCCACAGGTCGGCAGGGCCGGCTGCGGCTTGGGCGAGGTCGGTGATCCAGACACCGTCGATCTGGCGCAGGGCCTGACGGTCGGCATAGGTGGGCGCGGGGGGCAGCCAGCCTGTTGCCACGGGCAGAGTGACAAGGGCGGCGGTGTTTCCGGCGGCGGCAAGGTCGCGCAGGGCGGACAGGGCGGCAGGGTCGTCCTGCTGCAACAGGCGGGTCAGGGCGGCGTCAAAGGCAGGGTCATCGGACCCGGCCAGCGGTTCGGCCCATGCCGGGGCTGTCAGGAACAGGAACAGAACCAAGGGTCGCAGCCAAGCCATCGCCACCTCCTGCCGTCAGCACAAGCCTCGGCCGATTGGCGGATCAAGTCAAGTCAGACGGCCTCGATGCGCAGCACGACTGGCGCGCCGACCAGCACCCCGGTGCCGGCAAACAGGCCGACGGCATGGTCAATGTCGTCGCGGGTGGCCTTGTGCGTGACGATCAGCACGGGGGCGTTGACGCCTTCGTGGCCATATTGGCGCATCTGGTCGATGGAGACGCCCGCCTCGCCCAGCGCGGTGGCGATCTTGGCCAGGGCGCCGGGTTTGTCCAAGAGCGTCATGCGCAGGTAATAGGGGGCGGGGGTGGCGGTTTTGGCGGCCACGGGCCGGGTCAGGCCGGTGGCGGGCTGGCCAAAGGTGGGCAGGCGCAGGCCGCGGGCCAGGTCGATCACATCCGCCATCACGGCGCTGGCGGTCGGGCCCTCGCCCGCACCGGGGCCGCGCAGGACGATCTGACCGACCGAATCGCCCTCGAGCACGACCATGTTGGTGCCGCCTTGCAACTGGCCAAGCGGGCTGTCGGCGGGCACGAGGCAGGGGGTCATGCGCTGTTCCAGACCGCGCCCGGTCATCTGGGCCACACCCAGCAGCTTGATGCGGTAGCCCATGTCGGCGGCAAGGCGGATATCGTCGATGCTGACCGCGCCGATCCCTTCCAGTTCCACCGCGTCAAAGCTGACCTCGGTGCCAAAGGCGATGGCGGCCAGCAGGCTGAGCTTGTGCCCCGCGTCGATGCCGCCGACGTCAAGGTTGGGGTCCGCCTCCAGATAGCCCAGCGCCTGGGCGGCGGCAAAGACCTCGGCGTAGGACAGGCCCTCGTTCTGCATCCGGGTCAGGATGTAATTGCAGCTGCCGTTCATCACGCCCATCACGCGGGTGATGCGGTTGCCGGCAAGGCCCTCGGTCAACGCCTTGATGACGGGGATACCACCTGCCACGGCGGCCTCGAACCGGATCACGCGGCCCGCGGCCTCGGCGGCCAGGGCCAGGCTGTGGCCGTGATGGGCCAGCAGCGCCTTGTTCGCGGTCACGACGTCCTTGCCGGCGGCAATCGCGGCCTCGGTGGCCAGACGGGCGGGGCCCTCGTGGCCGCCCATCACCTCGACAAACACATCGACATCGTCGCGGCGGGCCAGGGCGACGGGGTCGGTTTCCCAGGCGTAACCCGACAGATCGGCGTCGCGGGTCTTGGTGCGGTCGCGGGCGGAAACGGCGGTGATCACCACGCTGCGGCCGGTGCGGGCGGCAATCAGGTCGGCGTGGCGCTGGATGATCTTGACCACCCCGATGCCGACGGTGCCAAGCCCGGCAAGGCCGATGCGCAGATCAGGTTTGGGGGATGACGGCATGGGGCGACCTCGAAAAGCTGTTCGCCTGCCTGTTAGCCGATTGCCCCCGCGCACGCAACGTCAGCGGGCGGTCCGGGCCTTCAGCGCGGCGGCCTGGGCGGCGAGGGCGGCACCCCGCGCCTCGGCAGTGCTGGGGGTGGGGTCGATCAGGGCCACCAGCGGCAGCAGGGCCGGGGCCGGGCCGGGCGTGCCGTCTTGCCACAAGACGACCGGCGCCCGGGTGCAAGCCGTCAGCACAAGACACAAGAGAAGGCGCAAGATCATGCATCCAGCCTAATGCAACGCGCGCCCCCCCGAAACCCTGCCCATCCACTTTGGCAAAAATACTCGCGGGAATGGGGTCTGGGGAAAGGGCAGCCGGCCCTTTCCCCAGCTTGTTTCAATGCGCCGGCTTGATGAAGGTGCCGTTGCGCAGATCGGCCATGGCTTGCTGGATCTCGGCCTGGGTGTTCATCACGATCGGGCCGTGCCATGCGACGGGTTCTTGCAACGGCGCACCCGAGATCAGCAGGAAACGCACGCCGTCATCGCCGGCCTGCACCGTCACCTCATCGCCGGTGCCGAATTCAATCAGGGTGCGGTTGCCCGACAGATCGCGGATGTTCACTTCCTGGCCGCGCACTTCTTTTTCCAGCAGCACCCCGCGCGGGTTGCTGGCGTCGCGGAAGTTGCCCGCCCCTTCAAAGACATAGGCAAAGGCGTGGCGATAGGTGTCCACCTTGAACGTCTTGCGTTTGCCCGGCGGGACATAGATGTCCAGGTATTGCGGATCGGCGGCGATGCCGTCCACAGGGCCGGTCTTGCCCCAGAAATTGCCCACGATCACGCGGACGGTGGTGCCGTCGTCATCCATGATTTCGGGGATGTCGCGGGATTTCACGTCCTGATAACGCGGCGCAGTCATCTTCATCGTCGCGGGCAGGTTGGCCCACAATTGGAACCCGTGCATCTGGCCCTTGGCGTTGCCGGTGGGCATTTCCTGATGCAGGATGCCCGAGCCTGCGGTCATCCATTGCACATCGCCGCCCTTCAGCGTGCCGCGGTTGCCCAGGCTGTCGCCATGATCGACCGACCCGGCCAGCACATAGGTGATCGTTTCGATCCCGCGGTGGGGATGCCAGGGAAAGCCGCGCAGATAATCGGACGGACGTTCGCCACGAAAATCGTCAAACAGCAAAAACGGGTCCATCCGCGTGGGATCGCCAAAGCCAAAGGCGCGGTGCAGATGGACGCCCGCCCCCTCCATCGTGGGTTGGGCAAGGGTGGTCTGGGCGACGGGACGGATCGACATGATGTTCTCCTGACTGATCCGTCCGATTTAGGGCGGTAGGGCCCCCATGACCAGAGGGGGTGCCTTGCTCATCCCCGCCCATCTGCCGTGCGCAAATGCACAAGCCGGGTCAGGTCACCGGGCAGGAGATGGCGTCCAGCGGCAGGCAGGGCAGAAACCGCGGCCGCGTCACGATGAACTGTTTGAACGTCTGGTCGGGCATCCCGATGTCAAAGCTGGGTTTATAGCCCACCTCGACCTCGACCACGATCACGAAATCGCCGGGCGACATGGTCGGGATCTGATAGGCCTGGTCTTGCAGGGTGGCGTTGGTCAACTCGGGCAGTCGGGCATCGGGGGATCTGGACCAGTGCACCTCGAAACGGTTGTTGTCCGTGCTCCAGGTGACAGAGGTCACGCGCAGCTTGGCGCTTTGATCCTCGTCGATCAGGTATTCCAGGGCCTTGCTCATGCCGTTGACATAGGCCGTGCTGATGCCGGTCTGCTCGCGGGAGATCATGTCCGAAATGGTGAAGGCCGCCTTTTGAATCGTGTTCATCGAGCGGAACGAATCCCAATAGACGAACAGGGCGATATAGGCCCACAGGAACAAGGGCAGCACGATCACGGCCTCGGCCACGACCGTCCCGCCCTCATCCCGGCCAAAGGACCGCAGGGGCAGGCGCAGCTTGGATGTCAGATTGCGCATGGGGCCCTCAACTCGGTTCGGTCACAAAGGCGGTCCGGGCAACCAGACCGTAGCCGCCATCGTCATCCAGCGGCAGCTTCATCGCGATGCCCGTCGTGGGGAACATCGCATCCAGCACGACGCAGACCCGCACCATCATCAGATCGTTCTGCTGCCCCGCGTTCAGCGACACCACAGGCTCGCCCACGTCGCGGCGGTTGATGCAATGTTCGGGCGTCACGGGAAAATTCCAGTCGGTCGTGCTGACGCGCTGCATCTCGATCTTGATGCTGGTGCCGCAGTTCGGGAAGATGATGGTGCGCGAGCAGATCTCGTCCTTGAGCAGCCTGTTGGTGACGCGGGGATAATGGCCCAGGCGCAGTTCGCGCATCGTCATGTCAACCGACTGTTCCAGCATGATCGACCGCGTCATCAACAGCCCGCTTTCAAACGAGGCCATGAAGATTGCCATGATCATCGGAATGACCAGAACGAATTCCATGGTCGCCGTGCCATCCTCACGGCGCAGGGCGGGGGGAACAAGGTTTGCGATCCGGCGCAGGGTCCGTGTGACGGGATGGGTCATTGGGTCAACCTCAACTGGTTGATGTTGCTGGCAATGGCGTCAAAGGCCGAGCCGATGTTCAGGGTGGTGGCATTGAAATAATGCGATCCTGCCACGCCATCGGTGGAGCAGTTGCGGATCTGCGTCTGACCTACGGTGCCGGCCTGAAAGGCGATGCCATAGATGATCACCTTCTGGGCACGGGCCGCCGCGCAGGCCGTTTGCAGCCGCGTGTCCATCTCGGTCGCCGTTTTCCAGTTGCCGGTGATCGTGTTCGTGATCGCGGTAAAGGTCGAGGACCGCAGTGACGCGCTGTCGCCCCCCAGCGCCCGGGCATAAAGCTGCCAGGCGACATAGTCGAACCGCTGGCTGGCCCAGATGTCCTGCCACTGCAACTGCGTCACGCCCGCCCCCGAATCCCACGGCGCCGTTGTCCAGGCGGCGCCGGTGGTCGTGCCATCGGCGTCCAGATGGGGCACCCAGTATTCGTTTGCGCCCGCCAGTGTCGGACGGCCCGAGGTGTGGCGGATCGACAGGCGGCCGTCGCCATTGCTGCGGAAGATCGGCGACGGGCCGGTCTTGTAGCCGTCCTTGATGCGTTCATGCGCGACATGTTCGCCGTCCGTCATCAGCACGATGATTTTCATCACGTCGGCCTCATAGTCCAGCGGGCGGTCGGGCAGGGTGGCCGGAATGTCGCCCGTGCCGATCAGATCGGTAAAGGTGCTGCGCAGATCGGGGTCCAGCAGGGCAGCCCCCCACCGCAGCCCCAGCACGATCGAGGTGTTGCCAGCGGCGTCCAAACCGTTGATGAAGCCTTTGAGCGCGACTGCGTTGTCGCTGGGCAGGCGCACGATGTTGTCGGTGTTCTGCTTGCAGCTGGCCGAGTCGAACTTTGCCGTCGCATAGCCCGTGTCGGTCGTCTGGATATAGCCGTCCCCCTTCCAGGTGGACGAGGCGACATCGGCATAGGCCATCATTTGCAGGTCCAGGTCGCGCGGCATCAGGGTCTGGCCGAACACCGAATCGGGCAGTTCCAGGCAATCGACATTGGGCACGCCATGCAGGTTCACCGCCTGGAATTTTTCACGCAAGACCGGGCCCAGATTGACCTGGGCGTTATAGGGCACGATCCCGATCGAAATGTGGTGTTCGTCATCGCCCTCGGTGACCGTATCGACAAAATCGGTGGCGGCGGTTTTCAGATTGGCCAGCTTGGTGCCCTGCATCGAGCCCGAGACGTCCAGCACCAGAATGATTTCGATATCGCCGATCCTTTGTTCCGCCGTCGAAAGGCCGGGGGCCTGAAAGTCATCAATGCCCAGCATGGGCAGGAACATCGGCTGGGTGTCGGCCTTTGCCTCGGCGGTGACGGTCCGCGAATTCAACGTCTCGGTGACGGTGACCGAGGTCAGATATTGCGCCAGACCGGCCTTGAGGAAATAGTCATTCACCACCAGCTCGGGGTCGCGTCTCTGGGTCAGCGAGGCTGCCGCCAGGGTCGAACGGTCCAGCGTGTTTTGCAGCGCGGTGCGGCGCGATTCATAGCGCATGACGTCCACCGCAATGCCGCCCATCATCAGCATCAGCACGGCCAGCATCATGGCAAAGATCATCAACGCGCCGGTTTCCTGCGTCCAGAACCGCCGCAGCCGCCCCAAAGTGCCCTTGACCAATGCTGTGCCGACCATCGCTTTTACCCCTTGACCAAGGGCGCCGCCCCCGTTTCAGGGAAGGGCCCCACAGAATTCCGCAAGCCTCATCTATCGTAAGGGCTGAGGCGAAATTATGTTCGCTTTGTGGGCGCATTGCGGAGAATCCGTGGGGTCGTCGGGATAAGGGGCGGGGTTACTGGGTCAGTTTCAGCATCGTGATGTTGCTGGCGATGGTGGCAAAGGTGTCGGCCACACGTTCGGGCGTTGCCTCGAAATAATGGACCGAGGAGGTGGCGCAGGAGGCAACCACCTGTTGCCCGTTCGTCGGGGCGTCAACGGTGATGCCGTAAACGATCACCCCCTGCGCCTTGACCAGATCGCAGGTCTGATCCAGCGAGGCGTCCATCTGCGGCACCGAGGCCCAGGTGTCGCGCATCGCGGCGACCATGCTGTTGTAAACCGAGGTGCGGGTGCTGCTGTCGGTGCCCAGGGCGCGGGCATAAAACTGCCAGGCGACATAGGTCATCTTCATGCTGGCCCAGATGTTGCGCCAATCCTGCTGCACCGCATTGACCGTATTGCCGGCGACATAGCAGTCGGTTGCGCCCGGTGCGGTGCCGTTCCACGGCCGCGACTGCCAGACGTTCAGGCTGGGCAGATAGAAGGGACGGCTGTCGCACAGCGTGGTGGCGGTCGCGGAATTGACGCGGGAGGCGTGGAACACCGAATAACCGCCGTCGGCCGTGCTGCGATAGATCGGCGACAGGCCGGACTTGAACGGGTCGGTGACGCGGGTGTGGGACACATGTTCGCCATCGGTCATCAGGATGATGATCTTCATGTTGTCGGGGTCGTCATAGGCAAAGGGCCGGGCGGCCATGTTGCCGGGGATTTTGCCCTCGCCGATGAACTGGGTGTAGATCGGGCGCATCGACGGGTCCAGCATCGTGGCGCCCCATTTCATGCCCAGCGTGATCGAGGTGTTGCCCCCGGCCTGCATCGCGCTGATTTGCGATTTCAGCGCCGCGGCGTCATTGTTGGGCAGGCGGATGATGTTGGCATCGACACGGCGGCAAAAGGCCGAGCCATAGGTCGGCACGGCATATGAGCTGTCATTGGGGGCCACAAAGCCGTTGATGCGGTTGGTGTTGGTGGCGATGTCGGCATAGGCCATCATCGGCAATTCGTCCGTCTGCGACAGAGCCAGGCTGTTGAAATCGGACGGCGCGATTTCGACGCAATTGGCGTTGCCCAGGTTGTTGTTGTGGGTGATGTTGAAGGCCTGCACCAGATCCGGCCCGATATTGACCTGGGCGTTATAGGGCACGATCGTGATCGACACGCGGTCGTTGGGGTCGTTTTGCAGCATGGTGTCGACAAACTGGTTGGCCGCGATCTTGAGGTTGGCAATCTTGGTCCCGCTCATCGACCCCGACACGTCCAGCACCAGCACGATCTCCAGATTGCTGATCGCCTGTTCCGCCTGGCTGCGGCCCACAGCGTCAAAACGGTCGATCCCCAGCATATGCAGGAAGAACGGGTTGGTGTCGGCGCGGCCCACCGCATTGACGACCGCGCTGTTCAGCGACGTGGTCACTGTGACCGACCGCAACTGATCGGCAATCCCGGCCTTTTGCATGTAATCGCGCACCACCGCCTCGCGGTCGAGTTGCTGGCTCAGGGCGGCGGCGGCCAGGGTCGAGCGGTCCAGCGTGTTTTGCAGCTTGGTCCGGGTGTTTTCATAGCGCATCAGATCGACGGCAAACCCGCCCATCATCAGCATCAGCACAAACAGCACCAGCCCGAAAATCAGCAGGGCGCCGTCGTCGTCGCGGCGAAAACGGTTCGCGGAAATCTTTATCGCATCAAACATGGCAGCGCTTCCCAATAGTTTGCAAGCCCGACCCCTCAAGCCTGCAATTTGACGCCCCACCGCCTTCGAATAGCCCCGAAGTTAAGGCAAAAATAAGGCAGACGCGGCCAAGCTGGGGTATTCCGGGGGGTATGGGAAACGGTGCCATCGCCCTGTGGCGACTGTTGATTTTGGCGCGACAATGGATTGGGGCCAAACCCGTTCGGGCCGCCATGTTCTGGTCAGAATTGGTTAAGATCGAATCACTTTTCGGCAAACTCGGCGCAAAACTGTCCGAATTGGCAGACCGAAAATTAACCAACCCGCTATAGTAAGGGCGCTGGACGGCAGCATGTCGCCCGGTTTCAGGGAGAAATCGCATGAATGTGGCAGGTGAACCCAGCTTTCGCGACTCGGTCGATCTGATGTTCAAACGGGCGGCGGCCCTGATGGACATGAGCCCGGGGTTGCAAGAAAAGATACGGGTCTGCAATTCGACCTATACCGTGCGGTTCGGCGTGCGCCTGCGCGGCGAGATCAAGACCTTCACCGGCTATCGCTCGGTCCATTCCGAACACATGGAACCGGTCAAGGGCGGCATCCGCTATGCCCTGTCGGTGAACCAGGACGAGGTCGAGGCGCTGGCGGCGCTGATGACCTATAAATGCGCGCTGGTGGAAACGCCGTTTGGCGGGTCCAAAGGTGGTCTGTGCATCGACCCCCGCGCCTGGGACGCGCAAGAGATGGAGCTGATCACGCGGCGTTTCGCCTATGAGCTGATCAAGCGCGACCTGATCAACCCCGCCCAGAACGTGCCCGCCCCGGACATGGGCACGGGTGAGCGCGAGATGGCCTGGATCGCCGACCAATACGCCCGGATGAACACCACCGACATCAATGCCAAGGCCTGCGTGACCGGCAAGCCGCCCCATGCCGGCGGCATCCAGGGCAGGGTCGAGGCGACGGGACGCGGCGTGCAATATGCCCTGCGCGAGTTCTTTCGCCACCCCGAGGATGCGCTGAAGGCCGGTCTGACCGGCGGGTTGGAGGGCAAGCGCGTCGTGGTGCAGGGCTTGGGCAACGTGGGCTATCATGCCGCCAAATTCCTGTACGAGGAGGACGGCGCCCGCGTGATTGCCGTGATCGAACGCGACGGCGTGCTGCTGGACGACAAGGGTCTGGACATCGAGGATATCCGGAACTGGATGACCAAGAACAACGGGTTGCTGGCCGGATACCCCCGCGCCACTTTCAGCCCGGATGGGGCGGCGGCGCTGGAGTTGGACTGCGACCTGCTGATCCCCGCCGCGCTGGAGGGGGTGATCCACCTCGGCAACGCCGCCCGCATCAAGGCGCCGCTGATCATCGAGGCGGCGAATGGCCCGATCACCTTCGGCGCCGACGAAATCCTGCGCCAGCGGGGGGCGGTCATCATCCCTGACATGTATGCCAATGCGGGCGGGGTCACGGTCAGCTATTTCGAATGGGTCAAGAACCTGTCGCACATCCGCTTCGGCCGGATGCAGCGCCGGGCCGAGGAGGCGCGGTCGCGTCTGCTGGTCGAGGAGTTGGAACGTTTGTCCGCCGATCAGGGCCTGGGCTGGCAACTGACCCCCAACTTCAAGCAGAAATTCCTGCAAGGCGATGGTGAATTGGAACTGGTCCGCTCGGGCCTGGATGACACGATGCGCGCCGCCTATAACGCCATGCGCGAGGTCTGGCATGGCCGGCAGGATGTGCAGGATTTGCGGGTGGCCGCCTATATCGTGTCGATCAGCCGGATCGCGGCGGCCTATCAATCCAAGGGGTTGTGATGCAACTGGCCACGGACCGACGCATTCTGTCGCAGATGGCGCAGGTTTCGCACGCCGGGCATTGAATAATGCCCCCCAAGCCGCTTTGATGCGGGCGGCAGGCGGAGCGGGACATGCGATATTCAGGACTGAAGGTCATCACCGAGGGGTTGTTCGGCAACAAGGGCTGGACCCGCGCTTGGCGCGACCCGGCCCCCAAGGCCGAATATGACGCCATCATCATCGGCGGCGGCGGGCACGGCCTGGCCACCGCCTATTACCTGGCCAAGAACCATGGGCTAACCAACATCGCCGTTCTGGAAAAGGGCTATCTGGGCAGCGGCAACATCGGTCGCAACACCACCATCGTGCGGGCCAACTACTTCATCCCCGGCAACAGCGAGTTTTACAGCCATTCGCTGAAGCTGTGGGAAGGGCTTGAAACAGAGCTGAACTACAACGTCATGCATTCGCAGCGCGGTCAGGTCGTGCTGTTCCATTCCGACGGCCAGCGCGACCAGCAGATCCGTCGCGCCAACGCCATCGTCAACCAGGGCGACGATGCCGAGATCATGTCGGTCGAACAACTGCGCGCCGAGTTTCCCTATCTGGATTACGAACAGACCCGCTTTCCCATCTATGGCGGCATGATGCAGCGCCGGGCGGGGACCGCGCGGCATGATGCGGTGGCCTGGGGCTATGCCCGGGGTGCCGACCAGCGCGGGGTGGACCTGATCCAGAACTGCGAAGTGACGGGCATTGACGTGGAAAACGGTGTGGTGCGCGGGGTTCAGACCACACGCGGGCCGATCCGGGCCAAGAAGGTGGCGATGATCGCAGCAGGCCGGTCGGGGCAGGTTGCCGCGATGGCAGGGATGCGGATTCCGGTCGAAAGCCACATCATGCAGGCCTTTGTGACCGAAGGGCTGAAACCCGTGATGGATGCCGTTATCAGCTATGGCATGGGCCATTTCTATATCAGCCAGTCCGACAAGGGCGGTCTGGTTTTTGGCGGCGACATCGACATGTATGCCTCCTATGCCGCACGCGGCAACCTGCCTATGGTCGAACACGTGATGGAAGCCGGCATGACCCTGATGCCGATGATTGGCCGCGCCAAGGTGCTGCGGTCCTGGGGCGGCATCATGGACATGACGCCTGATGGATCGCCCATCATCGACAAGACGCCCATCGAGGGCCTGTTTATCGACGCCGGCTGGAACTACGGCGGCTTCAAGGCTGTGCCCGCGTCCGGCTGGTGCATGGCCCACCTGATGGCAACCGGCCAGTCCCACGAAGTCGCCCGCCGCTTCCGTCTTGACCGTTTCCGCACCGGCCATCTTCTGGATGAAGAAGGCACCGGCAGCCAACACAACTTGCATTGAGGGGACGGATGATGAAGAAGCTCGTTCTGCTCCTCTGCGCCTGCCTGTTGTCTGGCGGTCCGGCGATAGCGCAGGATGCCGAGTGTCTTGGCAAAACAGGGGCGACAGATCTTTGTGCAAGGGCAATAACCCTTGAAGCAGAGGCTGAGAAAGAAGGTATTTTCCCATATCCGTTGGCTGAGGATGAGACATATTTTCTTATGCGGCTTACCGCAGAAGGGCCGAGCCTGATCGCGACGATTGTCAACACGAAGAAAATGCCAGACGTGCTCACCGAACTTGCGAGTCTTGGATCGTCACTTGAACAGCTTCAGAACCATCATCAGGTCGGTTCAAAAAATGCTGTCTGCTCGGGACCCGTCTTTTCTGAATTCATTCAGGAAGGTGGGACGTTCTTGCATGTCTATATGACACTTGATGGAACGGTATACTCTGTCGTTTTCATTCACCAATGTGAAGCCGAGGGCTGATCCATGCGCCTGACTTGCCCCCTTTGTGGCCCCCGCGACCGGCGAGAATTCTACTATTCCGGGTCCGAGGACTATTTGAACCGCCCCACCCCCGATGCCCGGCCCGAGGCTTGGGATGACATGCTTCATCTGCGTGATAACCCCGCCGGGGTGACCAAGGATCTTTGGTATCACGAAACCGGATGCGGGTCCTGGCTGCTCGTCACCCGCAGCACCACGACGCATGAAATTCTGGCGACCGAACGTGTGGCCGACCGCAAGGGGGCAGGGGCATGAGGCTGGCAGAAAAGGGTCTGATCGACCGCAGCAAACTGGTCACCTTCACCTTCGATGGCCGCTCTTATGTCGGCTTTGCCGGGGACAGCCTCGCCTCGGCACTGCTTGCCAATGGCGTCAAACTGATGGGCCGCAGTTTCAAATACCACCGCCCGCGGGGCGTGCTGACAGCCGGGTCCGAAGAGCCGAACGCGCTGGTTGAAGTGCTGGACGGCACCACCCAGACCCCCAACACCCGCGCCACCGTGCAGGAAATCCATGATGGTCTGGTCGCCCGCAGCCAAAACCGCTGGCCCAACCTGCGTTGGGATCTGCTCAGCATCAACGATCTGGCGGCGCCCTTCCTCAGCGCCGGGTTCTACTACAAAACCTTCATGTGGCCGCGTGCGTTCTGGGAGGCGATTTATGAGCCGATCATCCGCCGCGCTGCGGGCCTGGGCAAACTGTTGCCCAAGCATGACGAGGCCGACTATGAACGCGCCTTTGCCTTTTGCGACCTGTTGGTGATCGGGTCCGGCCCTGCGGGCCTGATGGCCGCGCTGACGGCGGCCCAGGCGGGGCGCGATGTGATTCTGGCCGAAGAAGATCACATGATGGGCGGGCGTCTGCTGGCGGATGACGGCCAGATCGACGGCATGATGTCGGTTGATTGGGTCAACGCCACCTTGGCCACCCTGCGCGCCATGCCCAATGTCCGCCTGATGCCGCGCACCACGGTGGTAGGCGCCTATGACCATGGCACCTATGCCGCACTCGAACGTGTCGGCCTGCATCTGCCCCACCGCCCGCACTTGCCGCGTGAATGTTTCTGGCGCATCGTGGCGGGGCAGGCGATCCTTGCGACCGGCGCCCTGGAACGCCCCATCGCCTTCCGCAACAACGACCGGCCCGGCATCATGCTGGCCGGGGCGGTGCAGAGCTACCTTAACCGCTATGGCGTGGCCCCCGGTGCGCGGGTGACGCTGTTTGCCAACAATGACGGTGCCCGCCTCGTGGCGCGGCAGTTGATGGCGGCGGGCGTCAAGGTCGTGGCGATTCTGGACAGCCGCCCCGCCGCCTCGGTGGTCGAGGATTGCCCGGTTTATGTTGACGCCCGCGTCACCGACACCAAGGGCCGCCATGGGCTGACCAGCATCTCGGTGTCCCATGCCGCAGGCGCGATGCAAATCGAAACCGACCTTCTGATGCTGTCAGGTGGCTGGAACCCGATGTTGCACCTGACCTGCCACCAGAACGGCCGCCCGGTCTGGCGCGAGGATGTCGCGGCCTTTGTCCCCAAGCCCGGCATGATCCCCGGCCTGACGGCGGTTGGGTCGGCCAATGGTGTGTTCTCGACCGCCGAATGTCTGGCCCAAGGCCGCGACACCGCCGCCGCCGTGCTGGGTCTGACCGACATGCCCGACCTGCCGCAGGCCGAAGCCGCACCCTATGCCATTCAGGCGCTGTGGGCGGTGCCGGGCGAGGGGCGGGCCTGGCTCGACTTTGCCAATGACGTGACCGTCAAGGATGTGAAGCTCTCCGCGCAAGAGGGCTATGTCTCGGTCGAACACATGAA
>CAMBWO010000061.1 GCA_945871285.1 Pseudorhodobacter antarcticus | reverse complement strand
GACCCCGACCACGGCCTCAATGCCCTGCAACTGGCCAACTTCCGCGCCATGACCGATGGCACCGGCCTGCCCCGCTCCTTTGCGGCCACCGGCGGCATCCTGCTTGGCCCCGCCTATCACTTCGACCTGACCCGCCCCGGCATCGGCCTCTATGGCGGCCGCCCGTATGAGGGGGCCGCCCGCGTCGTCAGCCTGACCCTGCCCGTGATCCAGACCCGTGTGGTCGCCGCGGGCGAACCCGTCGGCTATGCCTGCACCTGGATCGCCAACCGCCCCAGCCTGATCGCCACAGTTCAGGGCGGCTATGCCGACGGCTTCCTGCGCACCCTGTCGAACGCCGCGCTCCTCTGGGCGGGCGAGGAGCCCTGCCCCGTCGTCGGCCGCATCTCGATGGACATGATCACCGTCGACGTGACCCACCTCGCCGCCGTCCCCGACACCCTCTCCCTGCTCGGCCCGATGCAAAGCGTCGATCAGCTGGCCGATACCGCCGGCACGATCTCCTACGAAATCCTGACCGGCCTCGGCCCCCGCCTGAAACGCCGCTATCTGGAAAGCCGCAAGTGACGCGCCTCCTCGCCGCCATCGGCCGCCCGGTTCTGGCCGCCCTGTCGGCCTTGGGCCGCGTCACGCTGTTCGCCCTGCAAACCCTGCGCCACCTTGTGACACCGCCGTTCTACTGGCGCGAATTCGGCCATGCCCTGCTGCAAATCGGCTGGTTTTCCCTGCCCGTCGTCGGCCTGACGGCCCTCTTCACCGGCGGCGCGCTCGCCTTGCAAATCTACTCCGGCGGCTCCCGCTTCAATGCCGAGGCTGTGGTGCCCCAGATCGTCGCCATCGGCATGGCCCGCGAGTTGGGCCCGGTCTTGGGTGGCCTGATGGTCGCCGCCCGCGTCGCCTCCTCGATCGCCGCCGAGATCGGCACGATGAAGGTCACCGAACAGGTCGATGCCCTTGTCACCCTGTCCACCAACCCGATGAAATACCTGACCGTCCCCCGCGTCCTCGCCGCCACCCTCGCCGTGCCCGTGCTGGTGGCCGTAGGTGACAGCATCGGCATCATGGGCGGCTGGGCCGTCGGCATCACGCGCCTCGATTTCAACTCCGCCACCTACCTGAAAAACACCACTGATTTCCTGGAATTCTGGGACGTCGGCTCCGGCCTCGTCAAAGGCGCCGTGTTCGGCTTCATCGTCGCCCTGATGGGCTGCTACTACGGTCTGAACTCCGGTCGCGGCGCCCAGGGCGTCGGCGCCGCCACCAAATCCGCCGTCGTCGCCGCTTCCGTCCTGATCCTTGCCGCGAACTATGTCCTGACCGGGCTGTTCTTCACATCATGATCACCCTGACCCAAGTTCACAAGGCCTTCGGCTCCAACCGTGTTCTGCAAGGGGTGAACCTGACCATCGAGCGTGGCCAAAGCATGGTCATCATAGGTGGCTCCGGCACCGGAAAATCGGTGCTCCTGAAATCCATCCTCGGCCTGATCCGCCCCGATCAGGGCACCATCACGCTGGACGGCGTCGACGTGACCAAAACCGAACGCGACCCCTTCCTCGCCCGCTTCGGCATGCTGTTCCAGGGCGGCGCCCTGTTTGACTCGATGCGCGTCTGGGAAAACGTCGCCTTCCGCCTGATGCGCGGCCATGCCCCCCTGCCACCGGATCAGGCCCGCACCATCGCCCTTGAAAAACTCCGCCGCGTCGGCCTGACCGCCGACAAGGCCGACCTCTTCCCCGCCGAACTGTCGGGCGGGATGCAAAAACGCGTGGGCCTCGCCCGCGCCATCGCCGCCGAACCCGAGATCATCTTCTTCGACGAACCCACCACCGGCCTCGACCCCATCATGTCCGGCGTCATCAACGCCCTGATCCGCGAAATCGTGGTCGAAATGGGCGCAACCGCCATGACCATCACCCATGACATGTCCTCGGTCCGCGCCATCGCGGACCGGGTCGCCATGCTGCACGACGGCCTCATCCGCTGGACCGGCCCCGTGTCGGAAATGGACGCCGCACCAGACCCTTATCTGCAACAGTTCATCCACGGCCGCGCCGACGGCCCCATCGAATCCGTCCGCTGATTCCGCCCGATTCGGGGCCCCCGCCTCGCCAGGTTGCAGATTGTCTCCCACCCCGCGACAGTCCAGCACAATCCCCGGATTCTATGCGCATCCCGACGGCCAACGCACGATATCCATTGCAAAACCCCCGCCAATTCCCTTGGTTGACCCCCATGTGACGGGGGTGGGTATGTTTGGTGACGTGAAACACGCGCTGCGGTTGGCGCAAACGACCGCACAGCAGGTGGTGCAGGGGCTGATCATTCTTGTTGCCCTCGCCCTTATGGCCACATGCCGTGGGGCTGTTGCCCTGGGCTGACCTCGCTCTCAGCTTCGGCAACCAACCCGTTGAAAACGCGGGCATGTGGACGCAACTTGCCATGACCGCCCTCACCGTCGCCCTCACCTTCTTTCTGCCCGCCAATGCCCACATGGCCCGCCTTGAACGCAGCCACCGCAGCTTTGCCATGGGGATGCAGGATGTCGCCCACGCCTATCGTACCGCCCATGCCGCCGACCGCGCCGGTGTCTTTGCCCCGTCCGGCGAGTTTGACGCGATGCGCAGCCGCCTTGAACACCTGCGCCAACACCCCGACCTCGCCCATCTGGAACCCGAACTCCTGCAACTCGCGGCACAAATGAGCTTGAAGACCCGCAGCCTCGCCCGCGCCTACAGCGATGACAAGGTGAACCGCGCCAAACTGTTCCTGAAACAACGCCAAGAAGAGGCACACGCCCTGACCGAACGCCTTGGCCTCGCCCGCCGCACCTGCGACGACCTGCGCCGCTGGCTGCATGACATCGTGGCCGAGGAACGCGCCGCCCAAACCCGGCAAAGACCATCGCAATTAGGGCCCCAAAACCCCTGCCCCTTCATTCCGGCCAAATACTCATCTTTCCGCCGCCGTTCTACTGCAGGGCAACGACCGCTCCTCAGGCTTGACGCCCCGCCCCGCCCCGTCCACCTTGCGCGCCATGAAATACTTCAACCTCGCCCTCCTGATCCTGTTCCCCGTGGCCTGGTTCGCACCCCTCCTGCGCGCGGCCCTGCTGCCCTGGTTCGGGATGGACGAAATCTCGGTCGTCTCGGGCCTGCAATCGCTCTGGGGCACCGACCCGGCCCTGGCGCTGCTCGTCACCTTCCTCGCCATCTTCGCGCCCTATGCCAAGACGATCGGCCTCGCCCTGATCCACTGGAACCTGCTCAAACCCAGCACGCTGCCCGTCCTGCACATCCTGGGCAAACTCGCCATGGCCGATGTGTTCCTGATCGCCCTCTACGTCGTGCTGGCCAAGGGCATCGGCCACGCCACAATTGAAACCGGCTGGGGCCTCTATCTCTTCACTGCCTGCATCCTCGCGTCCCTCGCCATCTCGTTCCGCACCCCCACACAGGCTTGAACCGCCCCGCCATTCAGGGCAGACAGGCGCCATGGCCAAGAATTCCACCCGTTTCGTTTGCACCACCTGCGGCACCGCCCATCCCAAATGGATCGGCAAATGTGAAGGCTGCGGTGCCTGGAACACCCTGGTCGAAGAGGCCCCCCTCTCCGCCGGCCCCAAGGCGCTCGGCTCCAAGGGCAAATCCATCCCCCTGACTGACCTTGCCACCCAAGAGGCCGCGCCCCCCCGCGCCGCCTCGGGCATCAACGAACTGGACCGCGTGCTGGGCGGCGGCCTTGTCCCCGCCTCCGCCATCCTCGTCGGCGGCGACCCCGGCATCGGCAAATCGACACTTTTGTTGCAGGCCACCGCCGCCTTTGCCCGCCGTGGCCTGAAAACCATGTATATCTCGGGCGAAGAGGCCACAGCCCAGGTCCAGATGCGCGCCCAGCGCCTTGGCCTGTCCGACGCCGCGGTCGCCCTCGGGGCCGAAACCAACCTGCGCGACATCCTGACGACGCTGGACACCCACCGCCCCGGCCTTGTGGTGATCGATTCCATCCAGACCATGTGGCTGGATACCGTCGATTCCGCCCCCGGTTCCGTCTCCCAGGTCCGCGCCGCCAGTCACGAACTCGTCACCTTCGCCAAGAAACGCGGCGTCTCGGTCATCCTCGTCGGCCACGTCACCAAAGAGGGCCAGATTGCGGGGCCAAGGGTCGTCGAACACATGGTCGACACCGTCCTTTATTTCGAGGGTGAACGCGGCCACCAGTTCCGCATCCTGCGCGCCGTCAAAAACCGCTTCGGCCCCGCGGATGAGATCGGCGTGTTCGAGATGACCGGCGACGGCCTGGCCGAGGTGACAAACCCCTCTGCCCTGTTCCTGTCGGATCGCGAAAAGGCCACCCCCGGTTCTGCCGTCTTTGCCGGCATCGAAGGCACCCGCCCCGTCCTGACCGAAATCCAGGCCCTCGTCGCCCCCTCGACCCTCGGCACCCCGCGCCGCACCGTCGTCGGCATCGACGGCGGCCGCCTCTCCACCATCCTCGCCGTGCTCGAGGCGCGCTGCGGCATCTCTTACGCCGGGCTTGATGTGTTCCTGAACGTCGCAGGGGGTATGCGCGTCAACGAACCCGCCGCCGACCTTGCGATTGCCGGGGCCATCCTGTCCGCCCGCGAAGATGTGGCAATTCCGCCAGATATGGTGCTTTTTGGTGAAATATCCCTGTCCGGGGCGCTGCGCCCCGTGGGTCAGACCGAAAACAGGTTGAAAGAGGCGTCGAAACTTGGTTTCACACAGGCAATTGCGCCGACACGGTCCAAAATTGGGCAGGGCACCGACATGACGGTGCGCGAAATGCCTGATCTGACCACCTTTGTGGGCGACATGTTCGGCGCTGCGTAAAGCTAAGGATACCAGATGGAC
Source organism: Pseudorhodobacter antarcticus (assembly GCA_945871285.1). Lineage (GTDB taxonomy): Bacteria > Pseudomonadota > Alphaproteobacteria > Rhodobacterales > Rhodobacteraceae > Stagnihabitans. Next base: position 13,437 of record CAMBWO010000061.1, on the reverse strand, counting down.
GGCTTCACTCTGATCGACGGCATTGCGGCGGGCGTGATCGTCCTGTCCGCCATCCTGGCCTATTCGCGCGGCTTTGTGCGCGAAGGCATGGCGATTGCAGGCTGGGTCGGCGCCGCCATCCTCGCCTTCCTGTTCGCCCCCACGGTGCAGCCCCTGGTCAAGGAAATCCCCGTCCTCAACAACTTTTTGTCCGACAATTGCGAACTGTCAATCGTCGCCTCCTTCGCCGGGGTCTTTGCGCTGGGCCTGATTGTCGCTTCGCTGTTCACGCCGCTGTTCTCCTCGGTCGTCCAGCGTTCCGCGCTGGGCGGGGTTGATCAGGGCCTGGGGTTCCTCTTCGGCGTGGCACGCGGCGTCCTGCTGATCGCCGTCGCCTTTTTCGTCTATGACAAGGCCAGCCTGACCAGTTCCGTCGCCATGGTCGACGACAGCCGCTCGGCCAAGGTCTATGCCTCCTTTCAGGACAGCATCTCCGCCTCGGTGCCCGACAATGTGCCCGACTGGATCAAGGGTCGCTACAACGACCTGACCAAGGTCTGCGTCGCCCCCGCAGACCCGGCCACCCCAACAGCCCCGGCAACCCCCGCCCCCTGATCTGCTGCAATGCGGCAATCGGGGCGTGACAGTCCGGCGCCAAAGCCCTAAACCTCCCCCAATCCCCCCCTGCCGGATTCGGAGGCTTCATGCGCCCATTCCTTTCCCATCCTTTCGATGACGACAAACTGAAAGAGGAATGCGGGGTCTTCGGCGTGATCGGCGTCGCGGACGCGGCCAACTTCGTCGCCCTCGGCCTGCACGCGCTGCAACACCGGGGCCAGGAGGCGGGCGGCATCGTCTCTTACGACCCCGTCACCGGCTTCAATTCGGCCCGCCGCTTTGGCTATGTCCGCGACAATTTCACCAAACCCGATGTGATGGAAACCCTGCCGGGGTCCTTGTCGATCGGTCATGTCCGCTATTCCACCGCAGGCTCCAAGGGCGCCACCGCCATCCGCGACGTGCAACCCTTCTTTGGCGAGTTCTCGATGGGCGGCGCGGCGATTGCCCATAACGGCAACCTGACCAACGCCACGGCGCTGCGCCGCGAACTCATCGAACGCGGTTCGATCTTCCAATCCTCGTCCGACAGCGAATGCATCATCCACCTGATGGCGCGGTCGATCCAGAAGAACATCTCGGAACGCATCAAGGACGCCCTCCGCCGCGTCGAAGGCGCGTTCAGCATCGTCGCCATGACCCGCACCAAACTGATCGGCGTGCGCGACCCCCTCGGCGTGCGCCCCCTCGTCCTTGGCCGCATCAGCGACACCGCCTGGGCCCTCGCGTCGGAAACCTGCGCGCTGGACATAATCGGCGCCGAATTCATCCGCGACATCGAACCCGGCGAGATGGTGGTGATCGAAGAGGGCCGCGTGAACTCGACCCGCCCCTTCGCCCCCGCCAAATCGCGCTTTTGCATCTTCGAACACGTCTATTTCTCGCGTCCCGACTCTATCCAGGGCGGCCGTTCCGTCTATGAAACCCGTCGCCAGATCGGCGTGGAACTCGCCCGCGAAGCCCCCGTTGATGCCGACCTAGTCTGCCCCGTCCCCGATTCTGGCACCCCCGCCGCCATCGGCTTCAGCCAGGAATCCGGCATCCCCTATGCGATGGGCATCATCCGCAACCAATACATGGGCCGCACCTTCATCGAACCGACCGAGTCCATCCGCAACATGGGCGTGCGCCTGAAACTGAACGTCAACCGCGCCCTCATCAAAGGCAAACGCGTCATCCTGGTCGACGACTCGGTCGTCCGCGGCACCACCTCCCGCAAGATCAAGGACATGATATTGGAGGCCGGCGCCGCCGAGGTCCACTTCCGCATCGCCTCCCCCCCCACCGCCTGGCCCTGCTTTTACGGCGTCGACACGCCCGAACGCTCCAAACTCCTCGCGGCAAGCATGACCGAGGAAGAGATGCGCGAATGGATCGGCGTCAACTCGCTGAAATTCATCTCGCTCGACGGCCTTTATCGCGCCGCGGGCGAGGCTCAGGGCCGCAACAACGCCCAGCCGCAATACTGCGACGCCTGTTTCTCGGGCGATTACCCCGTCACCCCCTCGGACAAGATCGACGAGGGGTTCGAAATGAAGGCCGCCGAATGAGCCTCGATGTCGACCGATACCTCGCCGCCTGCCGCCCCGATCAGGCCGCCGCGCTGCAAGCCCTGCGCACCCTGATCCGCACCCGCCTGCCCGACCATATCGAATGCCTGTCCTACGCCATGCCCGGCTTTCGCCAGCCCGGACCCAAAGGCAAAATGGTCGCAGGCTATGCCGCCAATGCCCGCAACTGCGGCTATTACCCCCATTCCGGCAACATCATCCCTGGCTTCGCCGCCGACCTTATCGGCTTCAAAACCACCCCCGGCGCAATCCAGTTCACCCCCGATCACATGATCCCCGACGATCTGATCCTGCGACTGATCGACGCCCGCCTTGCCGAAATCGCCGCCAAGGGCCGCTAAGCCTTGCCATTTCACTTTGGCCCAAATATCCCCGCCGGAGGCTCCCCACCCCTCAACCCGGACGGCATCATGACCCAGAAAACCGCCCTCATCACCGGCGCCTCGCGCGGGATCGGGTCTGCCATGGCGGAACAGCTGGCCCTGCAAGGCTGGCACGTCGTGGCCGTCGCCCGCACCACCGGCGGGCTCGAGGATCTGGACGACCGGGTCAAATCCCACAAGCTGCCCGGCGCGGGCGGTTTGACCCTGGCCCCCATGGATGTCACCAACGACGAGGCGATGCGGCACCTTTGCCTGTCCATCCACCAGCGCTGGGGGGGCCTTCAATTGTGGGTCCACACAGCCATCCATGCCGCCCCCCTGTCACCCGCCGGGTCACTGGACGCCAAGGATTGGGACAAAAGCATCGCCACCAACATCCGCGCCACGGGGCAGTTGATCCCGATGGTCGAACCCCTGCTCAAGACGGGTCAGGGCACCGCCGTTTTCCTGGACGACCCGCGCGCCGGCCAGAAATTCTTCGGGGCCTATGGCGCCTCCAAGGCCGCCCAGATCGCCCTTGCCCGCTCCTGGGCGGCCGAGACCGCCCGCATCGGCCCCCGTGTCCTGATCCTGACCCCCGCCCCCCTGCCCACCGCCACCCGCGCCCGGTTCTTCCCCGGCGAGGATCGCGCCCCGCTGGCCTCGTTGCAAGACGAGGCCACCCGGCTGCTGAACCAGCTGTAGGCCGGGGTTTCACCCCCGACTCCGGCCCTGTCCACATGTGGACACTTTCGAAATCCGTTTAAAATCAATGCTTTGCCTATTTTCATTCATAGTCTGGAAAGGTTTGTCCGGCGCGTGCCCAAACGCGGCACCTTTCGGTCAAACCTTACCGCCGGGTTAATTTCCCGAAACCAACCTGTTGATTTCAATAGTCTTCCAAATCTGTCCAGATCTGGACGCCCTAGCCCAGCGCATAGCCCGCCCCGCGCACCGTCCGCAGCGGATCATCCCCGCCCGCCGCGCACAGACTCTTGCGCAACCGGCCGATGTGAACGTCCACCGTCCGGCTGTCGACATAGATGTCCCGGCCCCAGACCCGGTCCAACAGCTGTTCGCGGCTGAACACCCGGCCCGGTTTCTCGATCAGCGTGGCCAGCAGGCGAAACTCGGTCGGCCCCAGTTTCAACGAGGCCCCCCCCCGCACGACCCGGTGGGTTTCGGGGTCCAGGCTGATGTCTTGCCATTCCAGCCGCACCCCCAGTGCCGTGGGCCGCACCCGCCGCAGATGGGCGCGCAGGCGCGCCATCAACTCGACCAGCGAATAGGGTTTGATGACATAGTCATCCGCCCCGGTTTCCAGACCCCGCACCTTGTCCACCTCTTCGGACCGGGCCGACAGCATGATGATCGGGATGCCCCGCGTTTCGGGCCGCATCTTCAACCGGCGGCACACCTCGAGCCCCGAGACCAGCGGCATCATCCAGTCCAGCAGCACCAGATCGGGCTTGGATTCCTGGATCAGCAGCAGGGCCTCCTCGCCATTGCTGGCCTGAAGCACGGTATACCCCTCGGCTTGCAGGTTATAGGCCAGAACCTCGCGCTGGGCCGGCTCGTCCTCGACCAGCAAAACCGACGGGGCGGTCATGGCTTCAGACCCGCAATCACGGCCTCACCCTTGGGCCGGGGGGCGTCGGGCAAGGCCCCGGTCGCGAGGTAGATCACCTGTTCGGCAATCGTCGTGGCGTGGTCGCCGACCCGTTCGATGTTCTTGGCGATGAAATGCAGGTGCATGAAGGCAGTGATGTGGCGCGGGTCCTCCATCATATGGGTCAGAAATTCGCGAAACAGCGCGGAATACATGTGATCCACGTCCTGATCTTGCTGGCGCACCTCTTCGGCCAGGCCGATGTCGCGGGTGATGAAGGCATCCAGCGCGCTTTTCAACAACAGCCCGACCTGCCGCGCCATGCGGCGGATCGACCCTGCGGCGCCTTCGATGGGCTGCATGGCGGTCAGCACGATTGACCGTTTCGCCAGGTTCTTGGCATAGTCGCCGCAACGTTCCAGCGCAGAGGCAATCTTTATCACCGACAGCACGGTGCGCAGGTCATTGGCGGTGGGGGCGCGGATGGCGATCAGGCGGGCGCATTCGGAATTGATCTGCTCTTCCAGCGCGTCAATCGCCACATCAGCGGCGCGGACCTGCTGGGCCAAAACATCATCGCGGGTTTCCAGCGCCGTGGCGGCATCGGACAGCGCCGCCTCGACCAGCCCGCCCATCCGCAGGACCAGGGCCTGAATGGCCTCCAGGTCGCGGTCAAAGGCGCGGGCGATGTGGGGTTCGTTGTTCATGGTCGCTCCTTAGCCGATCCGGCCGGTGATATAGGCTTCGGTCCGTGGGTCCTTGGGGCTGGTGAAGATCTGGCCAGTTTCGCCGGTTTCCACCAGCGACCCAAGGTGGAAAAAGGCGGTGCGTTGGCTGACGCGGGCGGCCTGCTGCATGGAATGGGTGACGATCACCACCGAAAACTGGGCGCGCAACTCGTCAATCAGCTCCTCGACCTGGGCGGTGGCGATGGGGTCCAGCGCCGAGCAGGGTTCGTCCATCAGCAGCACTTCGGGGCCGGTGGCGATGGCGCGGGCGATGCACAGGCGCTGTTGCTGGCCGCCTGACAGGCCGGTGCCGGGCGATTGCAGGCGGTCCTTGACCTCATTCCAGAGCGCGGCCTTGCGGATCGAGGTTTCGACGATTTCGTCCAGTTCGGCCTTGTTGCGGGTCAGGCCATGGATTTTCGGGCCGTAGGCGACGTTGTCATAGATCGACTTGGGGAAGGGGTTGGGTTTTTGAAACACCATGCCGACACGGGCGCGCAGTTGCACGGGGTCGATGCGCGGGTCATAGATGTTGGCGCCGTCCATCATGATCTGGCCGGTCACGCGGCACGATTCGATGGTGTCGTTCATCCGGTTCAGGCAGCGCAGGAACGTCGATTTGCCACAGCCCGAGGGGCCGATGAAGGCGGTGACGGTCTTGTCCAGGATATCGACGTTCAGATCCTTGATCGCCTGGGTGGTGCCATAGTGCACTTGCACGTTGCGCGCGGAAATCTTGATGGCTTCGCTGTTCACGATCCGCTCCAGTGTACGCATGTCATTCATGGTTTCAGTCCTTTTCACGCGGATTACCAGCGACGTTCAAAGCGGCGGCGCAGCAGGATGGCCAGCACGTTCATCGCGACGAGGAAGACAAGCAGGACGATGATCGCCCCGGAAGAGCGTTCGATGAAGGCGGGGTCAGCGCGCTGCGCCCAGCCGTAAACCTGCACCGGCAGGGCGGTGGCGGGGTCCAAAAACCCCTCCATCGGGGCCGCGGGGTAGTTGTCGACAAAGGCAACCATCCCGATCAGCAGCAGGGGTGCGGTTTCACCGAGGGCCGAGGCCAGACCCAGGATGGTGCCGGTCAGGATGCCGGGCATCGCCAGGGGCAGGACGTGGTGGAACACCGACTGCATCTTGGACGCCCCGATCCCCAGCGCCGCGTCGCGGATCGACGGCGGCACGGCCTTGATTGCGGAACGGGTGGCGATGATGATGGTCGGCAGCGTCATCAGCGACAAGACCAGCGCCCCGACCAGGGTGGACGAGTTGGGCATGCCGGCAAAGTTGATGAAGATGGCCAGGCCAAGGATACCAAACACGATCGAGGGCACGGCGGCGAGGTTGGAGATGTTCACCTCGATCGCGTCGGTCCAGAAGTTTTTGGGGGCAAACTCCTCGAGGTAAATCGAGGCGGCGACACCGACGGGCACGCAGGTGACCAGCACCAGCAGCATCATATAGGCCGAGCCCAGGATGGCCACACCCAGACCCGCCGCTTCGGGCCGCTGGTCCGAGGCATCGGGCATGGTCAGAAATCCCCAGTTGAACGACGAGGTCAGCATTCCCGCCTCGCGCAGCTTGTCGGCCAGTTGCAATTGGGCCGGGGTCACGTTGCTGTCGCGCTCGGCGGTTTGCATGGTGACGCGGCCTTTGAGATAGCCGTCAATCCGGCCGGTGGCCAGAACGGTGGCGTCAAGCGTGCTGCCGACCAGCGAGGGGTTGGCCAGCACCGTGGCGCGCAGGCTGCCTGCGGCGTCCTTGGAAATCATCTCGACCACGTCCTTGGCCGACTGGCCCTCGATGGCGATGCCGCGGGCGGCCAGTTCCTTTTCAAAGGCCACCGCCAGAACCTTGTTATAGCCCAGTGTGGTGATCTTGACCATGTCCGCACGGTCACGGTTGCCCTTGGGGTCCAGGGTCCGGGCGGTCAGTTCAACCGGAAAACTCAGCTTGGCCTGAAAGAACGACGACACGCCGTCCGAAAAGATCGTGACCAGCATGAACCCCAGCGTGGCCAGGCTCAGGACGATGGCGGCGATGCCGTAGGCCTTGAACCGCGTCTCGGCGGCGTTGCGCTTTTTCATCAGCCGGGACGGTTGCAACAGCGATGATTTGGGCTGTGCGGCGGCGGACAGGCCGCCAGAGGTTGCGTCGGTCAATCGTATTGCTCCCGGTATTTGCGGACGATCAGCAGGGCCACGATGTTCAGGGCCAGGGTGATCACGAACAGCGTCATGCCAAGCGCAAAGGCGACCAACGTTTCAGGGGCGGCGAAATCGGTATCGCCGGTCAATTGCCCGACGATCTTGACGGTCATCGTCGTCATCGCCTCGAACGGGTTCAGGCTCAACTTGGCGGCGGCCCCGGCGCCCATCACCACGATCATCGTCTCGCCAATCGCACGGCTCGCGGCCATCAGACAGGCCCCGACGATGCCGGGCAGTGCGGCCGGCAGCACGACCTGACGGATGGTTTCCGACCGTGTCGCCCCCAGACCCAGCGACCCGTCGCGCAGCGATTGCGGGACCGAGTTGATGATGTCGTCGGACAGCGAGCTGATGAAAGGGATGTTCAGGATGCCAATCACCAGACCCGCCGTCATCACCGACGACCCTGAATCGCCCCAGCCCAGCGGTTCGGCAAAATAGTCGCGCAGCATCGGGCCGACCGTGACAAGGGCAAACAGGCCAAACACGACGGTCGGGATGCCGGCAATCACCTCGATCAGCGGTTTGACCCAGGCGCGCACCGATTTGGACGCATATTCCGCCAGATAGATCGCCGCATACAGGCCGATGGGAACCGAAACCAGCATCGAGATCAGCGTGATATACAGTGTGCCCCAGATCAGCGGCAGGATGCCAAGCTCGGAATCGCCCCGGAAATTCGGCGACCAGGTCAGGCTGAAGAAAAAGCCCTGAAACGGATATTGGGCAAAGAAATTCAGGGTTTCGGTCAGCATCGAGTAAACGATGCCCACCGTCGTCAGAACGGCAATCGAGGAGGCGGCAATCAAAAGACCCTTGACCGCCGCTTCGACCCGGTTGCGGGCCCTGAAATCCCGGTTGGTGATCATCACGGCGTAGATCAGGCCGCCCAGGGCCAGCAGAACGGTCAGAATGGTGCGGCCCATCATGCCCCAAGCCGTCATGACCCGGTAGTCCTGCGCCGCGGACAAGACGGCCGGCGACACATCCGCTCCAAGGGCGACGCCCACGGCGGCCAGCGTATCGCGGATGTTGGCGGATTCGGTGCTGATCGTCGCGGCCTGCTGGGCGGTCATGGCGCCGGTGGACACCGCCACATCCAGACCGCCCGCCACCCGGCGCACGTCGGACATGACCAGATCCATCGACCCACCCGCCGCCATCATGTCGGGCGGCAGGGCGGCGGCGATGCGCCCCTCAATCACCATGGGCTGGATCAGCAACCACAACACCAGGCCACCCAGGGCGGGCAGCAGCACCATGATCGTGCCGTTCCAGCCGTAATACATCGGCAAGGAATGCAGCAGCTTGGGATCACCCTGCACCGAGGCCATCACGCGCTGCCGGCACAGCACAAAGGCCGCCCCGGCAAGCACGGCGACCACGATCAGCAAAAACAAAACCGTCATCGGGGATCCAGTGCGCAAGGTTGAAGTTGGTCAGAAAGGCAGGTGGCGCCCCGTTAGGGCACCACCCTGTTTCGTCAGCTTATTGCAGCGGGCCCATCGGGGTTTCCGCGTCAACCATCGCCTGGGTCGCGGCCAGGTCCGGGTCGGACACCAGACCATAGGCGGCCAGGGGACCGTCGGGGCCCGCGATTTCATCCGACAGGAAGAAGGACACATATTCCTTCAGGCCGGGGATCACGCCGATATGTGCTTTCTTGACGTAGAAGAACAACGGACGCGACACCGGATATTCCCCGGTCGAGATCGACTCGGTCGAGGGGACGACACCCGACATGGTGGCGACACGCAGCTTGTCGGTGTTGTTTTGGTAAAACGACAGGCCGAACACGCCAACGGCGGTCTTGTCGGTTTCCAGACGCGCCAGCGTCTCGGTATAGTCGCCGTCGATGTCAACCGACTTGCCGTCGGTGCGCAGTTCCATGCAAGCCTTGTCGGCGTTGGCCTTCTTTTCCTTTTCGTCAGCGCCTTCGGCAACGGCGAGGAACATATCATGCGCGCCCGTGTCCTTGCAACCGGCAACGATCACCTTGGTGTCGAACACTTCGCGCGTGCCGTGCTTGGTGCCCGGAACGAAGGCCAGGATGGCTTGGGCCGGCAGGGCCGCGTCCACGTCGGACCAATTGGCGGCGGCGTTGGCGGCAAGTGCGCCATCCTTGGCAACCTGAGCCGCCAAGGCACCGTAAACCTGTGCCGGGGTCAGGGCGAATTCCGGGCCGTTCACGTCGGACGCGAACACGATGCCGTCATAGCCGAAACGCACTTCCATGATCTCGGTCACGCCATTGGCGGCGCACAGGTCGATGTCCGACTGGGAAATGCGCGAGGACGAGTTCGCGATGTCGACGGTGTTTTCGCCCACACCTTCACAGAACTTCTTGCGGCCGGCACCCGAACCACCGCCTTCAACGACCGGCGAGGGGAAATCAAAGTTTTCGCCAAAGGCTTCGGCCACGATGGTCGAATAGGGCAGAACGGTAGAGGATCCGGTGATTTGCAGCTGATCACGGGCCGCAGCGCCAAGGGTTGTGGCCGCCAGAATGGCAATGGCCGAGGTCGAAATCTTCTTGAGGGACATCATGTTCTCCAGTCCTGTCGCAGAGTGAGCGTTGACCCGAATGGTCAACCCGTCACCGCCCAACCTAGGGCCGCTTGGCCACCCTTTTGCGACAGTTTTGTAACAGTTTCATGACAGACCGGCTTGGAGCCAGGTTATTTCAGTCGCCGGGCAGGATCACCGAAAAGGTCGACCCCTGGCCCGGTGCACTGTCAATGACCAACCGGCCGCGATGGCGGTGCGCGATGTGTTTGACGATGGCCAACCCCAGCCCCGTGCCGCCCTTTTCGCGAGAGCGGTGGCCGTCCACCCGGTAGAATCGTTCGGCCAGACGCGGGATGTGCAAGGGGTCGATGCCCTCGCCCCGGTCGGTGACGTCCAGCCGCACCAGGGGCCCACGTGGCCCCATCTCGGCGCGCAGGGCGATGCGGACGACCTTGCCGCTGGCCCCGTATTTGACGGCATTCTCGACCAGGTTGGTGACGACCTGCATCATCTGATCGGGGTCGACCAGAACCTGCAGCGGGTCCTCCAGCCCCGCGAACTGTAAATCCAGCCCCGCAGCCTCGGCCATCGGCCGCAGGCTCAGCACGGCCGAGCGCACCAGCGCCGCCAGATCGTGACGCTGCGCCGGCCGCTGGCGTTCCTGCGCCTCGACCCGGCTCAGGTTCAACAGATCCCTGATCAGGCGATTCATCCGTTCGGCCTCGGTCGCCATGATGCCCAGAAACCGGGTGCGGGCGGCGGCATCGTCGCGGGCCGGGCCGCGCAGGGTTTCGATGAACCCCAACAGCGAGGTCAGCGGCGTGCGCAATTCATGGCTGACATTGGCCACGAAATCGCGGCGCATCTGTTCGGATTGTTCCTGATCAGAGATGTCCTGAAACAGGCACATCGCCCCCGTCCCCACCGGAGAAACCGAAACACGGTGCACCACCTCATGGCTGCGGCCCGGCAGGACCTTACGGGCGACCGATTTTTCACGGCGCAGCAGGGCGGCGGAAATGGCGGCCAAAACCTCGGGCTGGCGCAGGGCAAAGCCGTGATGCCGCCCGACAATCGCCTGCCCCAGCAGGTTCAGCGCCGCCTCGTTGGCCTGTTCGATGCGCTCGTGGCGGCCCACCAGAATCGCAGCGAAGGGCAGCCCCGACAGGATTTCCGCGATGTCCTCGGCCATGATGTCGGCACCCCTGACTGCAACTTTGCGCCATGACTAGCGGCCAGGGCGCGTTCAGGCCAGCAAATCCGCCACGGGGCGCGAATCTTTTCCGCCCGGCCCCCAATGCAATCGCCTCTGGGCGCGCGGCGATCTAGGGTCGGCTGCAAATCCGACTGATGACCCGATTGATGACAGCCAACAGCACACACCCACCCGGCATCCACATCTTGCCCCCCCTGACCCAGGCCGAGCGTGTTCTGGCGCTGGACTGCGAGGCCATTCTTGGCCCCGCAATTCCGGGCGCGGTGCACCGCCGTCCCGAGGATCTGGACGCGGACCTGCTGGCGCAGACCCGGCCGGATCTGGTGATCATGCCGCTGTTCACCGCCGATCAGGATGCCATGGCGCTGATCGAGGCGCTGGTGGCGCTGGGCTATATGGGCAAGGTCGCCGTGCTGGCCCCCACCCTGCCAAACCCGCGCCTTGTGGAACGCGAATTGCGGGGCCTGGGATTGCGGGTCACGCTGATCTCGCCCTAGGCTGACGGGTTGTCGCGGCGATAGATCCAGTCATGGTCGGGGTCGTTCTGGAACCGCCAGTTGCGGCGCGGTCCGGCCATGACGTTCAGGTAATACAGGTCATAACCGTAAGGGGCCGCGCAGGGGTGGTGGCCCTTGGGCACCAGCGTCAGGTCATGGTTCTTGACCGCCATGGTCTGGTCAAGTGACCCATCCTCGGTATAGACCCGCTGAAAGGCAAAGCCGGTGGCGGGGTTCAGCCGGTGGTAATAGGTCTCCTCCAGATAGGTCATGCGGGGAAAATCATCCTCGTCATGGCGGTGGCTCGGGTAGGACGACCAGTTGCCCTGCGGGGTATAAACCTCGGTCACCAGCAGGCTGTCGGCAACGTCCAGCCCCTCCATCGCGATGTTGTTGATGAAGCGGGTGTTGGACCCGGTGCCGCGCTGGGTCAAGGTGATGCCATCGGGGCCAAGGCGGGCGGCCTGATGCCCGCCCTTGCCCGGTGCCGAACAGACCGCAATCGTGCAGGCCGTGGTGGCGGTGGCCGTCCAGTCGGTGCCGTTTGGCACATACAGGCAATGCGGCGGTGTCTTTTCAAAGACATCCATCCGGTCGCCCAAGATGCCCCAATCCTGCCCGGCAGCCTGCACCTGCGCCTTGCCCTCGACCATGACCAGAATCACCTCGCGGTCGCCCGTCACCTCGGCAGCCTGTTCGCCCGCCGCCAGACGATACAGGCCAAAGCCGACATAGCCCCAACCCGCGCCCTCTGGCGTCACATCATGCACCTTGCCGGAGGTGCCCTTGGGTTTGCGGTGCAGGTCCATCAGTTCACCTGTGTCTTCTTGGCCAAGCCAGCCTCATACTTTTCCCGCGCCGCGCGCACTTCGGGCCGGACGGAAACCTCGGGCACCGCCACATCCCACCACGTCCCGCCCGCCTCGGTCGAGGGCATCGGGTCGGTGTCGATCACGATGACCATCGGAATGGCCGAGGTCTTGGCCTCGGCCAGGGCCGCCTCCAGGCCTGCAATATCCGCCGCCTTGACCGCCCTTGCCCCCATCGACGCCGCATGGGCGACAAAGTCGATATGGCTGGGGTTCACGTGATAGCTGTCATCCAGCAGGTTGTTGAACGCCGCCCCCCCGGTGCCCTTTTGCAGCCGGTTGATGCAGCCATAGCCCCGGTTGTCGGTGATGACGACGGTAAAGGGCATCCCCATCATCACGGCGGTGGCCAGTTCGCTGTTGGCCATCATGTAACTGCCATCGCCCACCATGCAGATCACGTCGGCATCAGGCCGCGCCATCTTGATGCCCAAGGCCCCCGCGATTTCATAGCCCATGCAGGAAAAGCCGTATTCCATATGATAACCGCCCGCCGCGGCATCCCAAAGCTTGTGCAACTCGCCCGGCATGGTGCCAGCGGCCCCCATGACGACGGTGGCGCGGCTGGCCGAGCGTTGAACCGCGCCGATCACCTGCATATCGGTCGGCAAAGCGTTGCCTGAAGTCGGGGCCGCCTTGACCGCAGCGGTGGCCGCAAACCAGTCGGCGCGCAGGCCCTGATTGGCGGTGAATTTCTGGGTTCCCAAAGCGTTTCCAAGCAGTTCCAAGGCGACCTTCGCGTCAGATACCAACTGCGCCGCACCATGTTTGGCCGCGTCATAGCCCTGCACGTTGATTGACAATATCCGCCGCGCCGGGTTTTTGAACAGCGACCACGAGCCGGTGGTGAAATCCTGAAACCGCGTGCCGACGCCAATCACCAGATCGGCCGCCTCGCAGACGATATTGGCGGAAGACGCCCCCGTCACGCCAACGGGGCCAAAGTTCAGCGCATGGTCAAAATCCAGTGCCGATTTGCCGGCCTGGGTTTCCACCACTGGAATGCCGTGGGCCGTGGCAAAACTGGCCAAGGTCTGTTCGGCATCCGAATAGATCACCCCACCGCCCGCCACGATGACGGGCGCCTTGGCCGCCTTGATCAGGGCAATCGCTTCGGCCAGATCGCCCGCATCCGGCTGCGGACGGCGGAAACGCCAGACCTTGGGCGCAAAGAACGCCTCGGGGTAATCATAGGCCTCGGCCTGAACGTCCTGACAAAAGGCCAGCGTCACGGGGCCGCAGGTGGCGGGGTCCATCATCACCCGCA
>CAMBWO010000060.1 GCA_945871285.1 Pseudorhodobacter antarcticus | reverse complement strand
GCCGAAATTCTGGAACTGGCCCGCCAAGCCTGCACCATCGAAGACCATTACGGCCAGCCGATGGATATGGAATGGGCCCGCGATGGCAACACCGGCATCCTGTATATCGTGCAGGCCCGGCCCGAAACCGTGCAATCCCGCGCCAAGGTGGGGGTCCTCAAATCCTATCACGTCACCTCGCACGGGCCCACCCTGCTGAAAGGCCTCAGCGTGGGCGAGGCTGTCGTGTCGGGCACCGTCTGCCTGATTGAAAACGCACGCGACATCGACCAGTTCGTCGATGGCGCGATCCTTGTCACCTCGACCACCGACCCCGACTGGGTGCCGATCATGAAACGTGCCGCCGCCATCATCACCGACCATGGCGGCCGCACCAGCCATGCCGCCATCGTCAGCCGCGAATTGGGCCTGCCCGCCGTCGTCGGCTGCGGCAACGCGACCGAGGTTCTGCACAGCCTGCAAGAGGTCACGCTGTCCTGCGCCGAGGGCGAGGAGGGCTTTGTCTATGCCGGCACCTCGGAATTCACGGTGCAGGAATTGCATTATGACACCGTGCCCGAAACCCGCACCAAGATCATGCTGAATCTGGCCAACCCGTCCGCCGCGTTCCGCTGGTGGCATCTGCCGACCGAGGGCGTCGGTCTGGCCCGGATGGAGTTCGTGATCAACAATGCGATCAAGGTGCACCCCCTGGCCCTGACCCGCTTTGATGACCTCAAGGATGACGACGTCCGCGCCGAGATCGAGGCGATGACCAAGGGCTACGCCGACAAGGGCGATTACTTTGTCGACCATCTGGCGCGCGGCCTGTCCCGCATCGCGGCCTTTTGCTTCCCCAAACCCGTGATCGTGCGGATGTCCGATTTCAAGACCAACGAATATGCCAACCTTCTGGGCGGACGGCAGTTTGAACCCGCCGAAGAAAACCCTATGATCGGCTTTCGCGGTGCCTCCCGCTATTACTCGCCGCGCTACAAGGACGGCTTTGCGCTGGAATGCCGCGCAATCAAGAAGCTGCGCGAGGAGATGGGGTTCACCAATATGATCATGATGATCCCCTTCTGCCGCACTTTGGACGAGGCTGACCGCGTTCTGGCTGTGATGGCCGAAAACGGGCTGGTTCGCGGGGAAAACGGGTTGCAGGTCTATGTCATGTGCGAAATCCCGTCGAACGTGATCCTGGCGACCGAATTCGCCACGCGGTTCGATGGGTTCTCGATCGGGTCCAACGACTTGACGCAGTTGACGCTGGGGGTGGACCGCGATTCGGGCGACCTGGCCGATTTGTTCGATGAACGCGACCCGGCGGTGCTGTGGATGATCAAGACGGTGATCGAAAAGGCCCATGCCGCCGGGGCCAAGGTGGGCCTGTGCGGCCAGGCCCCCAGCAATGACAGTTCCTTCGCCCGCCTCCTGGTCGAGGCGGGGATCGACTCGATCTCGGTCACGCCCGACAGCTTTTTCGCGGTGAAACAGCATGTCGCCAATGCCGAGCAGGCGTTGCAGGGCTGAGGCTTTGGGCGCGGGGGCCCCGTTCGCGGCCCCCGCACCCGACCCCGGCTGGCGGGCGCAAAGATTAACACATCGTGACCGCGATGCCGCAAAGCCATGATTTCACGTGGTTTTCCAAACGTCCCACGCGTGGCAACCACGCCCCCTTTCCCTTGATCCCCGCCCGTGCCATCCTGCGGGGCAGAGGGTCCCCCATGTCAAAAATCATCATCTCCTGCGCCATCACCGGCTCGATCCACGTGCCCAGCCAATCGCCCCACCTGCCCTTCACGCCGCAGGATATCGCGGCCAGCGCGGTCGGGGCGGCACAGGCCGGCGCGGCCATCCTGCACCTGCATGCCCGCCACCCCGACACCGGCCGCCCGTCCGCCGACCCTGCCCATTGGGCGGCGTTCCTGCCAGTGATCGCCGCGGGCTGCGATGCCGTCATCAACATGACCACGGGCGGGTCGGCGATCATGACGCTGGACCAGCGTCTGGCCGCCCCCAAGGCGAACGCGCCCGAAATGTGCAGCCTGAACATGGGCTCGATGAACTTTGCCCTTTATCCCATGCTGGCGCGGATCAAGCAGTTCCGGTTCGACTGGGAGCAGGCGTTCCTGGAAAACTCCGACGACGTGGTGTTCAAGAACACCCCCCGCGACATCGCCCATGTGTTGGACCAGATGGGCACCCAGCGCGGGGCGCGGTTTGAGTTTGAATGCTATGATATCGGCCACCTGACCATGCTGAAACACTTCGTCGACCGTGGTCTGATCCAGACCCCGATCTTCATCCAGTTCGTCTTTGGCGTCCTCGGTGGCATGGCCCCCGAACCCGACACCCTGACCCTGCTGAAACGCACCGCCGACCGGCTGTTTGGCGACAGCTACCAATTCTCGGTCCTCGCCGCAGGCCGATCGCAAATCCCGATGGCCACCATGGCGGCGGCGATGGGCGGTCATGTGCGGGTGGGGCTCGAGGATAACCTCTACATCGCCAAAGGCCGCCTAGCGGAAAGCAACGCCCAGCAAGTCACCCTGATCCGCGAGATCGTCGAACGTCTGGGCCGCGAGGTCGCCTCGCCGGATGAGGCACGCGCGATCCTGCACCTCAAGGGCCGCGACAAGGTCGGCTTTTGATCCGCCCCGTCACCCCCACCGACCTGCCCGCCCTGCGCCAGATGTTGCAGGCTTTGTCCGACCATGACGGCGGCACCTATCCGGTCGCCTCCGAGGCGGCGCTGGCCGATGCGCTGGACCGGGGCCTGATCCATGCGCTGATCCACGCTCAGGGGATGGTCATCTACTATGCCGATTTCTCGACCCACCGGGGCGAGGCGGGGCTGTATGTTCAGGACCTCTACGTCACGCCCGACGCCCGGGGCACCGGTCTTGCCCGCGCCTTGGTTGCCGCTACCCTGCGGCACCAGACCTGGGGTGCCCGCTACATCACCCTTGGCGTCAGCCCCGACAACGCCGCCGCCCTGCGGTTCTATACCAAAACCGGCTTTACCCGGCGCGGGTATGAGATGATGATCCTTGACGGCCAATCCTTGAAAGACCTGTGATGCTTGCAATTTTCGACGGTGCCCAGCGCGCCCATGACCCGCAGTTCTTTTTGTCCTCGGGGGCAATGCGGCCTTGCCCCGAAAAACCCAGCCGGATTGACGCGCTGCTGGGCGGGGTGGCGCGGTTGGGGCTGGCGGTGCGGGCGCCCCGCGATCACGGGATGGATGCGATTGCCGCGATCCACCCCGAACGCTACCTCACCTTCCTGCAAACCATCCATGCCCGCTGGAGCCGGATCGAGGGCGCCAGCCCCGAGGTGATCCCCAATATCCACCCCCGCTGCCGCGAGGATGGCTATCCGCTGTCCGCCGTGGGTCAGGCGGGGTTTCACATGACCGACACCTCTTGCCCCATCGGTCCCAACACATGGGGCTCTGCCTATGCATCGGCCCAGACGGCAATCGAGGGGGTCGAGGCGCTGCTGGCAGGCCAGACCGCCTATGCCCTGTGCCGCCCGCCGGGCCACCATGCCTTTACCGACCTGGCCGGGGGGTTTTGCTATTTGAACAACACCGCGATTGCCGCTCAGGCGCTGACACTGCAGGGCCGCCGGGTTGCCGTTCTGGATGTCGATCTGCACCACGGCAACGGCACGCAGGGGATATTCTACGAGCGGCCCGATGTGCTGACCGTGTCGGTCCATGCCCATCCTGAACGGTATTACCCGTTCTTCTGGGGCTACCCCGAGGAGACCGGGGCCGAGGGGGCGAACCTGAACCTGGCCCTGCCGCGTGG
Source organism: Pseudorhodobacter antarcticus (assembly GCA_945871285.1). Classification (GTDB taxonomy): domain Bacteria; phylum Pseudomonadota; class Alphaproteobacteria; order Rhodobacterales; family Rhodobacteraceae; genus Stagnihabitans. The sequence continues at coordinate 14,573 of CAMBWO010000060.1, read as the reverse complement.
CACGGGGGATGACGGCTTCCTGCGGGCGCTGGACCAAGGCTTGCAAAAGATCAGTGATTGGGGGGCCGATACGCTGGTGCTGGCGCTGGGGCTGGATGCGTTTCAGGGCGATCCCTTTGCCGGGTTGGCGGTGACGACAGCGGGCTTTGGCGCCATTGGGCGGGCGGTGCGGGGTTTGGGTCTGCCCACGCTGATCGTGCAAGAGGGCGGGTATCTGTGCCCCGAACTGGGTGACAATCTGGCGGCCGTGCTGACACCATGGCTTTGATCAAGGGGTCGCCCGCGCCCCTGCTGGGCGTTGGGCTGATGCTGATCGCCATGGTGATCCTGCCGATGATCGACGTGATTGCCAAATATCTGGGCCAGAACGGGATGCCAGTCTTGCAAATCGTCTGGGCGCGGCTGACCTTTGGCGCGGTGATGACGCTGCCGCTGGCGCTGCCCCATACCGGGGTGCGGGGGCTGCTGCCCGACCGGCCATTTTACCACGGGTTGCGGGCGGCCCTGCTGATTTCGGCCACCTTCTGTTTCTTCTGGTCGCTGAAGTTTTTGCCCATCGCGGACGCGTTGGCGATCTTCTTCGTGCAACCCTTGGTCGTGACCGCCCTGTCACCCTTGGTCCTCGGCGAGCATGTCGGGCCACGACGCTGGGCGGCGGTGTTCGTGGGGTTCATCGGCACGCTGATCATCATCCGCCCCGGTTTTGGCGGATTGAATCCCGGCGCGCTGCTGGCCTTGGCCGCGGGGACCAGCCTTGCGCTCTATTTCCTGATGACGCGGCGCATTTCGGGGGTGAACAAGGCGATTGTCACCACGTTTCACACCAACCTGTTGGGCGCCGTGATCACCTGCGCGCTGGTGCCCTTGGTCTGGGTCATGCCGACCGCCACCGACTGGCTGCTGTTCATCGCCCTGGCCACCATCGCCAACCTTGGCCACTATGCCATCGTGCGCGCCTATGACCATGCCGAGGCGTCGCTGCTGGCCCCCTTGGCCTATACCGAGATGATCACGGCGACCCTGCTGGGCTATGCCTTTTTTGGCGATTTCCCGGACCTGTGGACCTTTGTCGGCGTCGGCATCCTGATTTCCTGCGCGATCTATATCTCGATGCGGGAAAGGGTCAGGCAAGCTCCGTAATCTCGCGCCGAAAGGACAGGGCATCGCCGCGGTCGGGTTCGTCCAGCTCCTCGGCATAGCGGCGGCCGGCATAGGTGGCCCAGGCGATGGGGCCGGGGGCGGCGGCGTCACCGATCAGTTGCACCGTTTTCAGGCTGCCCCAATCGGCCCGCCGCGCCATGACGGAATGATAGAGCGTGTCACTGGGGATGCGGCTGGTGACCATCAAAACGGCATCGGTGGCCAAGGTTGTTTCGCGCCCCGTCCAGGTGCAGCCCAGCGTCACAGAGCCCGCGCCAATCGCCTCGGGAGCCTTGGAGCAGTGGATCGTTACACCAATTTCCAACATCCGGCGCTGGATTATGGCCTGTTCCAAGGTGTTCTCTGTCCATTCGGCAACCTTTGTGGCCGGGGTCACGAAATCCACCGCACAGCCCCGTGCAACCACCAGTTCGGCCAGAACCGACGCCATATAGAAATGGTCGTCGTCATAGATCATCACCCGCCCGCCCATCGGCCCACCCCCGGCCATCAGGTCATCAGGTGTCCAAATCGCCATGGCAGGGTCAGTCGGAATGGGGGCCAGATGCAGCCGCGCCACGGCATCGCGCCGCCAGGTCGCCCCGGTGGCAATCGCCACATGATCCACCCCCATCGCCAGCACGTCGTCGTCGGTAAGGTGGCTGTCCAGATAGGTTTGCACATTCGCCATCGGCGCAATCTGGCCCGTGCGGTAATCCGCCACGCGACCCCAGGCCGACAGGCCGGGCAATTTGCGTTCAGCCGTGACGCGGCCACCAAGGGTAAGCGACGCCTCAGCCAGCGTGACGCTATAGCCACGCTTGCCCAAGGCCAGTGCCGCCTCCAACCCGGTAGGGCCGCCCCCGACGATCAGCACTGAATCCGACGCGCCCTTGGGCCGCGCCCGTTCGGGATGCCAGCCCTTGCGCCATTCCTCCATGAAGGCCGTGTTCTGGGTGCAGCGGCTGATGCCATGCGTCATGTCGCCCGACACGCAGATGTTGCAGCCGATGCATTCGCGGATATCCTCGACCCGCCCCTCGTCGATTTTCAGCGGCAGGAACGGGTCGGCAATCGACGGCCGCGCCGCGCCGATGAAATCGAGCACCCCCGTCCTGATCTGCCGCACCATTTCGTCGGGTGAGGTGAAGCGACCCACGCCGACCACGGGTTTGGAGGTCAGCGCCTTGATCCCGCGCACCAGATCCTCCTGCGCCGCCTCGGGTTTGAAACGCGACGTGCCCGAGCATTGCTCCCACGTCCCATGCGCCAGGTCCCAGATGTCGGGCAAATCGCCATGCATTTCGATGAAATCGCGCACCTCGGCGTTGGAAAAGCCCAGTTTGCCCGCTTCATGCAGGCTCAGACGTAGCGAAATCGCCATCTCGCCTTTGGTTTCTTCCCGCGCCTCCTCGACCACTTCGCGCACGAACCGCGCCCGGTTTTCCAGGGTGCCGCCGTATTCGTCGGTGCGCAGGTTGGTGGCGCGGGACAGGAAATGTTGAAAGATCCCAAAGCCATGCGCGCCATAAAGGCAGATCAGGTCAAACCCGGCCTGTTGACTGCGCCGCACCGCATTGCGAAACCAGCGGCGCAGATCGCGGATGTCGGCGCGGTCCAGGGTGCGGGCCTGCACGGGGTCGGAGGTGAAGGTCAGGATCGGCCCACCCGACACCGCCAGCGGCACCTCGCGGGAATACAAGTTTGGTCCGTTGATGCCGGAATAAGCCAGCTGGATCCCCGCAAGCGCGCCATGCGATTTCATCGCCTCGGCCATCCGCGCCAGGGCCGGGATGTCGCGGTCATCCCACAGGTGTTGCTCGATAAAGGGGGTGATCTCGGACGTCGGGTGAATCTCGGTCTGCTCGGTGAAAATCACACCCCAGCCACCCTCGGCCTTGGTGCGGCGCATCTCGACCACCGCCGAGGGGTCACGGTAGCCGCCGCCGTTGCAATGCGGCACTTGATAAAAGCGGTTCTTGGCCGTCTTGGGGCCGATTTGCAGCGGCTGGAACAGCAGGTCGTAACGGGGGTCGCGCATGTCAGATCTTTCGGAAATCGGTGCCTTGGGTCGACAGGCGATACGGGTCCAGCAGGCTGGGCATGTCGGCCACCAGCAGCGCGGGGCCGGTGCCCGCCTGCACCAAAGGCTCGCCATAAGGGTCGGCAATCAGCGACCCCCCGACATAGGTCAGATCGCCCTCGACCCCGCAGTAATTGGCATAGACGATGGTCACACCATGGTTGGCCGCCATGGCCGACACGGTATAGCGCACGACATGGGTAAAGGGCATCATATTGGCCGTGGGGCACAGGATCAGCTGCACGCCCTGCGCGGCAAGGGCCGCGATATGGGGTGCAAATTCAACGTCATAGCAGATCAGCAACGCGGCCTTGACCCCCTCCAGGTCAAACACGGCATAGGCCTCGCCCGGGCCATAGATCGCCTTTTCGCGCGGACCATACAGCTGGATCTTGCGGTAATGCGCCACCTCGGCCCCCGCCCCGTCAAAGGCGATGGCCGCATTGAACACCCGTTCGCCGTCGCGTTCGGCATAGCCAAGGGTCACGCCGCAGCCCGCCGTGGCGCACAGGTCCGCCACAGCCGTGGTCCAGGCCCCGCCCCGCGGTTGGGCCAGGCTGGCGATGTCGTCTTGGTTGTAACCGGGCAGCAACACCTCGGGCACCACCAGCATCCGCGCCCCTTGGGCCGCCGCCGCCCGCAGCGCGGCGCCAAGCTCGGCCAGACCGGTTTCGACATCGCCAGCAGGCGACGGGGTTTGCCAAAGGGCCAGGCGCATGATGGTTCTCCAAGTGTTCCGCGCCATGAAACCTTGTGTGTCCGCCACTTGCAAGGTGCGATTGCCTGCGCCACGCATAGGCTTGGCCTATCCAGGCGGCGATGCTAGCCTTGGTTCATGAACACGCATACACTGATTTCCTCGGTCAAGGATGAGGGGCCCTTCCTGCTGGAATGGGTCGCCCATCACCGGGTGCTGGGGTTTGACCGGATCTGCGTGGCGTCAAATGATTGCCGCGACGGGTCGGACCATCTGCTGGCGGCCATGGCGGCGGCGGGGTTCATCGACCATGTGCCCAATGTGGTGGCCCCGGGCGAAATTCCGCAGCACTCGGGCTATACCGCGATAAGGGCCAGCCAACCGATTGATGCGACCGAATGGCTGATGGTGCTGGACGCGGATGAATTCCTGAACATCCACATCGGGGCGGGGCTGGTGGGCGACCTGACCGAACGGGCCGGGGATTGCGACATCATCTGCCTGCACGCCATGTGCTTTGCCGACAAGCCGTTGCGGAATTGGTTGCCGGGGCGGGTCTGCGCCCAATTCCCGTGGCGGCTGTCCCTGACCCACAAGGCCAACAAGGCGATGAAATCGCTGACCCGCAATCCGGCGCGGTTTCGCGACATCCACAACCACTCGCTGGTCGGCTTCAAGGGCCAGGCGCACAAGCTGCTGGTGATGGACGGTGACGGGGCGCGGCACAACATCGTGCAGGGCGTGCCCCTGTGGCAGCAGTTGCGCAGTTCAGATGTGCATGAGGGCTCGCACCGTCTGGCCCACTACAACCACTATGCCGTCAAGACCTGGGACAGTTTCAGCCTGCGCCGTGAACGGGGCCGGGGTGCCGTGGCGGTGACCGATGCCACCACGATCCGCCACACTGACGCCTATTTCCGTGACCGCACCCAGGCAGACGCGCAGGACACCAGCATCTCCCGCTACGAAGGTCGGGTTGTGTCGATGATGGCGGCGATGCTGCAAGACGCCGACGTGGCGCGCTGCCACAGGGCGTGCGAGGAAACCTATGAAGGGCTGGCCGCCCCGCACCGCCGCTAGAACAGGAAATCGCTGTCCAGAAAGCTGGCCGCCGTCAATGGACGGCTGTCTGCGGCGACCACGGTGATGTCCAGCCCGTTCAGGCCAATCACGCAGCCCGTCGCGGTGGACGTGATGGTCAAGGCGGCCTTGGAGTACACATGGCCCCAATCCGACAGGTCGATCCGGTCCACCCCCAGTTCCAGCCCGTTGATGCGGGCGTTGTCGGACCCTGCGCCAAAGACGAACACATCCGCCCCCGTCCCGCCCATCAGCACATCCGCCCCGCCGCCCGAATGGATCCAGTCATCGCCGCCCCAGCCCGACAGCGTTTCGGCGGCGGCGGTGCCCAGCACCAGATCATCGCGCGCCGTACCAATCGCCTGCCCGCCCGTGGGCCGCACCACCCCACCCAGATTGGCCAGCGACAGATCGAACTGCTGCACCCGGTCGGCCCGGTCATCGACGACAAAAATGCTGACCGTGCTGCCCGACACCGCCACCTCCAACCCCTTGACGGCAAACAGCCCCGCCCCGGTTTCAAACACCCCCGTGCAAAACGGCTGCAACCGCCCCCCTGGCAGCAATTCCAGCACCGTGATCCCGGCATCCGTGCCCGCCGTCACCACAAAGGACCGCCCGTTCAGCGCAAAGCTGTCCAGCACGGACGTATGGTCAAACCGGGTCGTGCGGCCGTCCACCAGATGGTCGGTCTGAAACAGGCACCCCATGTCATTGACCCGCACCACCGACAGCGAACTCGACCCGGTCGCGGCGATCACGGCATAGGTCACGCCCGCCACCTGCATCACCTGCAACGCCGCAGCCCCCGAAACCGCCAGCATGTCGCGGTTGCCCAGACTGTCGATCAGCGTCGTGGCCCCATTCCCCGCCACGGCATAACAGGTGATCCCGTTTTCCAGTGCGGACAGGGTCAGCAGATACTCTTGCCCCGCAATCGTGACGGCGGCGGTATCGCTGACCGTCGCGACATAGGATTTGGCGGTGTCCTGCACCGTGCTCAGATGGGTCAGCGTCCCCGTCTCGGCCAGACGGAACACCTGCAACCCCGGCTGGTTCCAGGTGGACAGAACCGCCGTGTCGCCCCCTGCCCCGCCCAGGATGGCAAAGGTCTCCACCCCCGTCAACGCGCCCAGGTCGCTGCTGACCGTCACCGCCGCCCCCGGTGCCCCGCTGGCCGACAGGGTGGACGCAGTCAGCACCCCCAGATGGCTGTCAAACAGGAACGCCCGCACCACCGTGCCCGTATCCTGAAACGCAATCGACCGGCCCGGCTCCAGATTGCCCATCTGCGGCGCGGCAAGGCTGGCGGCGGAAACATAGCCGCTGCCCGGTGCGCTGACCGCCCCCAGAGACAGGCTCATCGCCCGGTTCAACTCGGCCTCGGAATAGATCAGCCGCGCGGTGCCACCCGCCACGATCAGCGCCATGCCGTCGCCCAAGGCCCCCACCCCCAACGCCGCCGCCCCATAACTGGACACAAGATTGATCTGCACCGACACCTCCCACCACGGATCGCGGCCAGGATCGCCCCGCTTGGCGGTGACAGGGCGGAGACTTTGGGCCTGGAACATGGCGCTTGGCTAAAGCTGGCCGGGCTTTGTTAACTCGCTGAAAACCTTGAAGTTGCGGAATGGGTCCGTGTTAACCCGAGCTTCACCCTGCGGCGGCAGGATTGGCGCGGATCAGGCAGGAGGCGGCTTTGGGCGACATCACAGGCAATGGCACGGCGGTCAAAGGTCTGGGCGGCGCGGCAGGCTATGGCGAGGTGATGCTGGCGCGGGGCGACGACACGGTGGCGCGTGTCGATGTGTCCGCGGTGTTCGGCGCGGGGTTCACCTTGGGCGGCGCGACCTATGGCGGGGATGACCTTTACGTGTCAACCGACGGGCTGGTCAGCTTTGGCGCGGGCTTTGCCGGGGTGGCGGCGGCGGCTTCGGCCGTTCCTGCACCCTTCCTGGCCATCTTCCACGCCGATGTCGACACAAGGCTGGACGGCGAAGGGGCCGAAAGCGGCGCGGTCTGGCTGGACATCGACACCGCCGCAGATTGCGTCACGATCACCTGGGACCGGGTCGGGTTCTATCGCCGCAACGCGACCCGAACCGACACCTTTCAGATGCAGCTGTTCGACCGGGGCGACGGGGCGTTCGAGGTTGTCTACCGCTATCAATCCATCGGCTGGACCTCGGGCGATGTGCAAGGCGGCTGGGGGGGGACGGGCGGCACGGCGGCACTGATCGGTCATGGCACGGCAGCGGGCGCGACCCTGCTTGCCGCCTCGGGGCAAGAGGCGGCGCAGCTGGGCCTGCCGGGCGCCTTGGGCAACACCGGGGTCATGGGGCTGTGGGTGTTCGGCTTTGGCACCCCGGCCGACATTCTGGGCACGGCGGGGGCGGATGTTCTGTTGGGCAAGGCGGGCAATGACACGATGCGCGGTCTGGGCGGCAATGACACCCTGGGCGGCAGTGCCGGGGCGGACCTGATGGATGGTGGGGCCGGGGTGGACCAGGCCGATTACGGGATGGCGACCCTGGCCGTGCTGGTTGACCTGCTGACGCCTGCCGACAATCTGGGCCGGGCCGCGGGTGACCGCTATCTGTCCATCGAACAGGTGGCAGGGTCGGCCTTTGACGACACGCTGCTGGGGGGCGTGGCTGCGGATGGTCTGTTCGGCGCAGGCGGCGCGGATGTGATCGAGGGGCGCGGCGGGGCGGACACATTGGAGGGCGACGCCGGGCGCGACAGGATAAACGGCGGCACCGGGCGCGACAGCCTGAACGGCGGTGCGGACGACGACCAGTTGCACGGCAACAGCAGCGTCGACACCCTGCACGGTGCTTCCGGGAACGACCTGATGCTGGGCGGCGGCGGCAGTGACCAGCTCTTTGGCGGCGCCGGGACGGACACCCTGCGCGGCGATGTGGGCAATGACACGCTGGACGGCGGCCTGTCGCAAGACACCCTGACCGGCGGCAGCGGCGCAGACGCCTTCCGCCATGCCGGGGCCAGCGGGATGGGCAGCGACTGGGTGATGGATTTCAGCAGCGCGCAGGGCGACCATCTGGTGTTCGGCATCGCCGGCGCCCTGCGGTCGGACTTCAAGGTCACCTTTGCCACCCTAGCCGGCGCGGGCGGGGCGGAGGCTGAGGCGCTGATCACCTACCTGCCCGAAAACCGCCTGATCTGGGTGCTGGTCGATGCGGCGGACGAACCTAGCATCCTGCTTCAATCGTCCATGAATTCCTTTGATCTTTTATAGTCGTCGCCCAGCGTGTTGCGGTTGTGAACCTCGATCGCCTCTTCGACATCGGGGAAAAACGTGATCTGGCCGTTTTCCAGCACCGCCCCCGCCGTGCACAGCGACCGCATCGTGCGTTCCGAATGGGTCACGACAATCACCCCCGCCCGTGACATGCGGTCATCAAACACCATCTTGCTTTTCTTCTTGAAGCCCGCGTCGCCCACGGCGCTGACCTCATCCAGCAGATAGGTGTCAAACCTGATGCCCATCGACATGCCAAAATTCAGCCGTGCCCGCATGCCTGATGAATAATTGCGCACCGGCTCGTTGAAATTCATGCCCAACTCGGCGAAATCGGCGACGAAATCCATCAACTCGCCCGTGTCCACCCCGTAAACCCGTGCGATGAATTTGACATTCTGCGCCCCCGTCAGTTCGGGATGGATGCAGCCTTGCAACCCGATGGGCCAGGAAATCGTGCCCGTCACCCGCACCCGCCCGGCATCGGGGTTCAGACTGCCCGCGATGATGGACAACAACGTCGACTTGCCCGCCCCGTTGCGCCCCATCAGCCCGATCCGGCTGTCGGTCGGAAACACGATCGAGATGTCGCGGGCGATGAATTTGGGTTGCCCGCGATAGTAATAGGCCTTGGTGATATGCTCCAGCGCGATCATCGCCGGTCGCGCAGCGCGTAATAAACCAGCACCGTCACCGCCCACAGCAAGAACCCGATCAGCGCTACCATGAAGGCGGTCAGCGGACGGTTCGGCGCGGTGGAGGACTCGGCCAGCGTGGGGGTGACATAGGTCGCCAGATAGCGCGTCTTGTGCTGGGCGTCGGTCAGCGCCTGATCATGCGCGGCCAGGGCCGACAGATAGGCCTGCTGGGCAAAGTCCTGATCGACCTTCAGCCGTTCAAACTCGGCCATCAGGGTGGCGAAACCGGGGGCGTCGGAATTGGCGCCGACCTTGGCCTGCTCCTCGGCGATGCGGTTGCCGATCACCTCGATCCGGCGGTTCAACTGGGCGACCCGCGGGTCCGAGGCGGGCACGGTGCCTGTCAGCATGTCCAACTCGATCTGCGCGCCCGCCAGTTGCTGGTTGAGGGTGCTGACCACGCTCAACTGGTTGGCAATCGCGTTCGACGGATCGACAATGCGGTTGCGGACCTGGAAATCCAGCACCGCCAGCCGCGCCTCGGCCAGCTTCGCCTCGGTCGCCCGCAACACGTCCTGGCTGTAACGGGTGGTGTCGGCCTGGGCGGTCTGGCTCAGGTCGTTGATGATCCGGGTGGATTCGACCAGCACGACCTGCGCGATATTCTGCGCGTCGACGGGATCAAAGGCAAAGATCCGCAGGTTCATCAGCCCGGTGGCATTGTCATAATTGATCAGCACCATGCGCTGCCAATAGGCCACCAGATCCTCGATCGTGCCATCGGGGTGAAAGGCATTCAGCGGGTCATCCACAGGCCTGCTGTAAATCGCCTTGAGGTCCACCGCCGCATCCACCTTGGCCACCAACTCCTGGCTGATGATGAACTGGTTCAGGATGTCCATATCCTTGGACCCCGATTGCGTGGTGCCGCCCAGGGCGCCGAGGAAATCAAAGGTCGAGCCCGTCTCTTCGGTGCGGCTGCCAAAACCCACGTCGCTTTCATATTGGTCGGCGGCCTTGGTCCAAAGATACCACGAATAGCTGATGCTCGGCACGACGACGCACAAAAAGAACATGGCAATCACACCGTAATGGCGGACACGCATCTGGGCGGGCTGGGCCGTCGGGGCCACGACATAGTGGCTGGCATCGGTGCTGGTTTCGGTGCGGGCGGCCCGAAGGGAGCGCTTGTCCCCGCGAGGGCCACGGCGACGGGGGCCGGGGGCGCGTTCGTCGTCCTCGACCTCCTCTTCGGGGGGAGGGCCCTCGACAGCAGGCAGCGGTGCCTCGGCCTGCCAGTCGGGCTCCGGCTCCGGCTCCGGCTCGGTCGGGGGTGGTGCGGGCAGGGGTATCGTTACGGGGGGCGGGGTGGCAGGTTCCGACCCTTCGACCACCTCTGCGGCGGCAACCGCCGCCTCGGCTGCACCAATCCGTGCCGCGCGTTGCACGGCACGTGGGCCGGTGCGGCGACCAGGCGCCGCCAGCGGCACCATCGGGACCCCCGCGGCTTCGGCAGCCTCCACCTCGGCCGCGTTGCGCGCAGCCGTGCGGCGCCGCTTGATCCGCGCCTCCATGGCCGCAGTCCGCCGTCGTGGCTCTGCCACCCCGGCAGCCGTCCCGTCCTCGGCCTCATCGTCTTGGGAAAATTCGGCGGCGTCCGCGTCGGTAACGCTCGCCTGTGGTTTGGCCGTTGGGGGGGTCAACTGGGTTCTTTCAGTTGCGCGCAGCGGTTTGCGCCGGGCTTGACATGCTGCTAAAAGAATAGCTCAAATCGTTCTCCGGCTACAAGCCTTCAGTGGTCGGGCCCGCCGCGTTCAGCGCCCTTCGCACCGGAAACCACCTGAAAATGACGCAAACCGACGCTGATCCCACCGATTTGCCACCCCGTGCGCCGCAAGAACCGGCAACCCGGCGGTTTCGCACCCTGCGCGTGATCATGGCGCTGATCATGCGCGAGGTCGGCTCGCGGGACAGCCGGTCGTCCCTGGGGTTCCTGTGGGCCTTCATCGAACCGATCGCGACCGTGGCGATCCTGTCCATCGCCTTTGCCATGTTCACCCGTACCCCGCGGCTTGGAACGAATTTCCCGCTGTATTACGTGACGGGCATCGTCCCGTTCCACATGTACACCCAGACCGCCAGCCGCGTCTCGGGCTCGATCCGGTTTTCGCGGCAGTTGCTGGGCTTTCCCTCCGTGACCGTGCTGGACGTGCTGTTTGCCCGCTTCCTTTTGAACTATTTCATCAATCTGATCGTGTTCGTGATCCTCGTTTACGGCGTCCTGCTCGCCTATGATCTGCGGGTGAATGTCGAACTCGAACCGGTGATCGTGGCGCTGATGATGGTGGGGGCCCTGGGCATCGGGATCGGCACATTCAACTCGGTCCTGTTCATCCGGTTTCCGGCCTATGAATACCTGTGGGGCATGGTCAGCCGCCCGATGATGATCGCCTCGGGCGTGCTGATCCTGATCGAGGACCTGCCAGACTGGCTGTTCCATATCCTGTGGTGGAATCCGGTCGCCCATCTGGTCGCCGAAATGCGCAGCGGCTTCTATCCGTTCTACGACACCAACTGGGTCTCGCCGTTTTACGTGTTCCTGATCGCCGCAACCACCTTCATGCTGGGCCTGATCAGCCTGCAACGGGTGGTCTACGACGTGCTTGACCGCTGACGCGGACCAAATCTTTTACTCAAAAGATTTGCAAATTCCTTTTTCAAGGAATTTGGGTCGCCCTACCGCCCAATGCTGACATACCGCTCAAATCCCGCCTCGGTCGCCTCGGCCTGGGAATAGACGTTGCGCAGGTCGGCCATGCGGGGGGTCGCCATCTTGCGCACCATGCGTTCCAGATCCAGCCCGCGGAACTCGTTCCACTCGGTCAGGATCACCACCACATCGGCGCCCTGGGTCGCCTGATAGGCGTTGTCGGTCCATTTCACCCCCGGCAACAGCGCCTCGCCCTCGCGCTTGCCCTGCGGGTCGGCCACGCGGACGCGGGCGCCCGACCCCACCAGCGCGGGCACGATGGTCAGGCTGGGCGCGTCGCGCATGTCATCGGTGTTGGGTTTGAAGGTCACGCCCAGAATGGCCACCGTCTTGCCGTTGACCTGACCGTCCAGCAGATCGGTGATCTTGTCGATCATCCGGCGCTTGACCTCCTCGTTCACCTTGATCACCGTCTCGGTGATCTGCATCGGCACGGCATGTTCCTGGCCGATCCGCGCCAAGGCCTTGGTATCCTTGGGGAAACATGATCCGCCATAGCCCGGCCCCGCATGCAGGAACTTGTTGCCGATCCGCCCATCCAGCCCCATGCCCTTGGCCACATCCTTGATGTCGGCCCCCACCTTTTCGCACAGCGCCGCGATTTCGTTGATGAAGGTGATCTTGGTCGCCAGAAACGCATTGGCGGCATATTTGATCATCTCGGCGCTTTCGATGCCGGTAAACACCACCGGCGCCTCGCGCAGCGACAAGGGGCGATAGATGTCGGCCATCACCTTGCGCGCACGGGGCGAGTCGAGCCCCACGACCACCCGGTCGGGCCGCATGAAATCGTCGATCGCGGCCCCTTCGCGCAGGAATTCGGGGTTGGATGCCACGTCGAACGCCTGCCCCGTGGCCGCCGCAACGGCCTCGGCGACGCGGCGGTTGGTGCCCACGGGCACGGTCGATTTCGTCACGATCACGGCATAGCCGGTCAGCGCCGCGCCAATCTCGGCCGCGGCCGCCATCACATAGGTCAGGTCGGCATGGCCATCGCCGCGCCGAGTGGGCGTGCCCACCGCGATGAACACCGCATCCGCCCCCGCCACCGCCTCGGCCAGATCCAGCGTAAAGGACAACCGCCCCGCCGCCACATTCTTGGCCATCAGCGCCTCCAGCCCCGGCTCGAAGATCGGCACTTCGCCGGTGATCAGACGGCCGATCTTGTCGGGGTTCTTGTCGACGCAGACCACATCATGGCCAAAGTCCGAAAAACAGACCCCCGAGACAAGACCGACATAGCCCGTCCCGATCATTGCGATTTTCATGGCTGCCTGCTCCGGGTTCGGCCCTGCGTTTTTGCTTGCCCTGTCTAGGAACCATCCTTGGCCCTGTCAAATGCCAATGGGCCGCCCGAAGGCGGCCCTTTGCAGCAGAATGTCCCCTGACGGCGGTCAGAGCAGCGGGTCCAGAACCAGGCTGCTCAACGTGACGCCCACCACACTCGAGGTGCCGCCAACCGAGACCCAGCCCCGTGGCGCCAGCATGGTCGTGGCCGCAGGCAGGTTGGTCGTCATGGTGCCGCTGGCCAGGGCGCCCGAAATCACGTCCAGCACCAGCCATTCCACGCTTTGGGTCGTGCCCCTGGGGCTGAACAGCGACAGCTCGTACAGGCTGTTGCGATCAACCGAGGGCACCGGAAAGGATGCGCCCAGATCGACCTTCGTGGCCGCACCGGACCCGCTGTTGTGGATCATCTGGATGTTGGTGTCGCCCGAATCCCATCCCATGCCGACATTGTTGAACACAGACGAAGGTTGCAGGTCGGATGGCGCCCCCGTCCCGCCGAACAGGCCCGTGAAGGCCCGTTTGGTCGCCGTCGCCGTTCCCGTCGCCACCCCCCACCGCACGACAAAAGTGAACCCCCCCAGCCCCGCGCTGGGACCGCCCACCGAAACCATGACAGCCCCGGCGCGGAACCCGGCAACCGCCGCGGCCGAGGCCGTCGTGACCAGAAAGTCGACCCGCGGCGTATAGGTCAGCCTGGTGCTGGACGCGATCAGCGCCGCCGTCGCCGTGCCGGACGCGGTCGGCGCCGCGCCGCCCAGATTGCTGACGGTCGTGTTGCCCGGCTGCGCCTTCCAGATCAGCGGGGACGACCGCGCCAGTGAGGTCTGGACTTCGCGCACCAACCCGTCCTCGGACAAAAACGCCGGAACGCTGCGGTTGGCGTCTGCCCGCGCGACCAGACGCACCCCGCCTGCCGCCGGGGGGGTAAAGCTGACCGTGGCTGGCAGGCGCAACTGGTCATTCTCGACCAGAATTTCGGCGGCCCCGGCAAAGGCGCCCGCAGTGTTGAACTGCATCTGCGCCGTCGCGCCACCGGGGCTGCCGCCAGCAGGCGGGGCCGCCCAGATGCCATCGGCGCGCAAAAAGGCCGTGGTGCCCCCGCCCGACGCCGGCGCCACCCCCTGCGCCCCTGCGGTAAAGGCGTCCAGCAGCGTCGTCACCTGCGATCCGGTCAGGTCCTCGATCTGCCCCGTTCCGGCCGTGACGCGCCCCTTGATCCGCCCGGTCGACACCGGCGCCAGTTTCGCATTGGTGACGGCACTGGCCGCAATCGTGGTGGCCAGGCTCCCCGCCGCACTTGTGACATCGCCACTCAGCGCCGGCGCCTGCGCCGCCTGCAAGGTGCCCGTCGCCTGCGTCGTCAGACGGACCACCCCCGCCGTCGCCAGCGCCCCCAGGCCCGCCACCTCCGCCGTCGTCAGCGCCAACCGGTCAGAGGGCGCCCGGTTGAACCGTGCCCCGGCCACCCGCGTCAGCGACACGGCGCTGAACGTCACCGTCGGTGCCCGCGCGGCCGCGGTGTCGTTGAACTGGAACGACAGCCGCATCACCGCCGCCGTGCCCAACGTCGTCACCAAAGCGGGGTCCACGGCGGTAAAGTCCAGCACATA
>CAMBWO010000059.1 GCA_945871285.1 Pseudorhodobacter antarcticus | reverse complement strand
CGGATGTTCTGCATGACCTTGTGGGTCTGTTCGACGGGGTCGTGGGAGTTGATATTGGCCGAGGTTTCAATCTCTTGCGGGCATTGGCCGCGCAGAAAGATCATGGTGCCGCGGGCGACGACGGCCTGGGCCAGATCATTGTCCAGCTTTTGTTCAGGATAGGTTTCGCGGGTGTTGAATTTGCGGTGGCGGGTGTGGGCCATGGGGCGGTCCTTGTTCAGGCGGGGATTTTTGAGGCGAGGTAGCAGGCGAAGTCGTAGTTGGGGCGTTCCAGATGGCTGAGGGGGCCGGGGGCGGACAGGCCGGCCAGAAGGCCACGGTAAACCTTTTCGGTGCAGCCCTTGTCCTCGACATTCACGCGGTCCAGCAGGGATTTGACCGCGTCCAGATGGGCGGGGGCGGCGGGGTCGGCCAGCCATTCGGGGCTCATCCCGCCGCCGAACAGCACTTTGACGCGGCCGGGGCTGAGGGGGGTCAGTGACAGATACCAGAAATAGCCGGGCGTCAGGGTGATGAGGAGGGCGGGGTAGATCGCCAGCAGCCAGGTCGTGCGGCGGGCGTCGCCCTGAAGCAGGGTGTTGGAGGGGTGAGCAAGGGCCAGGGGCACGGAGTCGTTTTTCAGGATGAAGTGATAGTTGAAGGCCTCAAGTCCGGCGGGGCAGACCATCTCCTCGAGCCGGGAGGCGCCGCCGATGGTGCCGGCGTGGCATTGCGGCAGGTGATAGCTTTCCATGAAATTCTCGGCCAGAACCTTCCAGTTGGTGTCCCATTCGAAGGTTTCGCTGAAGGTTTCGTGGTAGCTGGACATGTCCAGCGGGGTGATCAGGGCGGCCACTTCGGCCAGTTGGGTGGACGGCGCGGGGGCGTCGGGGTTGAGCGTCACCATGATCCAGCCCAGCCAGTTTTCCACGCGGACGGCGGGCAGGCGGATGTCGTCTTTGCAAAACGCCTCGTTCGCGGTCATCGCGGGGGCGCCGCGCAGGGAGCCGTCAAGGTTATAGGTCCAGGCGTGGTAGGGGCAGACGATGGCGCGGGTGTTGCCGCGCCCTTGCAGCAGGGTGGACATGCGGTGGCGGCAGACGTTGGACAGGCCGCGCAGGGTGCCGCCCTGGTCACGCAGGATGATGACGGGTTCGCCGGTGATCTCCATCGTCAGATAGTCGCCGGGGTTGGGCAGGGCATCGGCGCGGCCGGCACACAGCCATTCACGGGCGAAGATATGGGCCTGTTCCAGCGCCAGAAACTCGGGCGAGGTGTAGACCGATTTCGGCATCGCATGGGCGCGTTCGAAAGCTTGGGCGACGTTGGCGCGCAGGTCGGCCAGGGCGGGGGAGGCGTGGGTCATGGCGGGCCTTTGGGCTGGGGCTGCGGTCAGCATCGGGCAAAGCGGGGGCAAGGGAAAGCAGGATAACAGGAGGTATCGGTTAGGCAGAGCCTAATCAGGGCCAGCCGTTTCGGGGCCGGCGGTTTTAGGGACGATGTTCCATGCCAAACCGCCCGGCGTAGCCCTGCGACCGCAGCCAGGCGAGGTCGGCGTCAAGGGTCAGGGTGCCGGTGCCGGGGGCGCCGCGGCCGGGATGGTCGGCGACATGGACATGGCCGATCAGGGCGACATCGCCGCCCACGGTGGCGGCCAGCGGTTCGCCCGCCACGGCGGCGTGGAACAGGTCATAGAGCAGGCGCACCTCGGGGCGGTTCACGGCGGCCACGATGGGCAGGCCCTGGGCGGCATGGGTCAAAAAGCCGTCGCGGGCATCGCTGACCGGTTCCAGGAGCAGGGTGACGCCGGTGCCGTGCAGCAGGTTGGCGGCGGCGGTCAGCACGGTAACGAGGGCCTGCGTCTGATCCGCGGCCGAGACGCCGGGCCGGTTGCTGCCGCCCTGGATATAGAGGAACGGCGCGCCCAGACGCTGCGCCGTGGCGATGGAGGCGGGCAGGGCGGCCAGAAAGCGGGCGTGGTTTGCCGGGTCGTTCAGCGACACCATGGGTTCGGCGACAAAGCCGGCCACGGTCAGACCGGTGGCGCGCAGGGCGGTTTCAAGGGCGTCCAGGTCCTTGTTCGACCATAGCCAGAACTCGACCGCCGAGAAGCCCGCAGCCGCCGCAAGATGGATGCGCTGCACCGGATCGGGGGTCTGGTCGCAGAACAGCATCTCGATGCAGGCGGAACGGTCGTTCGGGTTGATCTGCATTTGCCTGACCTTTGCGCATTGCGGGCTGGCGGCATCTGCAACCAAAGTGACAGCGGTGTAAACTGCATTGTCATGTTGACAAGCGCGGGCGAAAGTTGCCCTCTTGGGCGAGGGCAATGGAGAGACTCAGACAAATGGCCTTCGATGCCCGCCAAACAATACAACAATAACAGGGAGTTCCATATGACTTACCTTCCATTTGCACGCCATGCAGGTGCGGCGGGACTGGCCGCCCTTTTGCTGGGCGCCGCACCGCTGGCGCTGTTTGCCGAAACGCCCGCGGATACGCTGGTGATTGCCAATGCCATTGACGACATCGTGTCGCTGGATCCGGGCGAGGCCTATGAGTTTTCGGGGTTGGATCTGATCAACAACGTCTATGACGGTCTGGTCGAGATCAACCCCACCACGCTGGAGATGGAGCCGGGTCTGGCCGAAAGCTGGTCAGTGGCCGAGGATGGCATGACCTATACCTTCAAGATGAAGGCGGGGATCACCTTTTCGTCGGGCAATCCGGTGACGGCAGAGGCGGCGGCCTGGTCGTTGCAGCGCGCGGTCAAGATCAACAAGACCCCGGCGTTCATCCTGAACCAGTTCGGCTGGACGGCGGAAAACGTGGACACCATGATCGTGGGTGCCGGTGATACGCTGACGCTGAAGGTGGACAAGCCCTATGCGCCGACGTTCCTGTACAACTGCCTGACGGCGGGTGTCGCCTCGATCGTCGATGCCGAAGTGCTGAAGACGCATGACGTGGACGGCGACATGGGCGGTGTCTGGTTGAACTCGAACTCGGCTGGCACCGGGGCCTATGTGCTGAAAAGCTATAAGCCGAACGAGGGCTATATCCTGGAGGCGCGTCCGGGCTATTGGCGGGGCGATGCCAAACTGGCCAAGATCTTCATGATGCACGTGCCCGAAGCCGCGACCGAGCGGTTGCAGTTGGAAAAGGGTGACATCGACATCGCCCGCACCCTGACCCCGGTCGAGATCGAGGGGATGGCGGCGAACGCCGATGTCAAGATTCAGCAGGATGTGGGCGGGCAGATCTATTATCTGTCGTTCAACCAGAAGAACGAAAACTACAAGAACGCCAAGTTCCTGGACGCGATGCGCTGGGCGGTGGATTATCAGGGCATGGCCGACACGATCATGAAGGGCACGGTCATTCCGCACCAGTCCTTCCTGCCGCAGGGCTATCTGGGGGCGCTGACTGATCTGCCCTACAGCCTGGACGTTGAAAAGGCCAAGGCGTTGCTGGCGGAATCGGGCATTGCGGCGCCCACGGTCAAGCTGTCCGTGCGCAACAGTGCAGACCGGATGGATGTGGCGCAGTCGATCCAGAACACCTTTGGCCAGGCCGGGATCACGGTCGAATTGGACGTGGGCGAGGGGGCCGATCAGCTGAAGACCTATCGCGCCCGCCAGCATGATGCGACCTTGCAGACCTGGGGGCCGGATTACCCGGATCCAAACACCAACTCGTCGACCTTTGCCGAGAACCCCGACAACAGCGACGAGGCGAACAACACAGGCTATCTGGCCTGGCGCAACGCCTATGATCCGGGTGAGATGACGGCGCAGTCGCAGGCGGCTGTGCTGGAGCGTGACCCGGCCAAGCGGATCGAGATGTATGCGGCGCTGCAAACCAAGCACCGCGAAACCTCGCCGTTCATCGTGATGTTCCAGCAGGCGCGCAACACCGGGGTGCGGGCCAATGTGCAGAACTTCTATACGGGCGGCGCGGTCGATGCGGCGGCTTACTGGCTTGTGACCAAGTAAGGCATTGGCGCGCCCCTGAAAGGGGGCGCGCCGTTTCACATGGCAGATCCCGATCTTAACGATGTCGTGCCCTCGCGCACAGGTCGTCTTGCCAAGCAGGTGGGCGGGACGGTTTTCACATTGCTGATCACATTCATCGGTCTTTTGGCCGTGACCTTTTTCATCAGCCGCGTGGTGCCGACCGACCCGGTGATGTCGATCCTGGGCGAGCGGGCGACGCAGGCGCAGATTGACGCCACGCGCACGGCGCTGGGTCTGGACCGGCCGATGTGGGAACAGTTCGGGATCTATGTCTGGAACGCGCTGCAAGGCGACCTTGGCACCTCGATAAGGTCCAAGGAACCGGTGATCGACGAGATTGCCCGCTATTTCCCCGCCACGCTGGAACTGGCGACGATTGCCACGATCATCGGGATGCTGGTGGGCGTGCCTGCCGGGATTTTGGCCGCGACCAAGCCCGGATCGCTGTTTGACCAGGTGGTGCGGCTGGTGGGGCTGATGGGCTATTCCATGCCGGTGTTCTGGCTGGGGTTGATGGGGCTGCTGATCTTTTATGGGCAGTTGGGCTGGGTCGGGGGGCCAGGGCGGCTGGACGCCGCCTTTGACATGATGATGCAGTTCGAGGTGGAGGCCTATACGGGCATGATCCTGATCGACACGGCTCTGAACGGGCGTTGGGACATCTTTCAAAATGCGCTGTCGCACATCGTTTTGCCGGCGGCGTTGCTCGGCTATCTGTCGATGGCCTATATCAGCCGGATGACCCGGTCGTTCATGATGAACGAGTTGGGGCAGGAGTACATCACCACGGCGCGGGTCAAGGGGATGCCCGAGGGGCGGGTGATCTGGGTCCATGCGTTGAAGAATGTGATGGTGCCGCTGATCACCGTGGTGGCGCTGTCCTATTCGTTTTTGCTGGAGGGGGCCGTGCTGACCGAGACGATTTTCGCCTGGCCGGGCCTTGGGCGATACATCACCGACGCGCTGCTGGTGGCCGACATGCCGGCGGTGCTGGGCGGCACGATTGTGGTGGGGGCGGTCTATATCGGGATCAACATGTTCTCGGACCTGTTGTATCGGCTGGTCGATCCGAGGGCGAAATGATCCAAATTTTTTCGAAAAAATTTGCAAATTCCTTCGAAGGGATTTGGCGCGAGGGGAGACGGGCATGACCTTGACGGAATGGCTGCGCGACCCCAACCCCGCCTCGCGCCTGCAATCGCGGATGGCGCAAACCTATCTGTCCTGGCTGCGGCTGAGGCGCAACAAGCTGGCGGTGATCGGGCTGATGATCACGGTGGCGCTGGTGTTGATGGCGATCTTTGCGCCTCTGCTGGCCCCGTATGACCCGATCAGTCAGAACCTGCAGGAGCGTTTGCAGCCGCCCTTGACGGCGGGGCACTGGCTGGGGACGGATGACTTTGGCCGCGATATCTGGACGCGGATCCTGTATGGGTCGCGCATTACGCTCTATATCGTGTTGCTGGTCATTCTGACGGCGCCGGTCTTTGGCCTGCTCGTCGGCACCGTTGCGGGCTATTTCGGCGGCTGGGTCGATCAGGTGCTGATGCGGATCACTGATATTTTCCTGGCGTTCCCCAAGCTGATCCTGGCCCTGGCTTTGGTTGCGGTGCTAGGGCCGGGGATGGTGAATGCGGTTCTGGCGATCGCGATAACGTCCTGGCCGCCCTATGCGCGGGTGGCGCGGGCGGAAACCCTGACGGTGCGCAATTCCGATTACATCGCGGCGGTCAAGTTGCAGGGTGCGGGGGCGATGCGGGTGATCTGGGGGCATGTGATGCCGATGTGCCTGCCGTCGGTGATCATCCGGGTGACGCTGGACATGGCGGGGGTGATCCTTACGGCGGCGGGTCTGGGGTTCCTGGGCCTGGGTGTGCAGCCGCCCGTGCCGGAATGGGGGCTGATGATCTCGGCCGGGCGCAAGTTTCTGTTTGAACAGTGGTGGGTCGCCACCATGCCGGGGTTGGCGATTTTCATCGTCTCCTTGGGGTTCAACCTGCTGGGGGACGGGTTGCGCGACGTGCTGGACCCGCGGAGTGCCGGGCGATGACATTGCTGCGCGTCCGCAATCTGCGCGTCACCTTTGACACCGAAACCGGCCCGGTCGAGGCGGTGCGGGGCGTGTCCTTTGACCTTGGCCGCGAACGGCTGGGGATTGTCGGGGAAAGCGGGTCGGGCAAGACCATGACGGGCCGATCCATGCTGCGCCTGATCCGCCCGCCGGGCCGGATCGAGGCGGACGAGATGCGGTTTGACGGCATCGACATCCTGGCCGCATCCGAAACCCAGATGCGCGCCCTGCGCGGCCCCCGCATGGCGATGGTCATGCAGGACCCGAAATACTCGCTGAACCCGGTGATGCGGGTCGGCGCGCAGCTGATGGAGGGGTTGCGGCAGCGTGACCGTGTCGGACGTGTCGAGGCTCATGCCAAGGCCGTTGCCGCCCTGAATGCCGTGCAAATCCGCGACCCCGAGCGGGTGATGGAGGCCTATCCGCATGAGCTGTCGGGCGGCATGGGGCAGCGGGTGATGATTGCGATGATGCTGATCCCGAACCCTGACCTGTTGATCGCGGACGAGCCGACCTCGGCGCTGGATGTGACCGTGCAGGCCGAGGTGCTGTCGATTCTGGATGCGCTGGTGCGCGACCGTGGGATGGGGTTGATCTTCATCAGCCATGATCTGCGTCTGGTGGCGCGGTTCTGCGACCGGGTGCTGGTGATGTACAAGGGGCGCGTGGTCGAGGAGGTTGCGGCGCGCGACCTGCTGAAGGCGCGGCATCCTTACACGCAGGGCCTGCTGAACTGCCTGCCGCGCATCGGCGGCAACCGGGGGCCGCTGCCGGGGCTGGACCGCGACGCGGAATGGGCCCGCTGATGGCACTGATCGAGATTGACACCCTGTCAGTGACGTTTGACGCTGGCGACCGCCGGGTGCGGGCCGTGCAAGAGGTCAGCCTGAACGTTGATGCCAAGGCCAGCTTTGGCCTGGTCGGCGAAAGCGGGTCGGGCAAGAGCACCATCCTGCGGGCGATCTGCGGGCTGGCGCCCATCACGGGCGGGCAGGTTCGCATCGGCGGTGAGGTGGTCAAATCGCCGCGCAGCAAGGCATTTTCGGCGCAGGTCCAGATGGTGTTCCAGGACCCCTATGCCAGCCTGCACCCACGCCACACCATCGACCGCACCCTGTCCGAACCGCTGGCGATCCACGGCATCGGCGATACCGATGCGCGGGTGATGGCGGCCCTGTCGGATGTGGGGCTGCCCACCAGCTTTCGCTTTCGCTATCCGCACCAGTTGTCGGGCGGGCAGCGTCAGCGCGTCGCCATTGCCCGCGCCCTGATGTTGAAACCGCAGATCCTGCTGCTGGACGAGCCGACTTCGGCGCTGGACGCGTCAGTTCAGGCCGAAGTCCTCAACCTGCTGGCCCGTCTGCGCGACGAGCGCGGCCTGACCTTCCTGATGGTCAGCCATGACCTGGCGGTGATTGACCACATGTGCGACCGGGTGCTGGTGATGCAGCACGGCCGCGCCGTTGAAGAACTGTCGCGTGAGGCCTTGGCCGGCGCCCGGATGCAAACCGATTATGCCCGCAGCCTGTTTGCCGCTTCGGCCGACCGGATGCTCGAGGGATGATCTTGCCCTTTCATCTTTTGATAAATATCCCACGGGGGCTCGGGGGTGTGAAACCCCCGGTCGCCGCCAGCCAAAGGAAACCACATGTTCCCCACTTTTGACGGCCATAATGACATCCTGTTCCGCCTGCTCAAGGACCCGGGCGCGCGCCAGGCGATTTGGCTGACCGGCGAAGGCAAGGGCCATCTGGACCTGCCGCGCATGATCAAGGGGGGCTTTGCCGGCGGGTTCTTTGCCATCTATATCCCCTCGCCGCATGACGATGATGACATTGATTATCAGCAGATCATGTCCAATCCGCCCTACCGGATGCCGCTGCCCGAACTGATCGGCGCCGAGGTGGCGCAGCCGGTCGCCCTGGCTTTGGCCGGATATCTGCTGTGGATGGAGCGGTCCTCGGGCGGCAAGTTCCGCATCGTCCGCACCGTCGCCGAAATCCGCGACTGCATGGCCAGGGGCATCATCGCCGGGATCATGCACATGGAGGGCGCCGAGGCGATTGGCGAGGATCTGGACGCGCTGCACAGCTTTCACGCCATGGGGTTGCGCTCGATCGGGCCGGTCTGGTCGCGGCCGACGATCTTTGGCCATGGCGTGCCCTTTGCCTTTCCCTCGGGCCCCGATACGGGCGACGGGCTGACGGCGGCGGGCAAGCGACTGGTGCGGGAATGCAATGCCTTGAAAATCCTGATCGACCTGAGCCATCTGAACGAAAAGGGCTTTGACGATGTGGCGGCCCTGTCGGACGCGCCGCTGGTTGCCACCCATTCCAACGCCCATGCCGTCACCCCCACCAGCCGCAACCTGACCGACCGGCAACTGGCCGTGATCAAGGACAGCGGCGGCATGGTCGGGCTGAACTTTGCCACCTCGTTCCTGCGGCGGGATGGGGCGCAATCGGCCGATATGGGGTGGGAGGATGTGCTGGCCCATCTGGACCATCTGCTGGACCATCTGGGCGAGGATCATGTCGGCATGGGGTCCGATTTTGACGGGGCCACGGTGCCGCAGGGCATTGGCGATGTGACGGGCCTGCCGGCCTTGCAGCAGGCGATGATGGATCACGGCTATGGCGAGGCGCTGATGAAAAAGCTGACCCACGAGAACTGGCTGCGCGTGCTGGACCTGACCTGGGGCGCCTGACACCGCGCCTTTTGCGCTTGCCAGTCCCGCCTTTGGCGGGCTAGCCTGCGCGGGTCAGTCCGGGAGAATCCAGTCCCAAGCTGGTGCCGAAGGAGCAACCGCCCCGGTAAACTCTCAGGCCCAAGGACCGTTCTGACCACGACACTCTGGAGAGTGGCGCGCACGCGCCCGCCGAAGGGATAATGATCTCAGGCGTCCCGGTTGGGGCAGGGGCAGAGGGGGCAACGGGCGATGGGTTTTTCCCATCTTACGCTGCTTGGAGGTTGGGCTATTGAGTGAATTGTCAAGATTGCGGCTGCACGATCTGCACCTTGCCCTGGGGGGCAAGATGGTGCCCTTTGCGGGTTATGAGATGCCGGTGCAATATCCCGCCGGGGTGCTGAAAGAGCATCTGCACACCCGTGCCGCGGCGGGGCTGTTTGATGTCAGTCACATGGGCCAGGTGATATTGCGGCCCAAGGGGACCCATGCCGAGACGGCGCTTGCGTTTGAATCGCTGATGCCGGTGGATGTGCTGGGCCTGGCCGTGGGTCGGCAGCGGTATGGCATGTTTCTGGGGGCGGACGGCGGCATTCTGGATGATCTGATGTTCGCCAACCGGGGCGATCACATCTTTGTCGTGGTCAATGCGGCCTGCAAGGCGGCCGACATCGCCCTTATGAAGGCGCAGCTGTCGGGGGCCTGCGATGTGGTGCCGGTGACAGACCGGGGCCTGTTGGCGTTGCAGGGTCCGGGGGCCGAGGCGGCCTTGGCCCGGCTGGTGCCGGGGGCGGCGGCGATGCGGTTCATGGATGTGGCGTTCCTCGATTGGAACGGGGTGCAGCTGTGGCTGTCACGGTCGGGCTATACCGGCGAGGATGGCTTTGAAATCTCGGTTCCCGATGCGGCGCTGCGGTCCTTTGCCGAGGCCTTGCTGGAACAGCCCGAGGTGATGCCGGTGGGTCTGGGGGCGCGCGACAGTTTGCGGCTGGAGGCAGGCTTGTGCCTTTATGGCCATGACATCGACACCACGACCAGCCCGGTTGAGGCGGGGCTGACCTGGGCCATTCAAAAGGCGCGACGGGCTGGCGGCGAGCGGTCGGGTGGTTTCCCCGGAGCCGAGCGCGTGCTGCACGAACTGGCCCACGGGACCCGACGTTTGCGTGTGGGCCTGCGGCCCGAAGGCCGGGCGCCGATGCGCGAGGGCACGGCGCTTTATGCAGGTGGCGTGCAGGTCGGCTCGATCACCTCGGGCGGTTATGGCCCCTCGGTTGGGGCGCCAATTGCGATGGGCTATGTCGCGACGGCCCCTGCGACACCCGGCACCCCGCTGCTGGCGGACCTGCGCGGCAAGATGCTGCCGGTCACGGTCGCCGCCATGCCCTTTCATCCCACCACCTACAAACGCTGAGGACAACATGAAATATACCAAGGATCACGAATGGCTGCGCGTTGATGGCGATCTGGTCGTCGTGGGCATCACGGAACACGCGGCCACCCAGTTGGGCGATGTGGTGTTCGTTGAGCTGCCCGAGGTCGAGACGGTGGTGGCCGAGGGCGACGAGGTCGTGGTGATCGAAAGCGTCAAGGCCGCCTCCGACATCCTGGCCCCGACGGCGGGCGAGATTGTCGAGGTGAACGTGCTGTTGGTCGACAACCCCGGTCTGGTGAACGAGGACCCCTTGGGGGCCGCCTGGATGTTCAAGATGAAGCTGGATGATCTGGGGGTTCTGGAGGATTTCATGGACGAGGATGAATACAACGACCTGATCAGCTGATCCCCAATTTTCTTGCAAGAAAATTGCAAATTCCTTGATCAAGGAATTTGGGTGCGCGTTGAAATGAGGATGCGATGACCTTTACCCCTGTCGACTATGACCCCTATGACTTTGCCAACCGCCGCCACATCGGCCCGTCGCCGGCCGAGATGGCCGATATGCTGGAGGCGGTTGGCGTGCCCACGCTCGAGGGGTTGATGGCCGAGACGGTGCCCGCCTCGATCCGGCAAAAGGTGCCCTTGGGTTGGGCGCCCCTGTCCGAGCAGGACCTGCTGGCCCGGATGCGGGCGGTGGCGGCGCGCAACAAGGTCATGACCAGTCTGATCGGGCAGGGCTATTACGGCACGGTCACGCCCCCCGCCATTCAGCGCAACATTCTGGAAAACCCGGCCTGGTACACCGCCTATACCCCCTACCAGCCCGAGATTGCCCAAGGTCGTTTGGAGGCGCTGCTGAACTATCAGACCATGGTGGCCGACCTGACCGGGTTGCCCGTGGCCAATGCGTCCCTGCTGGACGAGGCGACGGCGGCGGCCGAGGCGATGACCATGGCCGAGCGGGTGGCCAAGTCCAAGGCGCGGGCGTTCTTTGTCGATGAGGGGTGCCATCCGCAGACCATTGCCGTCATCAGGACCCGCGCCCTGCCGCTGGGGATAGACGTGATCGTCGGCGCGCCCGAGGCGTTGCAGCCGGAGCGGGTGTTTGGCGCGATCTTTCAATATCCGGGCACGCTGGGCCATGTGCGGGATTTTACCGCCGAGATTGCCGCCTTGCACGCGGCCAAGGCCATTGCCGTCGTGGCGACGGACCTGCTGGCGCTGTGCATGTTGCGCGAGCCGGGTGCGATGGGGGCGGATATTGCCGTCGGCTCGTCGCAACGCTTTGGCGTGCCGATGGGCTATGGCGGGCCACATGCCGCGTTCTTTTCCTGCAAGGACGAGTGGAAGCGGTCGATGCCGGGGCGGATTGTCGGGGTGTCGATCGACGCGCGGGGGAACAAGGCGTATCGGCTGAGTTTGCAGACCCGCGAACAGCATATCCGGCGGGAAAAGGCGACGTCGAACGTCTGCACGGCGCAGGCGCTGCTGGCGGTGATGGCCAGCATGTATGGGGTGTTTCATGGGCCGAAGGGTCTGCGCGCCATAGCCGAGCGGGTGCATTTCATGACCAACCGTCTGGCCCGGGCGTTGCGGGCGGCGGGGGCCAAGGTCAGCCCCAAGGCGTTTTTCGACACCATCACCGTTGAGGTGGGGGTGGGCCAGGCCGGCATCATGGCGGCGGCGCGGCATGAGGGGTTGAACTTTCGCAAGATCGGCACGGACAGGGTCGGCATATCGCTGGACGAGACGACGGACGAAAAGGTGTTGGTCCGGGTTCTGCGGGCTTTTGGCATCGACGGGGTGCCGCCGCATCGGGCGGTGCTCAGCTTTCCCGAAAGCCAGTTGCGCGACACGGCCTTCATGACCCATCCGGTGTTCCACATGAACCGGGCCGAGTCCGAGATGATGCGCTATATGCGCAGGCTCAGCGACCGCGATCTGGCATTGGACCGGGCGATGATCCCGCTGGGGTCCTGCACGATGAAGCTGAACGCGGCGGCCGAGATGATGCCGATCACCTGGCCCGAGTTTTCCAGCCTGCACCCGTTCTGCCCGCCGGATCAGGCGCTGGGCTACCGTGAGGCGATCGAGGATTTGCGCGACAAGCTGTGCGAGATCACCGGGTATGACGCGTTCTCGATGCAGCCCAATTCGGGGGCGCAGGGGGAATATGCGGGGCTGTTGACCATTCAGGCCTATCACCGGGCGCGGGGCGAGGGGCACCGCAAGGTGTGTCTGATCCCGGTTTCCGCCCATGGCACCAACCCGGCGAGCGCGCAGATGGCGGGGATGCAGGTGGTGGTGGTGGGGTCGATGCCCAATGGCGATGTCGATATCGAGGATTTCCGGGCCAAGGCGGCGGCGGCGGGGGGCAACCTTGCGGCCTGCATGATCACCTATCCCTCGACGCACGGGGTGTTCGAGGAGACGGTCAAGGACATCTGCCAGATCACGCATGAGTTTGGCGGGCAGGTGTATCTGGACGGGGCCAACATGAACGCGATGGTCGGGCTGGTGAAGCCGGGTGAGATTGGCAGTGATGTGAGCCACCTGAACCTGCACAAGACTTTCGCGATCCCGCACGGCGGTGGCGGGCCGGGCATGGGGCCGATTGGGGTCAAGGCGCATCTGGCGCCCTATCTGCCCGGCCATCCCGAGACGGGGGGGGCAGAGGGGCCGGTGTCGGCGGCGCCTTATGGTTCTGCCTCGATCCTGCTGATCTCTTGGGCCTATTGTCTGATGATGGGCGGCGAGGGGCTGACGCAGGCGACACGGGTAGCGATCTTGAACGCGAACTATATCGCGGCGCGGTTGAAGGGGGCCTATCCGGTGCTGTTCATGGGCAACCGGGGCAGGGTGGCGCATGAGTGCATTCTGGACACCCGGCCCTTTGCCGAGGCGGGGGTGACGGTCGATGACATCGCGAAACGGCTGATCGACAACGGGTTCCATGCGCCGACCATGTCCTGGCCGGTGGCAGGGACGTTGATGGTGGAGCCGACGGAAAGCGAGACCAAGGCCGAGATTGACCGCTTCATCACCGCCCTGCTGGCGATCCGCGAGGAGATCGGGGCGGTCGAGCGGGGTGAGATTTCCAGCGAGGACAGCCCGCTGCGCCACGCCCCCCACACGGTCGAGGATCTGGTGGCGGACTGGACGCGGAAGTATCCGCGTGAACAGGGCTGTTTCCCGCCGGGGGCCTTTCGGGTGGACAAGTATTGGCCGCCGGTGGGACGTGTTGATAACGTCTTTGGCGACCGCAACCTGATCTGCACCTGCCCGCCGTTGGAGAGTTATATGGAGGCGGCGGAGTAGGAAGGGCGACGTGTCCACGCGTGGACACTTTGGAAAGGCAAGCCTTGTCATGGGCTTGCCTTTTTTCATTAACCAGGTGGAAAGGTTTGGGGAGGGGGAGCCGGGGTTTTCCCGACCTGCGTGCGGTTGAGCGCTGGACCACGGCGGCCGCGAAAAACGGACCTGCGACGGCCCCGAACCCTGTGACCATCGGGGGACCATGGACGCTGCGATCGTGCAGAAGGGTGGGGCCAGCGGCGGGCTGCAAGGCCGGGCCGGGTGTTGACAGGGGGCGGGGGAGGTCTGTTAGGTGCGGGGATGAGTGGGGTGGGAAAATCAACGGTCTGGGCGGGTTTGGGGGCTTCGGTGCCGCTGATTTTGGGGTATCTTCCGATTGCCTTTTCCTTTGGCGTGGCGGCGACGCGGTCGGGGATGAGCGGGGCAGAAGCGCTGGCCTTGTCGGTGATCATGTATTCGGGGGCGGCGCAGTTTTTGGCGGTGGCGCTGATTGCGGCGGGGGTGCCGGTGGTGGTGGCTGTGGCGACGCTGGCGGGAATGGCGCTGCGGCATTTGCTGTACGGCCCGACGCTGTTGCGGCAGGCCGGGGATGCGGCCTCGGCCCGGTGGGGGGCGGTTTGGGGGTTTGGCCTGACAGATGAGGTTTTTGGCGCGGCGCTGGGGGAGTTGGCGCGGGGGCGGCGGTTTTCGGAGCCCTATATGCTGGGGCTGGCGGCGGGGGCTTATGGCGCGTGGCTGGCGGGCACGGTGGCGGGGGCCTGGGCCGGGGGTGGCGCGCTGGAGGCCTGGCCTGCGGTCAACGCGGGGCTGGGGTTCATGTTGCCTGCGTTGTTTTTGGCGTTGTTGTTGTCGTTGCTGACGCGGGCGCAGGTGCCGGTGATTGTGGTGGCGGGGGCGGTCACGGTGGCGGTGACGCTGGTCTGGTCGGGCACGGCGGGGCTGCTCGCGGGGATGGTGGCGGGCGCGCTGGTTGGGGGGCGGGGCCGTGCGGACTGAAGTGGTGGTGCTGGCGCTGGCGGTGGGGGCGCTGACCTGGGCGTTTCGGGCCTTGCCGCTGCGGATGTCGTTGCACGCGGTGCGGCCCGATACGCGCCTTGGCCGGTTTCTGGCGGCGACGGGGCCCGCGGCGATTGGCACGCTGTTTGTGGCGGCGGTTTTGCCCTATGTCCGGGGCGACAGCGGGGAGGCGGTTCCGCTGGTTGCGGGCGTGGCGGCGGTGTTGGGTCTGTATTTTTGGCGCAGGTCGGTCGTGCTGGCGACCTTGGGCGGGGCGGTCTTTTACGGTATTGCGCAGTTTTTGACAGGCGTCTGACGCCGGAGGTCTTGGGCATGACGGTTTCACGGGGCGATACAAGCGCATGGGAGCGCCTGACGCTGGCGCAGCAATTCGCCTGGGCCGGGGGGGTGGTGATGTTGCTGGCCACGCTGGCGGTCGGGCTGTTCGTGACGGGCCGGATCGAGGAGGTGGTGGTGCGCAACACCGCCAACGCCACGGCGCTGTATATGGAAAGCTTCATCTCGCCCTTGACGCAGGATCTGGCGGAGCATGACCGGCTGGGCGAGGCCAACCATGCGGCGCTGGACCGCATTCTGGTGGAAACACCGTTGGGTCGGCGGGTGGTGTCGTTCAAGATCTGGGTCAAGGGGGCCAAGGTCGTCGTGTCGTCCGACCAGAGCATCGAGGGCAAGACCTTTGAGCCGACCGAGAACCTGCGGCGGGCCTGGGCGGGTGAGGTGTCGGCCGAGTTCAACGCGTTGAGCGATCTGGAGAACGAGGCGGAGGCGGCCCTGGGGGTGCCGCTGCTGGAGATTTACAGCCCGATCCGGGCCAAGGGCACCGGCGAGATCATTGCGATTGCCGAGTTTTACGAGAATGCGACGCAGCTGGAGGCCGATCTGGTGCGGGCGCGGCTGACATCCTGGGCGGCGGTGGCGTTGGTGATGGCGGCGATCTGGGGCAGTTTGTTCATCATCGTGCTGCGCGGCAGCCGCACGATTGACCGGCAGTTCATGGCGCTGTCCGAGATGGCGGCGCGCAATGTCACATTGCGGTTGAAGGTGCAATCGGCGGCGGGGCGGTTTTCGGCGTTGAACGATCAGGCGTTGCGGCGGATCGGGGCGGATTTGCACGACGGGCCGGCGCAGCTGATGGGGTTTGCCGCGCTGCGGCTGGACGCGCTGCGCAAGGCGGTGCCGCCGGACCGGACGCAAGGCGAGATTGACCAGATCGAGTCGGCGATCAAGGAGGCGATCAAGGATATCCGCAGCATCTCGCGCGGGGCGTCGTTGCCGGATATCGACCGCAAGCCGATTGGCGATGTGATCCGGGCGCTGGTGGATGCGCATTGCGCCCGCACGGGCAGCGAGGTGGCCCTGGAGGTCGATTTCGGTGGCCGGGAGGATTTGTCACTGGCGGTCAAGATCTGCGTCGGGCGGGTGGTGCAGGAGGGGCTGACGAATGCCTGGCGCCATGCGGCGGGGGTGGGGCAGCAGGTGCGCATTGCGCTGAGTGGCGAGGTTTTGCAGGTTGTGGTGCAGGACGCCGGTCCGGGCTTGCAGTCCGAGCCGGATGAGGGTGACATATACGGGTTGGGGCTGGCCGGGCTGGCGGGCCGGGTGGAAAGCCTGGGGGGCACGCTGACGCTGGGCAATCGCCAGGGTGGCAAGACGGGAACGGAGCTGACCATGCGCATTGACCTGAGGGAAGTGGAATGAGCGATATCATCCGGGTCGTGTTGGCCGACGATCACCCGATTTACCGCGACGGTCTGGCGCGCACCTTGCAAGACGCCCCCGACATCGAGATTGCCGGGGTTGCCAAGGATGGCGAGGAGGCGGCGCAGGTGGTTGAACGCGAGCGGCCCGATGTGGTGTTGCTGGATGTGTCGATGCCCAAGGGCGGCGGAATTGCCGCGCTGACGCGGATCATGCAGATGGCGGCGCCGCCGCGGGTGGCGATGCTGACCGCCTCTGAGGAGGACGGCGATCTGATGCAGGCGATCAAGCTGGGGGCGCTGGGCTATATCCTGAAGGGCGTCGGGGCCGAGGAGTTGGTGGAGCTGGTCCGCGATCTGAACGCGGGGCGGTCCTATGTCTCGCCCGGGCTTGCGGGGCGGCTGCTGGTGGCGATGCGGCGGCGCGATCAGGCCGTGGCGCAGGCGAACCCGCTGGACGAATTGTCCAAGCGCGAGGAGGACATCCTGAAGCTGGTGGCGCAGGGCAAGAGCAACCGCGAGGTGGGCGAGGCGCTGGAGTTGCAGGAAAAGACGGTCAAGCATTACATGACCTCGATTCTGCAAAAGTTGCAGGTCAGGAATCGGGTCGAGGCGGCGATGCTGGCGCGGCAACATTTGAAGGGGTGACCCCCCCGGAGCAGGGCGAATTTCAGACCAAGGTCGCAAGAAAAGGCGGTTTATCGCGGGACCAGGGTCCGTGTTGCGACGGGGCGGGACGGGGTAGTTTGATCTCATCGAAACGAGTGAAACTTAACCCAAACCGGAGAATGAACATGCAAAAGTTCCTGATGGCAGCCACCCTTGCCGCAATCGCCGTGACCTCGGTCGCCCCCGTCGCCGCCATGACCCTGACGAACGGCCTGTTCGACGCCTCGATCCTGTCGGCCGAGTTCGACAAGCGCCGCAAGCCGCGCATTCCGGGCGGTTCGGGCTGTGACGATCCGCGCGACCTGATCGAGCATCCCGAGTGCGCCCCGAAGTGATTG
Source organism: Pseudorhodobacter antarcticus (assembly GCA_945871285.1). Lineage (GTDB taxonomy): Bacteria > Pseudomonadota > Alphaproteobacteria > Rhodobacterales > Rhodobacteraceae > Stagnihabitans. The sequence goes on along the minus strand of CAMBWO010000059.1, from coordinate 1,373 downwards.
CGGGACAGTAACGGGTGACAAGCGGGCTTTGGCCCGCTTGTTGCGTTTGGGACGGGCGACGGACCACGGGAAGGGGCCGGAATGATAAGGATAGTGTTGGCGGACGATCATCCGATTTACCGCGACGGGTTGGCGCGCAGCCTGGCGGATGCCGAGGATATCGAGGTGGTCGGCCAGGCGGGGGATGGGCAGGAGGCGGTTGACAAGGTGCAGGCCCTGCGGCCCGATGTGGTGTTGCTGGATGTGTCGATGCCCAAGGGTGGGGGTCTGGGGGCGCTGGCGCGGATCATGCAGATGGAGGCGCCGCCGCCGGTGGCCATGCTGACGGCCTCGGAGGCGGATGACGATCTGATGCAGGCGATCAGCCTGGGGGCGATGGGCTATCTGCTGAAGGGGGTTGGCGCGGGCGAGTTGATCGACATCGTGCGCGATCTGGCGGCGGGGCGGTCCTATGTCTCGGCCGGGCTGGCGCAGCGGTTGCTGGTGGCGATGCGGCGGCGGGACAGTGTCAAGCCGCCGGTAAACCCGCTGGACGATTTGTCCAGGCGCGAGGAGGACATCCTGAAGCTGGTCGCCCTGGGCAAGAGCAACCGCGAGGTGGGCGAGGCATTGGAGTTGCAGGAAAAGACCGTCAAGCATTACATGACCTCGATCCTGCAAAAGTTGCAGGTGCGCAACCGGGTCGAAGCGGCCGTTCTGGCCCGGCAGCATCTGAAGGTCCGCTGACCCCGGCGGGCCAAAGTGGCCGGTTTGGGCGATTTTCTGCCCGGCGTCGGTGCCGGGGCAGGGGTGGCACTGGCATGGCCGTGTCCGCTTTTGCAGGTTGGCTTGCGCGGGATTGGGCGATTCGGGCTGCGCTTTGGCCGGACGGGGCCGGTGGGGGTCGTGATGACAGTGGGACGTTTGCTGGGGGTGCTGGGGCTGTGCCTGGCGCTGGGCGGGCCGGCGATGGCGCAGGCAAAGGAGGGCTGCATCGCCCTGCGCGACGCCTGCGAAGCGGCGGGGTTTGCCACGACGGGCGGGGCCGGCAAGGGCGTCAAGATCATCCGCGACTGCATGACCCCGCTGATGAATGGCGTGCAGGCCCCCGGCACCGGCAAGATGCCGCTGCCAGAGGTTGCGGCCACGGTCATTGCGGCGTGCAAGGCCACCAAGGACCGGACCAGCCGCAGGGCCAAGGGCAAAGCAACAGCGGCCACCGAGGTGGGCAATACGCCGACAGCGATCAAGCCGCTGCCCGAGGGGGTGGACCCCGGCCCCAACATCGTGCTGATCCTGGTTGACGATTTCTCGATGAACCTGATGCCGGACGATCTGGAGGTGTTGAGCCGGACCATGCCGAACCTGGCCCGGATGCGGCGCGAGGGGATGAC
>CAMBWO010000058.1 GCA_945871285.1 Pseudorhodobacter antarcticus | reverse complement strand
GCAAAGCGGGCGGAACCTTGGGCCGTTTCGGAATGCAGGGGCAGGCCGGGGTGATCGTGGGTGCCCGCCACGGTATGGGTCAGTTCGGTAAAGAACCCCCGCCCGCGCAGATAGGGCGAACGCGCCAGATCGGGGGCGGTTTCGACGGCCGAGGCTGGGATGCCCGCCGCCTGCAATCGGTCGGCCAGGGGTTGGCGGTCGTGATCTTTGGTCCAGTCGGCAATCAGCGCGTCCAGATCCCCCTCGCGCGCTTTGCGCCCTGGCAGGGTGGCAAAGCCCGTGTCCAGGGCCGCGCCGCCGATCATGGTGGCCAGCGTCTGCCATTCGGCATCGGTCCGGGCGCAGAGGGCGACCCAGCTGTCGTCGCCCGTGCAAGGATAGGCATTGTGGGGCGAGAGGTCGGGAAGGTGGTTGCCATCGGGCACCACATCCTGCCCGGCAATCAGATCGGCCCCGATGAACTGCATCGCCGCCTCGACCTGCGCCAGTTCGATGTGCTGGCCCAACCCCGTCCGGTCGCGGTGGTGCAGCGCGGTCAGGATCGCCGCCGCCGCGTTGAAACCGCCGATCGGGTCCATGTAGCTGGGCCCTGTGACCGTGGGTTTGCCGCCGGGATAGCCGATCATCACGGACATGCCCGTCGCCATTTCCATCGTCGGACCCAGGGCCGAGAAGGACGCGTCCGGCCCGCTGAGGCCGTAAGCCGGCATTTCGATCACGATGATGCCGGGGTGAGAAGGGGACAGATCGGCATAGCTGAGGCCCAGCCGTTCCAGCATGCCGGGACGAAAGTTGCAGATCAGCACATCGGACAAGGCGATCAGGTCGCGGACGACGGCAAAGCCTTCGGGGTTTTTCAGGTCCACCACCAGCGAGCGTTTGTTCACGTTCTGCGAATTGAAGGTGAAGCAGCGGTCCCAGGGCTGGGTGCCGGGGTCCAGGTCGGGATAGGTCAGCGGGTTGGGCTTGTCGCGGTTGGACCGCCAGGTGTTGGTGCGCGAAGGGCTTTCGATGTGAAAGCTTTCGGCGCCGTACCAGGTCAGCACACGCCCGGCCATTGGCCCGGCCCAGGCGGTGGTCAGTTCGACCACGCGGATCCCCTCAAGTGGCAGCATCGCGTTTCTCCTTGGCGGTGCGGGCGGGGGTCGCGCTCATGCGCCAGGGCGGGCCGGGCAGGACCATCTCCTCGCCGCCGATCAAGGTGCGTTGCCAATAGCCGCGCGCGGCCAAGTGGCGGCTTTGGCGCAATTCGCCAACCCGGTAGGCGCGGGCGGAAATGATGTCCAACCCTTGCAACTGGGCGACAAAATCATCCGGCTCGCGGTCGGCCACCTGGTCTTGCACCAGATCAAAGAAGGCGCCCCAGTTGCGGACCCGCACCTCGACCTCGGCAAAGCGCGGGTCGGTCAGGCAATGGTCGAGGCCCAACGCGCGGCAGAGCGCGGCGAAGCGGTTGGAATAGACCCAGATGCAGACCCAGGAGCCCTGACACAACACCTCGCCCGCAGGAATATCCTGATCGCCGCGGCGCCGGTCGGTGCCGTTGTAGATGGCTTGCAGGACATAGGGAAAGGCCATGGTGGCGGCGGTTTCGGCGGCGTCGATGCGGATCAGGTCGCCCTGGCCCGTGCGCGCCCGCACGCGTAGCGAGGCGAGAATCTGGATATAGGCCGCCTGACCCGCCGCAAAGGACGCCCGGTTGCCCGTGCCATAGAGCGGTTCCCGCCCCCGGATGCCGTTCGAAATCATCATGCCGGACGAGGCTTGCAGCACAATCTCGGGGGCGGCCCAGCCGGCCTTGGGGCCATCGTCGCCAAAGCCGGTGATGCGGACCACAAGGGCGGCCGGGTGGCTGACCCGCAGTGTGGCAGGGTCATCGTGGGGGGCGCAGAGCACGACATCGGGCGTTGCAGGCGCGCCGCGCCGCTTGCCAAGGTTCAGATGGATGTCCAGCGGCGTGTCCAGCAGCGCCGCACCACCACCCGCCAGATCGTTGGCCTTGGCGGGCTGAAGCCAGACCTCGGCCCCGAAATCGACCAGCAGTTTGCCGCAGAACTGGCCCGCGATGGTGCCCGAACGGTCCAGCACGACCAACCCTTGCAAGGCGCCTGTCATGCCTGTGCCCTGTGCCGGGTGATGGGATGGGCTGCCGCGAAATGGCAGGCGGTGTTCAGACCTGGCGCCACCTCGCGCAGGGCGGGTTGCTCGCGGGCGCAGATGTCCTGCGCCAGCGGGCAGCGCGTGCGAAAGGCGCAGCCGGAGGGCACATTGGAGGGGCTGGGCACGTCGCCCTGCAAGATGATCCGGGTTTCGCGGCGGCCCGGTTCGGGGTGGGGGGCGGCCGACAACAGCGCCTCGGTATAGGGGTGATGGGGGGCGTTATAGACCTGACCCTTGGTCCCGATTTCGACGATGCGGCCCAGATACATCACGGCCACCCGGTCGGCGATATGGCGCACCACGGCCAGATCATGCGCGATGAACAAGAAGGAAAAGCCCTTATCCTGTTGCAGATCCTGCATCAGGTTGATGATTTGCGCCTGAATCGACACATCCAGTGCCGAAACCGGTTCGTCCGCGACGATGAAGGTGGGATCGACCGATATGGCCCGCGCAATGCCGATGCGCTGGCGCTGACCGCCCGAAAACTGGCGCGGCTTGCGGTCCATGTAGATGGAGGGCAGGCCGACCATCTGCAAAAGGGCTGCCACCTTCTCGCGGCGCGCCTTGCCTGTGCCGGACAGGCCGAAGGTGTCCATCGGCTCGGCGATGATGTTGGCGATGGTGCGGCGGGGGGATAGCGATCCGAAGGGGTCCTGAAACACCATCTGCATGCGCTGGCGCATCTGGCGGACCTGCTCGGGGGCCATCACCGACATGTTCTGGCCTTCGAATGTCACCGTGCCGCTGGTCGGCTCGATCAGGCGCAGCAGCAGGCGGCCAAGGGTGGATTTGCCGCAGCCGGATTCGCCGACCACGGCCAGCACCTCGCCCTGCATGATGTGGAAACTGACGCCGTCCACGGCCCGGACGGGCGGGCGTTTGGGACCCAGACGCATCGACGTGTCGGCAAAGGATTTGGTCAGGCCGTCGATCGTCATCAAGACAGTCATGCCACGCCCTCCGGTTGGGTGGCCCAGCAGGCGGCACGATGGGCTGGGCCGTGGGCCACAAGGGGCGGCATTTCAACGGCGCAGCGGTCCATCCGCATGGGGCAGCGCGGCCGGAAGGGGCAGCCCTGCTTGATGGTCCCCGCAGGCGGCACCGTGCCGGGGATCTGATGCAGACGCTTGCGCGTGTCGTTCAGGGTGGGCACCGATTTCAGCAGGCCCTGGGTATAGGGATGGCGGGCGTTGGCGAAGAGTTCATGCACGCCGGCATCCTCCATGATGTGACCGGCATACATCACCACGACCCGGTCGCAGATTTCGGCGACCACCCCCAGATCATGGGTGATCAGCAGGATGGCCGAGTTCAACCGGGTGCGGATGTCCAGCATCATCGCCAGCACCTGGGCCTGAATGGTCACGTCCAGCGCGGTGGTCGGTTCGTCGGCGATCAGCAGTTTGGGATTGCAGGCCATGGCCATGGCCGCCATGACCCGCTGGCGCATGCCGCCCGAAAACTGGTCCGGATAGGCCGATAGGCGGTTTTCCGGGTCGGGCATGCCCACCAGGCGCAACAGGTCGATCACCCGCTGGCGGCGCGCGGCCTTGGACAGGTCTTCGTGCAGGAAGATCGCCTCGTCGATCTGGTCGCCGATGGTCATCACCGGGTTCAGGGACGACATCGGTTCCTGAAAGATCATGCCGATTTCCTTGCCCCGCACGGCGGGCATGTCACGCTTGGGGATCTGCATCAGGTCACGGCCCTGAAACAGCACCTTGCCCGACACCCGCGCCGGGGGTTCATTGACCAGCCGCAGGATCGACAGCGCGGTCATCGACTTGCCCGAGCCGCTTTCACCGACAATGCCCACGCTTTCGCCGGCTTGCACGGTGAAGGAGATGCCGTTCACCACCCGAACCGGATTTCGCACGGGCCCGAACTCGACCACGAGGTTTTGCACGTCAAGCAAAAGGGTCACTGGGCATTCTCCGGGTCAAGGACATCGCGCACCGAGTCGCCGATGATCGAGATGGCCAGCACGACGATGGTGATCGCCATCCCGCCCGCCACGATGGGCCACTGGGTGGCGAACATGTTGGTCAGACCGTCCCGGATGATATTGCCCCAGGAGGGGTTGGGCGGCTGGGTGCCGATGCCAAGGAAGGACAGCGTCGCCTCGATCCGGATCGACGAGGCCGACCACAACGTCATCAGCACGACAATCGGGGCCATGATGTTGGGGACGATGTGGCGAAAAATGATCAGGGGGGTGCGGACACCGGCGGCGATGGCGGCCTCGACATAGGGTTCTTGCTTGACCGCCAGGGTCGAGGCGCGGGCCACGCGGGCAAAACCGGGGGTAAAGGCCACGGTCAAGACCACGACGATGTTCCAGAAGCTGCCCCCCAGGGCGGCGGCAATCAGGATGGCCAGCAGCAGTTCGGGGAAGGCCATCAGCAGGTCGATGACACGGCTGATCACCCGGTCGGCCCAGCCGCCGAAATAGCCGGCCGTCACGCCGAGAATGGTGCCGAAAAAGGCGGCGAAAATCGGGGCCAGCAGACCGAAGATCAGCGAATTGCGCGACCCGTGGATCATGCGCGACATCACATCGCGGCCAAACTGGTCGGTGCCCAGCCAATGGTCCCACGACGGCAGCTTGTTGATCGAGACAATCGACTGGCGCAGGGGATCATAGGGGGCAAGCCAGGGCGCAAAGGCCGCCGCCAGAATGAACAGGATGACCACCACAAAGGCGATGCGGGTCGACCAGCGGTCCAGCAGGACATGGCGCACCGGGTCCCAGTAGCCGGGCTCGGGGGCGATGGCCTCGCGTTCGGCCAGATCCTGCGGCAGGTCTGTGGTCATTGTCATGATTTGATCCGGATTCTGGGGTCAACGATCAGGTAGACGACATCCATCGCCAGGTTCACGAGGATCACGAAAAAGGCGAACATCATCACACCGGCCTGGATCACGGGGTAGTCCCGCTCGGTGATCGCGTCGATCAGCAGACGGCCGATGCCGGGCCGGTTGAACACCAGTTCCACCGCAACGGACCCCGACAGCGTGGCCAGGATCGAAATGCCGATGCCGGTGGACAGCGGCAGCATCGCATTGCGCAGGCCGTGGTGAAAGACCACGCGCCCCTCTTGCGCCCCTTTGGCCCGGGCGGTGCGGATATAGTCCCGGCCGAGCACCTCGAGCAAGGACGTCCGCGTCAACCGCCCCAGAAAGGCCGATTTCAGCAGGGCCAACGTCAGCGCGGGCAGGATCAGGTGGTGCAACCCGTCCCAGAACCCCTCGCCCTCGCCATTGATCGGGAACCAGCCCAGGTTCAGCGAGAACACCACCAGCAGGATGGCTGCCAGATAAAAGTCGGGGATGGCATAGCCCATCAGCGAGTAGATCCGCAGCGCGCTGTCCGGTGGCCGGTTGCGGTTGCGCGCCGCAATCACCCCCAGGGGAATGCCCATCGAAAGGCCCAGCAGCACCGACAGCAAGGTCAGATAGATGGTGTGCGGCAGGTTGTTGGCGATCATCCGGCTGATCGGCTGGTCATTCATCAGCGAATTGCCAAAATCCAGCCGGACCGCATCCCAAAGGAAATTCAGGTATTGCAGCCAGAGCGGGTCGTTCAGACCCATCTTTTCACGAAAAGCCTCGAGTTGCCCGCCGTCCGCGTTGGCCCCGAGGACGGCGAGCGCCGGATCACCCGGCAGAATGCGCATGGCGACGAACACCAGCGTCAGCACCAAAAACACGGTAGGAATCGCGTCGAGGAGCCGAAGGAAGAGATATTTCGCCATGCGTTGTCCTTTCAGGCTACGAACTTGGCCTTGCAGAAGCGCCAGTAGGCATAGCCACCTTCAAGCGGGAAGCCGATGTCGACACGCGGGTTGCGGACCACCAGATAGCCGATGGTCGGCAGGCCAGCCATCGGCAGGTCGCGCTGGATTTGCAGTTCCACCTCACGGCCCTTGGCGACATAGTCGTCATAGGTCGTGGTTTGCAGCATCTGGCCCAGCAGATCATCCACACCCGGCATTTCGACGCCGTAATGCGAATAGTTCGCCCCACCTTTGCCGTCCGGCGTCATGTTCGCCGAGGACGGTGCATACTGGTTGAACACATAGAGGGGGACCGGCGGCAGCGAGGACGAGTTGATGTTCAGCGTGTTCAGGTTCTCGCGGTTGGCGGCGTGATAGGCCGAGTGGTCCATGATGGTCAGATCCAGCTCGATGCCGATCTGGCGCAGCTGTTCTTGAATGATCAGATGCTGGGTCTTGTAGTCTTCGCGCTGCGAGGTGTTGACCGGGATCTTGAAGCCATTCGGCATACCTGCATCGGCCAGCATTTTCTTGGCCTCGTCGGGGTCATATTCGTAGCGCAGATCCTCGGGCAGATCCTCGAGCGCAAAGCCGGTCGGATAGTTGGGGGGGTTCAGCGTATAGCTCATCCGGGCCATCGGTTGCAGGGCGTCGACGATTTCCTGCTTGTTGATGCCATGCATGATCGCCTTGCGGATCTGGATGTTTTGCAATGGGTCCTTGGACAGGTTGAAAAACAGCGTGTTGAACGATCCCGGTGCGGTGATGTCAAAGATCAGGTCGGATTTCTGCTGCTGCATCTGCGGCACCCAGCCCGGTTGACGCACGCCCTCGATCATGTCGACATCGCCTGCCAACAGCGCCAGCGTGCGCGCGGTGGTATCGGCAATATACAGACACTCGACCTTGGGAATGATCGCGGGTTCGCCCCAATAGCCGTCGTGACGGCTGAGGAACATGCCCTTGTCCGGGTCAAAGGTGTCGATCTGATAGGGGCCGGTGCCGATGGGATCGGTGGCGAACTTTTCGCCCAGTTCGGCCTCGGCCTTTTTCGACACGATCATGGCATTGCGCGTCGCCACGGTTGACCCGAGGAACATCGGGTCGGGGTTGGACAGCTGCATCGTGACCTCGTAGGCCCCCGAAGCGGTCACATTGGCCAGGTTGGAATAGGTCGAGGTCGAAACACCCTCGTCACGGGCGCGCAGGAACGAGCGCACCACGTCATCGGCAGTCATCTCGCCATAGCCCTTGTGGAACTGAACGCCCTTGCGCAGCGTGAAGACCCAGGTCTTGGCGTCATCGGATGTGGTCCAGCTTTCGGCCAGCCAGGGCGCGAAATCTTCGGGCTTGACGCCAAACTTGCCGTCTGGCGGCATCACAAGGTATTCGAACATCTGGATCACGGCCCAGTTGTCAGACCCTTGGGTGGTCTGGTTCGGGTCGGTTTTGCGCGGGCCCCCGGCTGCACTGGCAAAGCGCAGCGTGTCGCCACTGGCCGCCCAGACGCGCGGGGCATAAAGGCCCGCAGCCGTCATGGCGAAAGCGGAACCAAGCATTGAACGTCGTGTCAGCATTCTTCGTCCTCCTTGTGGTCGCACGGATTTCTCCTCCCCGTGCGGATTTCGGATCAGCGCCGTCAGCTGCGGCGGCGGTCGATTTCGTCGTCGCGTATCCGCAGACCCAGACCCGGCCCGTCAGGAACCGTGAAAAAGCCGTCCTGCGGGATCGGCGGGTTTTCAAAGGCGACATGCATCCTGTCGTCGGGGTCCGCGAATTCGGCGGGCTTGGTGTTGTGCATCAAGGTCGCCAGCACATGCAGGTTGGCGACATGGCCGATGCCGGGTTGGGTCTGGTGCGGCACCAGTTCCACGCCGTGGGCAAAGCAGATCGCCGCACATTGCATCAGCCCGGTGATGCCACCCATCTTGACGATGTCGGGCTGCACCATGCGCACGCCTGCTTCGATGATCTGCACCAAGGCCTGGGTGGTATAGGTCTGCTCGGCGGCCGATACGGTGATGTCCAGCCGCTGCGCCACCTCGCCCATGCCGCGCACGTCATAGTGCTGGACCGGCTCTTCGAACCAGACATAGCCCAGATCCTCGAGCGCGCGTCCGACCCGGATGGCCCCGCCGATCGAGTATTGGTTGTTGGCATCAAAGGCCAGGGGGAAGGCATCGCCCACCAGCTTGCGCACGGCGCGGGCTTTGGCGATGTCGCCTGGAATGTCGTAATCCTGCCGGGTGCGGTCGCCATCCCAGCGGATCTTGATCGCGGCGGGGGTTTCGGCCAGCCACCGCTTTTCCACCACGCGCACCACGTCATCGACGCTGCGTTCGGCATTGCCGCCGATCGAGGCGTAGAACGGCAGTTTTGTGCGCCAGGCCCCGCCCAGCAGCTTGTAGATCGGCAGGCCCAGCGCCTTGCCCTTGATGTCCCACAGGGCAATGTCCAGCGCGGCCAGAGCGCCTGTCACGGCGCCCTCGGGCCCCAGTTTGATATAGCGGTGCAAGAGCCGGTCAAAGATCACTGCCTGATCGAATGGGTCGGCGCCCACCAGACTGGCCGCGAAATCGCGCACCACCAGCAGGCTGTGTTCGCCCCCCATCATCGGCGAGGCTTCGCCATAGCCGGTGAGCCCGCCCTCGGTTCTGACCCGGACAATAGCGGTCCGCCGGCCCGGCGCGTCGCCCGGCCGCCAGGCCACCTGAAACGCCTCGACGGAGGCGATTCGATCCGCTGCGGTGCCGCGGGACCCGGATTGTTGTTCTGCGTCATTGCTCGCCAAGAGAGATCCTCCACCTGGCCTGCACCATCATCGTGGTGCTCGGCATGGGTGCAGGCAAACACGATTCGCATCCGTATTCAATCGTTGAATTCGATGCGATGCATCTTGGTTTGGTGCCATGAGGGTAAGTGAACCGACATGCGCCCTTGGGGTCCGTGATGCGGCGATTGCACATCAAGAATGCTGCATTGCAGCTTTTGCCCCTTGAATATGCCTGCCGTTGCAGGGATTTGCGGCTGTGTCACTGGACTTACCCCGCGATGTGGCCCTGCGCGGCATTGTCGGATTCCCGCCTGGGCTCGGCCAATAAACGGCGCGACATGGGGCCCGTCTCTGCTGCGTTGCAGCAAGGCTATGAATGCGTATTCAAAAATGATAATGTCGCACCTAGAAGCAACCGCACTTGGCAGGCGGCCGCCAATTCTGGTAGCACCGGCGGCGAATCGGCAGAAGGAAAGGCCTCGTGAAGAAGCTGGCAGGCACCGCGGCAAAGCCGTTGACGTCACGACAGTTGGCCGCACTGATCGGGGTCAGCCAGTCGGCGGTATCGCGCGCCTTCACGCCCGGCAGCAGCATTGCGCCGGACCTGCGCGCCCGCATCCTGAGCGGTGCGCGCAACTATGGCTATCAGCCCAATGCCATCGCATCCATGCTGACCACACGCCGCACCAACATTGTCGGCATTGTCGTGTCAGACATGCAAAATCCGTTCTATCCGACCTTGATCGAGAGACTGACGCAGGGCCTGCAACGGGCAGGGTTGCAAAGCCTGCTGTTCAACATTTCACCGGGCAGCAGCGTCGAGGACCAGCTTGTCGCGCTGCGCACCTATAATGTGGACGCCGTGGTTGTGATCTCGGCGACGGTGCTGAATGCCAAGACACTTGCCTGGGCCACCGAGGGGCGCAAGGCGGTCTTGCTGAACCGGCTGGGCAGTGACGACATCACCTCGATCTGTTGTGACAATACCGATGGTGCGCGCATGATCGTTGATCATCTGTTCGCGGTCGGGCACCGCAGGATCGGCTATGTCGCCGGCCTGACCAAGACTGCGATCGGGATGTTGCGGTACAGCGCATTCTCGGCCCGCCTGGCGGAACTGGGGATGCGGCTGGTGGGAACGGCGTCCAGCGAGAGTTACAGTTACGATGCGGGCTGGCGCGGCGCCCTGGATTTGCTGCCTCAGGCGCCCGATGCCATTGTCTTTGCCTCCGACATCCTGGCCTTGGGCGGGCTTGATGCGCTGCAACGCGTTGGGGCGGCGGGGATTGGTGCCACCGGATTTGACGACATTCCGATGGCGGCCTGGCCGGGGTATTCCCTGACCACCTACCGCCAGCCGATTGCCGCCATTGTCGAACGGACTGTAGAGTTGCTGCGCAGACCCGATCTGGGGCCGGCGCAGTTGTTTACGCTCAAGGGCGAACTGATCATCCGGGAGTCGAGCCAGGTTGGCGGGATGGCCCCGGCGTGAGCGCGCTTTGCATCGCCCATCAGTTCGATGACGCGATGCACGACTGGCTGCGCCAGCGGCTGCCGGCCGGGACCCGGCTGGATCAACTGTCGGCGCACGACCCATGGGGTGTTCCTGCTGGCACAACGGTTCTTCTGGTCACCAACGGCAAGCTGCGCAGCCTGACCCGGGACCGCCCGATCTGGGCAGATGCGCTGGAGTGGATGCACATATGGCCGACCGGTCTGGACGATGCGCCGGGCTGGCTGTTTGACCTGCCGCATGTCACGGTGTCGCGCGGGGCGGCGGCGGTGGCCATTGCGGAGTATGTCCTTGCCACAATGCTGGATTTCGAAAAGCGGCCGACCGCGCTGCGTGTCACATCCGCCGCGGCCTGGACCCCGGCCACGCCGGGCGGGCTGAGGGGCCGTTCGTTGGGCCTGTTCGGCTTTGGCGAGATTGGTCGTGCCGTGGCCCATCGGGCGCTGGCGTTCGGCATGACGGTCCGGGCGACGCGCCGCCAGTCGCAGACCCCTGCGCCTGACGGGGTCGCGTTCGTGTCCTTGGACCAGCTGTGCGCGACCAGCGACCACCTTGTTCTGTGCGCGCCCCTGACGCCCGACACCGTCGGTCTGTTCGACGATGCCCGGTTTGCGCAGTGTCAGGCGGGGCAGCATCTGATCAACGTCGCACGCGGCGCCCTGATCCGGCCCGAATCGCTGCGGTCTGCACTGGGCGCGAGGATCGCCCGCGCCAGCCTGGATGTCTGGACGGTCGAGCCGCCGCCGGAGGGCCACTGGGTCTATGACCACCCCCACGTGCATCTTACGGCACATACCTCGTCCCGTGGTCCGTCCACCGAAGCCCGGCTGCGCGACATTCTGCACGGCAATCTGGCGGCCTGGCTTCAGTCTAGGCCGGCAGACCTTTTCGGGCGGGTTGATCCTGATCAGCGCTATAAGGCTTAGGCCGCTTCGCGTTTCAGCGATTGCGCCATGCAGTGGATGCCTCCACCGGTCTTCGAGATTTCGGACATGTCGATTGCGGCCACTTCGAATCCCCGGGCGCGCAGTTGGCCGATCAGGGATTTGGAAATGGCAGGCGCGATCACCCGGTCGCGGCCCAGCGACATGAAGTTGCAGCCCAGCGCCATGGTGTCGCGGAAGGGCACGTCGATGATTTCATGCCCCTTGGCGCGCAGCCAGTCCACGATGCCGGGTTCGGTGCAGTCCAGACAGACGGCGGTCAGTTTCGGGGCAATCGGGACCACCATCAGGTCGATGTGCACATAGTATTCGTCAATGAAGGCAAGCCGGGTTTCCCAGCCTTCCGCCTCGAACCAGCCTTGCACCTGCCGGGCGCCCTCGTCTTGCGTGCGGGCGCCGCCGCAGCCGATGAGGACGCAGCCCTCCTCGATGACGGCAAAGTCGCCGCCTTCGAAGGTTCCGGCCGTGACCATGTCGTAAATCGGGATACCCAGCTGTTCATAGGTGCGGATCGCGGCGTAATTCTCGCCCCGGCGCCACCAGTTGGCCATCGCGGTGATGATGGCGCCGTAGGGCGTCATCACGGAACTGTCGCGGGCGTAGACCTGCATTGGCAGGTCGGGTTCGGGTTTGTGCATGTGCACCTTGACCCCGAAATGTTCATAGGCCGAAACCAGTTCGGCGTGTTGGGCCTGACCGACCTGAATGTTGCAAGGCTCCTCGCGCAGGTATTTGCGGGACAGGGATGAAGTGGACAGGTGGCGCAGATGGGCGGGGCTGCCCAGCAGCACATCGGTCAAGGGGTCGGTTTCATTGCGAAATCCCCAAGCCTCCAGCGGCCTGGTGCCGCCTTTCAGATTGCGGCGTTGCAGGCTGAAGGGTTCTGAACCGTGGCGATAGGTTCGCATTCGTGATCTCTCCTGTTTCAGGCGCCGGGCAGGGCAGAGGGGATCCACCAATCCTGCCCGCGCGGGGATGTGATGTAGTCTGGCCAGCGAAATTGGATGGGCGGGGGATCGTCGCACAAGGGGGAGGTCCAATGACCACACTGGGGGTCCCGGCGGGCTGTGGTGCACATCGGCAGCGTGTGGCGCGGATGGAAGACAGGATCGCGGCCAAGCCGTCAAGGTATCCCGCCGCCGCGTGAAAGCCGGACCGCTGCGCGGGTCGCGTGTGGTGCTGGCGGCCTGACAATTGCGCGGCATTGCATTATTTTCGGCATAAAGCCCGATCAGTGCACCCGCGCCGTTTGACCAATCGGCCCAAAAGGCCCCGTAGCCCAGGATCGTCGCGGTCCAGTCGGACAGATCGCGGGCACGGGCCGTGATGTCGGAAATGGCGAAGGTCTGGGCAGGGCTGGGGTTCATCGGCCTCTCCTTGCGGGAAAGCCTAAACGGTGGGCACCGCGCATTGGAAGTGAAACCTTTTCCGGCACTCGGCAAATGGTTTTCACCTAAAGCCTTGCTGGGGGGCGGGTGCCGGCAATACTGTGCCGGTCAGGAGGAACGACCCGCATGCGAATCCCGTCCACCCAGGCGCTGCGTGCATTGGTCAGCTTTGCCCGTCATGGCACGGTCTGGCAGGCGGCGGACGAGTTGAACCTGACCCGGTCGGCCGTCAGCCATCAGTTGCGGATGCTGGAACGGGACCTGGATTTCCACATGCTGAACCGGGTGGGCACCCGAGTCGAACTGACGGCCCAAGGTCGTGCCTATGCCGAAGATGTGCGGCAGGCGTTGATGGCCATTTCGGGGTCGGCGGCGCGCAACATCGGGCGCGGCGTGTCGGGCAGCCTGACGGTCAGTTGCGCCCCCGGCTTTGCCGCAGGGTGGCTGTGCAACAAGATCGGGCGTTTTGCCAGCGATTATCCCGATGTCGCGCTGTCGATCATCACACCGCGCCGTCTGGGCGAGGTGTCAAATCCCGACGTTGATTTGTTCATTACCTATGGAAAAGCCGATTATGCCGACATGGACAGCGAACATGTGCTGGATGTGGTGACCTCGCCGGTTTGCAGCCCGGCCATGGTGAACCGGCTGGGCGGGATGCCGCAACCGCAAGACGTGCTGCGTCTGGGGCTGTTGCATCTGTCGGACCACAGGGATTGGGCGCTGTGGTTTTCCTCGGTCGGGCTGGACCCCGGCCTTGCCGCGACCGGGGTCGTTTTTTCCGACATGCATCTGGTCTATTCGGCCGCGCTTGCGGGCCAAGGCATCGCCATGGGCGATGTCGTGCTGTCCAAGGACGCGATGAGCAGCGGCCAGTTGGTGCGGCCGTTCGAGCAAGAGGTGCGCTCGCCCAGCGCCTATTACGTGGCCGTGCCGTTGGCGATGGTTGAAAATCCCACGGTGATCGCCTTTCGCACCTGGCTGCGGGCAGAGCGTGCTCAAAGCTTTACACTGCCCAAAGGGCAGCCCATAAATCGGTAACGACAAAAAAAGTTTGCCGTCGTGACGAAGAACTATCGGTTGCGCGACAGTGGCCCGCAACCTTAGGATTCAGTGAACAAGGGAGAGCTCGGGTGAAGGAAATCAGGGCAGCGGAGATCGGTGCCGAGGGGATAGGCAAATCCTTCGGCTCGTTTGCGGCGCTGACCGATGTCAGCCTGACCATCGGGCGGGGCGAGTTTCTGACGCTGCTGGGGCCGTCGGGGTCGGGCAAGACCACCTTCCTGATGATTCTGGCCGGGTTTGAGGCCGCGACCTGCGGGCGGTTGCGGCTGGATGGGGCGGACATGACCCACACCCCGGCCGAGGCGCGGGCCTTTGGCATGGTGTTTCAGGGCTATGCGCTGTTTCCGCACATGACGGTCGAGGAGAACATTGCCTTTCCACTGAAGGTTCAGCGCCGCTCGGGTGCCGAGGTCAAACGCCGTGTGGCCGAGATGGTCGAGATGGTGGGGCTGGGGGGGCATGGCCACAAGCGTCCGTCCGGCCTGTCGGGCGGGCAACAGCAGCGCGTCGCGCTGGCGCGGGCCCTGGCCTATGACCCGCCTGTCTTGCTGCTGGATGAACCGTTTTCGGCGCTGGACAAGAACCTGCGCGGCCAGATGCAGGACGAGGTCCGCCGCCTGCACCGCGATCTGGGCACAACCTTTGTCTTTGTCACGCATGACCAGACCGAGGCTTTGGCGCTGTCCAGCCGGGTGGCCATCTTCAATCATGGCGTCTTGCAACAGATTGCCCCGCCGAAGGAGGTGTACGAGCGCCCCGCCAACCGGTTCGTTGCCGAATTCTTGGGCACTATCAATATCCTGCCCTTGACTGGGGTCACCTCCGGGTCTGATGGGGCAAGCGGTGTGTTCGAGGGGCAGACCCTGCGGATGGCGGCCAGTCTGGGCGCGCCGACGGCCACCTTTGCCCTGCGCCCGGAATATATGGCGCTGCACGCAGGCGCGCTGCCGGACCGCAATTCCATTCCGGCCACGCTGGTCGATCTGACCTATCAGGGCGCCGAAACTCAGCTTGCGCTGAAAACACCGGGTGGCGTTGGATTGACCCTGTCGCAGCCGACTGCTGCTTTGCCGGGCAGTCTGGCCCCCGGCGCACAGGTCTGGGTCACATGGTTTGCTGACCGCGGGATTTTTCTTTGACTGCCGGACGATGGAACTGCCTGATCGTTGAGACGATAGGACAACAAGGGAGACGAGTGATGAACAGACACTTTGAAGCGGACCAGATCGAGATTCTGGCGGACAAGGCCCGCAGCGGCGCCATCTCGCGTCGTCGCTTTACGCAACTTGCCGTGGCCATGATGGGCACGGCTGTGGTTGGCTTGCGCGGCACGCCGGTTTTGGCGCAGTCGGGCGAGTTGGTTTTCGTCAACTGGGGTGGCGACGCGGTGACGGCCTATGACACCGCCTATGGTGTGCCATTCCTGGCCGAAACCGGAATTGCCGTCAAACAGGATGGCTCGGGGCCAAGCGAAGGGGCCATTCAGGCGCAGTTCGAAAGCGGCAAGCCGTCGTGGGATATCGTCGACGCAGACCCGTTCTCGGCCCAGACGCTGGGCAAGAAGGGCATGATGGAACCCATCGACTATGCCGTGGTCGACAAGACCAAGACCCGCGAGGGATTTGGCTGGGAATATGCGGCATCCAGCTATTTTTACAGCTATATCATCGCCTATGACGCCAAGAAGTTCGGCGCCAGCCCGCCGACCTCGATGGCGGATTTCTTTGATGTCGAAAAGTTCCCCGGCAAGCGCGGCATGTACAAATGGGGCGTGGGCATGTGGGAGGCGCTGTTGATGGGCGACGGCGTGGCCCCGGCAGACCTGTATCCGTTGG
Organism: Pseudorhodobacter antarcticus; assembly: GCA_945871285.1. GTDB lineage: Bacteria > Pseudomonadota > Alphaproteobacteria > Rhodobacterales > Rhodobacteraceae > Stagnihabitans. The sequence continues at coordinate 3,412 of CAMBWO010000058.1, read as the reverse complement.
ACATTGAACGGGCGCACAAAAAGCTGGAGGCGTTCAAGGGCAATGTCGCGGGCTATTGGGGCGGCGGGGCGGAAAGCCAGTCGATGCTGATGAACGGTGATGCGTCGATGGTGCTGGTCTGGTCGACCCGCGCCAAGTTGCTGGAGCAGGATTCGGGCGGCGACATCGGTTTCATCTGGGATCAAGGTCTGATCGCGCCGGGGTCGATGGCGGTCATCAAGGGCAATCCGGGCGGTGCGGAAGCGGCGATGAAGTTCATCGCCTCGGCGCAGGATCCGGCGCGGCAATTGGTGATGTTCAACCTGCTGGCGCAGGGCCCCGCGAACCCCGCGACCGACGCGCTGCTGCCGCCCGAGGATGCGCGGTTCAACCCGGTCGATCCGGCCAACGCCGCCAAGCAGATCGCGCTGGACATGGAGTGGTATGAGGCGAATTATGGCCCGGCGCTGGATGCCTATCTGGCCATCATCTCGGCCTGACACCCCTTTGCCCTCCGGCCCGACGCCGGGGGGCATACCTTGAAAGCCGCCAAAGATGCCCAGCCTTTCCCGCCCGACGCTGCTGATTGTGCCCCTGATGGGGTTCATGGTGCTGACCTATGTCGTGCCGTTTCTGGGCGTGGCCGCATGGAGTGTGACCCTGCCCGAACCGGGTTTGGGTCAGTATCAGGCGGCCCTGACGGACCCGCTGGTGCTGTCGGTTTTCCTGCGCACGTTTCGGGTCTGTCTGGTCGTGACGGTGATCACGGTAGGCGCGTCCTATATGGTGACGTTGTTGTGGGTGCGCGGGACCCGGATGCAGCGAGTGCTGATCGAAATGTGCATCCTGATCCCCTTCTGGATTTCGGTGCTGACCCGCGCCTTTGGCTGGCTTGCGCTGTTGTCGACCAAGGGCATCCTGAACACCTGGGCGCAGAACCTGGGTTTTCTGGCCGAACCGCTGACCATGGTGCGCAACGAGTTTGGCGTGGTGGTCGGCATGGTGCATTTCCTGATACCGTTTGCGGCGTTTCCCCTGGCCTCGGCGATGCGGGCGGTGGATGAGCGTGCGCTGTTGGCGGCGCGGGGCATGGGGGCGGGGCGGACGCGGGTCTTTGCGCAGGTCTTTGTGCCGATGACAGCACCGGGCATTCTGGGCGCTGGTTTGGTGGTCTTTGTCTTTGCCCTGGGCTTTTTTGTAACCCCGGCCATCCTTGGCGGTGGCCGCAGCGTCATGGCGGCAGAACTGATCTATCTGCGCATTTTCCAAAGTCCGAACTGGGGTCTGGGCGCGGCAATCTCGGTGATCTTGATGGTGACGGTTGGCGGCCTTCTGGCCGTCATGATGCGGCGGGCCCGTCCGGCGGCACCGCGATGATCAACCGCCCCGGACCCCTTGCGATTTGCGTGGCGGCCGTTGTCGCCGTGTTCTTGTTGATGCCGCTGATTGCGGTGATTCCGGTGTCCTTTACCCCGAACCGCTATTTGTCGCTGCCGGATGGGGAATGGTCGCTGCGCCATTATCAGGCGCTGATCGACAATCCGGCCTGGGCCAGGGGGCTTGGCCTGTCCATTGGCATCGGGATCGTCAGCGCGAGTTTGGCAACCGGCCTTGGGCTGGCCTTCAGTCTGGGTATCTGGATCGTGCAGCCGCGTTTTGCGGGGCTTTTGATGGGCATCGCCCTATTGCCGATGGTCGCCCCGCCGGTCGTATCGGCGCTGACGTTGTATTTCTTTCTGATAACGCTAAGCAAATTCAACGATTTCCTGGCCTATGACACCTGGGCCGGGGTTGCCCTGGCCCATTCGGTGATGATCGCGCCCTATGCGGTGGTGCTGATCACCGTGGCGCTGGCGCAGGTGGATCGCCGCATTGATCTGGCTGCGCGGGGCATGGGGGCGTCGCTGGCCCGGCGGGTGCGCCATGTCATCCTGCCCAGTATCCGTTTTGGCGTGCTGTCCGCGCTGCTTTTGACCTTTGTGCTGTCATGGGAGGAGATCGGCGTCACCCTGTTCATCACCTCGGTCGATGCCGTCACACTGCCGCGCTTGATGTGGATGGGGCTGCGTGACAACATCGACCCGGCGATTGCCGCCATTTCCGTGATCCTGATCGGTGTTGTGGCTGCGGTGATCTTGATCCGGACACTGTGGCTGGCAACCCGCGACGCACAGGCGAGATGAACGGGCAGGAGCCGAAGCGGATAGCTTTAGTCCACACCGTACTCGATCATCTGCTCCAGACCTTCGGTCAGGAATTCGCCCACCTCGGGTTGCCCCAGCAGATACCGGCTGACTAGCCCTTCGTGCTGTTGGCGGGCGAGGGCCTTGGTTTCTTCCCATTCCGCAGGTTCGGCATCGCCGCGCCCGATCCAGAACAGGGCGACCAGCGCGTCCTTTTGCTCGTCGTTCATGCTTTCGATGGCTTGGGTGATCTCATCGCGGCTGAGATCGCCTTGTTGTTCTTGCAGCGTTTCGGCCACCTCGTCATCCGTGGCGTTGCCGCCGGGGTCCGAGATATCCATCCCCTCTTTTGCCATGACGGCGTTGAAGCGCAACACCAGTTCCTCGATTTCGTCGCTGTCGAAGGGAAGGGCTGGCATGAGTCTCTCCTGCTTGGCTGATGGTCGGGTTTTGCGGGGCAAAGTGCTTGGGCGCACCAATCTGGATCACATCCGGCCCGGTATTTTTCGCAACCTCAGGGCGAGAGCCATTGGCCATGCCAATTGTCGCTTCGGTCGAACCGGGCACGCCGATGGCGGGGGCCAAGGTGCAGGGCGTCGATGCTGTGGACGGTGCAGCGCAGCACGGCAAAACTGGCGGGGTCGGGGGTCTTGGCATAGTCCAGCGCATGGGCGATGGGGGTGCCCGGTTCGGGCTGGGTGCCATAGCCGGCCTGCGAGGTTTGCGGCACCCGCGCCCACAGGGCGGCAACCGCCGCGCCGGTCAGAATATCCACCGTGGCCGCGATGCGGGTCTGCAATTGTGCCGAGGCGTCCCAGACATGCAGGGCCACCTGGGGGCAGTGACGCAGCGCCGCCACCTTGGCCGACCGCAGATCGGTGTGGATATCCAGCGTGCCGGCCCCGGACTCGGCCGCCCGCAGCACGACGGTCCGCAGGTCTGGCAGGCCGCCCGGTGTGACGGTTGCCAGCGTCGGATGCCGCGCCGGGGCGTGGCGGTCACCGACCCCGCGCACCAGACGGGTCCAGACCTGGGCGTGAAGCAGGGTCAGATCGGCCGCCCAGGGGTGGGGATCAGTCGTCATAGCCGGTCATCTCCAGATAGCCCAGGCCGCCATGGCTGCCGGTGATGGTCACAGGCCCCTCCCAATAGGGCACCGTCGTCGTCATCCAGGCATCAGGGTTCAGCGCCTTGACCGTCACGTCAACCCCTTTGGCCGGCAGTCGGACCTGCCATTCCACTGGCACATC
>CAMBWO010000057.1 GCA_945871285.1 Pseudorhodobacter antarcticus | reverse complement strand
CTGCCGATCCGTCCGTCTGCGTTTCCGCGTCTGCACCGTTTCGATGTGGGCTATCTAGGCCGAGCCGTTCCGACCCGCAAGAGAAAAAAACACCCGCCGTCGCACTATTTTCATAATTCTGTTTTCTGACACAATATCTTGGGGTTAGCGGCTGAGAACCCCCAAGTGGCGCGAAATGACGCCAGGTCGGCTGACCCCTTCTTGCGGTAGCCCCGCGAATCTGGGGATAAGGTCACGCCCAGACAAGGCTGCGCGGGCCGCTGCTTCAGTGCAACACATCGTCCAGCGAGAAGGCAGCGGTTGTCACGCCGCGCAGGAAGATCGCGTCGCCCATCGCGGTGACAAGCGCGCAGCCGTTGGTCCGCGATTCCAGCGTCAGGGTGACACCGAACGCGAGGTTCCAACCGGTGCGGAGGATGACGTCCACGCCGATCTGAAAATCGGTGATGGCGTCCTTGCCGATCGCCCCTTCGGTAAAGATCGTTCCAAAGTCGAAGTGGTCGGCGCCCGCCCCCCCCCCGGCATCGCCGTCGATGCTGTCCTTGCCGTCGCCGCCGTTGACCTGGTCCTGGCCGAGGCCGCCCGACAGGATGTCGCTGCCGTTGCCGCTGGAAACCTGATCATCGCCAGCCGGGCCATTCAGCACATCGCCCCCCTGCCCCGCGCATCACATCGCCGCCCTGAACATCCGGCAGGCGCTGGTGTGCGATGATCGGATCGGTCAGGGGCTTTCGGCGACTTTGCGCCGCTGTTGCTGTCCAAGATCAGCGCCAGTTTGCCGTTGGCCAGTTTGGCGACATCCATCTCTTTGGTCAGGGTCTGGCCAAGGAACTGCGGCGCCCCGATCGGCGCCCCCGCGCCGGTAAAGGTTTGCACGAAAGCCTGATCCACGCCTGGGGTGCGGTCGGAATGGATGATCATGAAGCCATTCGCCGTGGCGTGCAGGGTCGCATCATTGGCGGCTGCATTCAGGAGGGTGACGGAGGTGCCGATTTGCGCCCCCGTGGCATCAAAGCGCCAGATCGCCGGAATGCGGGCATTTGCCAGCGTCACGCCCATGCCAAAGACGACAAAGCCGTCGCCGGGTTGGGCGACCACGTCAAGGTCGGTGAGACAGTTGATATTCTGGCGTGGAAACGCCGATCACATTCCTCTTCATTGTGACAAAATCCCAATCAAAACTGCCAAGCGGAAATGATCTTGTCATCCATTTTTCGCGCCGGGAAATTTGTGCAAGTCGGCCGTCGGGGGGCTTTCTTCTGGCGCGCAAGTGAGGGATCAATGGCGGCGCAATACCAGGGAGGACGCGGGCCATGCAGCAAACCACGATCGGGATTATCGGAACCGGCAACATATGCGATGCCTATCTGAAGGGGGCGGCGACGTTTCCGGGGATCCGCATCATTGCCTGTTCGGATGTGAACATGGAGGTCGCCCGGGCCAAGGCCGAGACCTGGGGGATCGAGGCGCTGGAGGTGGGGGCGCTGCTGGCGGACCCGCGCATCGACATCGTGCTGAACCTGACCACGCCGCAGCATCATGTGGCGGTGGGGTTGCAGGCCCTGGCGGCGGGCAAGCATGTCTATTCGGAAAAGCCGCTGGGCATTTCACTTGCCGAGGCGACAAAGCTGGTCGCGGCGGCCAAGGCGGCCGGGCGGCGGGTTGGATCGGCGCCGGATACCTTTCTGGGCGGGGTCCATCAGACGGCGCGGGCGGCGGTGGATGCGGGTGCCATTGGCGAGGTCGTCGCCGGGGCCTGCTATATGATGGTGCCGGGGCATGAGCTGTGGCATCCCAATCCGGATTTCTATTATCAGCCGGGCGGCGGGCCGATGCTGGACATGGGACCCTATTACCTGACCTGTCTGGTGAACCTGTTGGGTCCGGTCAAATCGGTGATCGGTTCGTCCAAGGCGGCCTATGACAGCCGGACCATCGGATCGGGCCCGCGTCAGGGGGAGACCGTGCCGGTCACGGTGCCCACGCATATTTCGGGCATTCTGGCGTTTGAGAACGGCGCTTCGGTCACGATCACGACCAGTTTTGACATCTGGAAGCATGGTCACAACCATATCGAGCTTTATGGCCGGACCGGGTCGATGATCGTGGCGGACCCGAACCAGTTTCAGGGCGAAATCAAGGTCAGCGAGAAGAAGGGCGATTGGTCCGTGGTTCCGCAGGCGCACCGCTATGGCGACGGCAATTACCGCATCCTGGGCCTGGCCGAGATGGCAGGCGCAATCGCCGAAGGGCGGCCGCATCGGGCCAGCCTGGAACTGGCGCTGCATGTGCTGGAGATCATGGAGGCCATCGGCGTATCGGCCGAAACCGGACGGCGGGTTGATCTGGTGCATGGCTGCGCGAGGCCGGCGGCCCTGGCGGCGGAGGCGGGGTATGGTTTTCCGGGCTGAAAGGCCCCCTTCGGTTCAGCGGGCAGCGGGCAAGGCAACTGGATCCGGATGGCTGCGCCACCGGTTCCGGCCGTCGGCCTTTGCCTGATACAGGCACTTGTCCGCTGCGGCCAGCCAATCGCTGACCACGGTGATGGCCGGGTTCAGGGTGCTGATCCCGAAACTTGCGGTGACGCGAAGGCCGCCCGAGGGCAGGTCGACCGGTGCCTCGGTGAATTTGTTGCGCAGGCGTTCGGCCACCTGGGACGCGCCTTCGGCGTTGGTGGCGGGCAGCAGGATGGCGAATTCCTCGCCGCCGATGCGGCCGAGGATGTCGCCCTGGCGCAGGGTGCCAAAGGCGCGGTGGGCCAACTCACGCAGCACAGTGTCGCCCCCCGGATGGCCGTGGGTGTCGTTGACCTGTTTGAAATGGTCGATGTCAAACACGATCAGGGAAGCGTCTGTCCCATGGCGGCGGCTTCGCGCAACCTCGGACTGGGCGGCCTGAACCCAGGCGCGCCGTGTCATGGCCCCCGTCAAGGCGTCACTGGTGGCGATCTGCCGCAGGTCCAATTCGTTCATCACCAGCTTGGCAAAGGTCGTCAGAATGCCGACCTCATTATCGGAAAACACCCGAGGCTTCATGTCGATGACGCACAGGGCGCCCAGATTGTAGCCATTGGGGGTTTCCAGCGGAATGCCGAGATAACTGCGGATCCACGGATCACCCGTTACCAGCGGGTTCGTGAAAAACCGTGGGTCCAGCGTCGCATCCGGGATGATCATCGGGCGACGTTGCGTGATGGTCTGAGCGCAGAAGGACACCCCGCGTGGCGTTTCACTGGCGTTCAGCCCGGCGATGGATCTGAACCATTGGCGGTCCGCATCGATCAGACTGACGGCCGCGATCGGAACGCCCAGCACGCTGCGCACCAGGTCTGTCAGCATGTCGAAGGGTGCTTCGGGGGCCGTGTCGAGCGCATCGTACCGCCGCAGGGCGGACAGCCGGCCGGTTTCGTCATCCAGCTTGAAATCGCGTGTCATGGCGCGTTCTTCAGGGAAATGATCGTGGAGATCAGCTCATCGCTGTAGGACAGGGACGCTTGGGTGAGGACGGCCCTTAGCTGCGGCTGTTCCATGCCGGAATGCAGGAGTTCCGATACCAGTTCGATGAGAGTGCAGGCGTGCCGTTCGATGCTGGTGCGCAGGGCTTCGGGGACGTGCAGGCGGGTGTAGGGCTGCCCTGCGAGGTGTTTGGTGCGGGGGTTTGTCATCAATTGGCCTTGGCGTGTGGGGACATCGGCGCATCACCATTTGTTCTGAGTGAGGTAGGGCACATCAATGTCGGGAAAGATGTCCAGTTGTTCCAGGATTTCCTTGATGGGCAACAGGTCGATCTGGACGACGTGCCGTTTGTTGAGGAGCCTGACACCGTCGAGGGTTTCGATCGGGAAGAAGGACCGTCCATCGCACAGCACCTCGATCACACGCTGATTTTGGTGGACGAACACGACACCCATGATCTGGGTCCTGTCTGCCAGGGCGAAGCGGACCGGAATGCCGTATTTGGGATGTCTGGTGATGCTGCTCATGTTGGACCTGTCTGCCGGCTGGATGCCGGGATGATTGGGGGCTGTATGATTGTCGTCCGACGCTCTATGGTCGCCACGTGCAACTGAACCTGACAGGCGGCCATGACCAATCCAAAGGGACCGAAGGACCAGCCTGACCGGAACGCGACGGGCGGGACACCGAGTTTCACAACGATGCCCGGCACGCAGACCCATGCCGCACCCGAGACGATCTTTGACCCGGAGCTTTTTGAAGAGCTGCGGGCCACGATCGGGACCGCGCGGCTGCATCTGGCCCTGGCGGACTTGGCCGCCACCGTGCGGGCGACGTTTCTGGAGGCGCCTGCTGCGGTGGCTGACCCTGACATCACGTTCCAGACCGCGCATAAACTGACCGGGCGGGCCGGGTTGATGGGGTTCACCGCGCTGCAAAACGCCTGCGTGCAGTTGCAGCAGGCCTGTGAGGGCCGCGGCCCGTTTGATGGGGAGTTTGCCTGGGCGCGCAGGGTCAGCCGACACACGCTGGAGGTGATTTCGGCGCTGTTGAAGGGCTGATCAGGTGGGCTGGGTGTCATTCCGTGATCCTGACCAGCACATTGGTTTCGATGGGGCGGGCGTTGCCAAGGGTGCAGTTGGACCGCAGGGTGGAGTTGCCGGTGAACTCGACCGTGAGGCCAATGATCTGCGTGCAGCCGTTCGTGGTGCTTGAATTGCCGCTGAAACTGATGGCGGAGGTCGGCACGTAAATGGCGCCTTGGGTGGTGGAACCGGTGTTGCCCTGGATGGAATGGGTCACACCGGTCTGGCTGCGACTGCCAAAGATCAGAATGCCGGCGTAGGGTCCCGTGGTGGGCGCCTGAAGGTTCAGGCTGCCATTGCCGGTCAGTTTCAGTCTGGCGTTGCCTTTCAGGAAGAACGTGGCGCCCTGCACGGTCAGCCCGGCATCGGTGGCGGTGCCGTTTCCATTCAGGGTCAGGTCCCCGCCGTCGATGATGTAGACGCCGGGCTTGAATGTGACCTGTTTCTTGATGTCCAGACCCCCGCAAATGCGCATGGCCTTTACGCCGTTCAGCAGGCTGATGATCGGGGTCAGGATCGCGAGGTTGGGGAAAAGCTCGCACGGGATGGCGGCGCTGGGCTCGGGGACATCGGCGTAGGGGTCGCGGACGACGGGCTGATACTCCATGGGTGCGGCGCATCCGGCCAGATGCAGGTTGCTGCTGCTGATGGCACCGCCGACCGAAAAGACGCAGTTCGTCTCCAGATGCGCCGAGGAATTTTCCATCCAGAAGGAATCGTTTGCGTTCGAATTGGAGGCGACGTCACAGCCCAGCAGCGACACGTCGGTAGATCCACTGATCGACACAGCCTGATGGGCTGTGGGCGACAGGGCCAGAACGCAGGCGGCGGAGGTGGTTGGCGCGACGGTGGCCACCGCCCGTGCCCCGATCAGAACCGGGTCGATGGTGATGAGGGCGGTGAAGAAGCGGGGCTGATTGCGCGTCAGCAGAACCTCGACACTGCGGGCGCTGCCGGTATTGGGGCCGGTGGTGGGTGGGGTGTTCAGGGTAAAGCTGCCCTTGGCGGGCTCGAACCCGGAAGCGGTCGCGATGTGCAGTGCTGCGGCATCAATGGCGGCCTTGGTGTCTCCGGCCCGCAACCGCACGCCACCGGCATGGGCGGCGAGGTCGGCGGCATTTTGCAGGTTGCGCTGGGTCATGTACTGAAAGCCGGTTTCCGCGCCCAGCCCCAGACCAAGCACCAGAACCGGCATCAAGAGGGCGGCCATGATGGCCACGCCGCCGCCCTGGTCCGCGCGCAAAGCCAGCATGCCGCGCCGAGGCCGGGGCTTTGTCTCGGTTGCAGGGATGGTGTCGCGAGGGGGCGGTGCAAGGGGCGAGGACATTTGCTGGATTCCGTCATGCGGGGTTGGCCCGGCCGAAGCCGTGCGGGGTCAGGTGTTCATGATCTGGATAACGGCGGGGGTGATCACGACGGCAAACAGGACAGGCAGAAAGAACAAGATCATCGGCACGGTCAGCTTGGGCGGCAGGGCCGCGGCTTTCCGTTCAGCCTCGCTCATGCGCATCGAGCGGTTTTCCTGGGCCAGGACGCGCAGGGCGGTTCCGAGCGAGGTTCCGTATTTTTCCGATTGCATCAGCCCGGACACCACCGATTTGACGCTGTCCAGATCGGTGCGCTTGCCCAGGTTTTCGTAAGCGGAGCGACGGTCGGGCAGAAAGGCGAGTTCCGCGGTGGTCAAAGAAAGCTCTTCGGCAAGCTCTTTGGACTGCGTGCCGATCTCGTCGGCGACCTTGCGAAAGGCGTGTTCGCTGCTCATGCCGGATTCGACGCAGATCAGCAGCAGGTCCAGCGCATCGGGCCAGGTGCGCCGGATGGATTTTTGCCGTTTGTTGATCCTGTTCTTGACATAGACGGCTGGGGCGAAGTGGCCAAGATAGCCAGAGACAAGGATGATCGCCAGTTTGGCCAGGATGGGCAGATCGGGTTTGATGACGACGAAGATGTAGAATGCAACCACGCCAAGGATCAGGAACGGCATCAAAAGCCGCATCGCCAGAAAGGTGATGACGGGGGCGCGACCGCGGAAGCCCGCTGATTTGAGCATGTCGACGGTTGCCCCGTCTTCCAGTTTGCGGGCGAGGTTGAAGCGCGCGACGATGGCGGCCAGAATCTTGCTGGGCTCGCTGCCCAAAAGCAGGCGCTTCTTGACGACGCTTGAGGGTGCCTTTTCCCGTGGCCGGTCGCGTTCGCCGGTGCCCACCAGATGCTGAATGCGCTGTGTGAACGGATCGCGCACGAGGTAGGGCCAGCCCAAGGCCAGAATACTGCAAAACAGGGCCAGTGCGATTGACCCTGTCACCAGAAGCGGTTGGAAATCGGCAAGGGTTTCGATCATCCTGGGGTCATCCTAAAAATCAAAGTTGATCATCTTGCGCATGACAAGCACGCCGATCAGCATCCAGCAGCCGCTGGCAATCAAAACCACGTTGCCCGCAAAGGTTGTGAACAGCAGTGCCACGTATTCGGGGCTGGTCAGGAACAGCACGGAGGCGACGATGGGGGGCAGGGCACCGATGATTCCGCCCGAGGCCTTGGCTTCGGCACTCATCGCGCGGATCTTGGCGTGCATTTTCTTGCGTTCGCGCAGGACGGTTGACAGGTTGCTGAGGGCCTCGGTCAGGTTGCCGCCAGACCGGCTCTGGATCGTGATGACGATGGAGAGAAAGTTGGTTTCCGGCAGGGCCACCCGGTCGGCCAGTCTTTGCACGGCCTCGTGGACCGGCACGCCCATGGTCTGGTCGGCCACCACGGTCTTGAACTCGGATCGGACGGGTTCCTGGCCCTCGATCGCAAGGACCCGGATGCAGTCGCCCAGCGGCATACCCGATCTGACACCCCGAACGATGACGTCGACGGCATCCGGGAACTGGACCGCAAAGGCCCTGAGCCTGCGGTTGCGCCGAAAGTTGACATAGGTCCTGGGCAGGAAGATGCCGCCCAGAACGGAAAGGGCAGCCACATAGGGCAGGCCAAACCCCGCGCCGAGCCAGAGGCCCAGAAACAGAGTGCACATGGTCGCGGCGCGGATACCCCAATAGACATGCTTGGACCAGCCCAGGCCCGCTTCGCGCAGACGGCTTTGAACGCTGCGGCGAGAGCGGCTTTTGGCCATGGCCTTTTGCTTTTCTTCGATCTCGCGCAGGGTGTCTTCGACCGATCTGCGGCGCTGCCGACCTTCGGCACGTCCATGCGCGGCACCGGAGGAGGCATGGTCGCGCAGGACCATCTGCGTGCGCCGACCGTAGCGGGCCGCCCGTGACAGATAAGGCTGCAAGACGGCGAACAGCAGTCCGCCGACGCAGAGCGCCGCAAGAAAGAAGGTCAACAGAAGGGTGAAATTCGGCGCCATTTCGCGGATCAGCCCTTTTTCATGGGGTGCGTTCGAGGGGGGGCAGTTGCGCGGAGTCGAGGGCGGCTGCGAGGCGCTGCTCTTCGCCGTAATAGCGGGCCTTTTCCCAGAAGGCCGGGCGGCCGATTCCTGTCGAGCGGTGACGCCCGATGATCTTGCCGAAGGCGTCTTCGCCGGACATGTCATAGATGAAAAGGTCCTGGGTGATGGGCACGTCGCCTTCCATGCCCAGCACCTCGGTTATATGGGTGATCCGGCGCGATCCGTCCCGCAGGCGCGCGGCCTGGATGATGATGTCGATCGAGGACACGGCCATTTCGCGGATGGTTCTGGTGGGCAGGGAAAACCCGCCCATCGTGATCATGGATTCGATCCGTGACAGGGCTTCGCGGGGGCTGTTCGCGTGCAGGGTGCCCATCGAGCCGTCGTGGCCGGTGTTCATGGCCTGAAGCAGATCGAAGGCTTCGGGGCCGCGGACCTCGCCCACGATGATGCGTTCGGGGCGCATCCGCAGGCAGTTTTTCACCAGTTGCCGCATCGTGATTTCGCCGATGCCCTCGATATTGGGGGGACGCGTTTCAAGACGCACCACATGCGGTTGTTGCAGTTGCAGTTCGGCGGAATCTTCGCAGGTGATGATGCGTTCGTCCGGATCGACATAGCGGGTCAGGCAATTGAGGAGCGTGGTTTTACCCGACCCGGTGCCGCCCGAAATGATGATGTTGCAGCGCACGCGTCCGATGATCTTCAAGATTTCGGCGCCCGCTTGCGTGATTGCGCCAAAGCCGACCAGCTGGTCGAGGGTCAGCTTGTCTTTCTTGAAGCGGCGGATCGTCAGGGTCGGGCCGTCAAGGGCAAGCGGCGGGGCAATGACGTTGACGCGGCTGCCGTCGGGAAGGCGGGCGTCGCAGATCGGGCTTGATTCGTCGACCCTGCGGCCAACCTGACTGACGATGCGCTGGCAGACGTTCAAAAGCTGGGTGTTGTCGCGAAACCGGATGTCGGTCTGGATGACCTTGCCGCCCACCTCGATGAAGATGTTCTTGTCGCCGTTGACCATGATGTCGGCGATGTCATCGCGGGCCAGCAGCGGTTCAAGCGGCCCGTAGCCCAGCATGTCATCGCAGATATCCGACACCAGTTCGTCCTGAACGGCGCCGGAGATGACCGCCTTTTTGGCGGCAAGGATGTCGTTGGCGATGCCGCCGACCTCGCGCCGCGCCTCTTCGACCGACATCGTGGACAGGTTCGCGACGTCGATGGATTCCAGCAGGGCCGCAAATATCTCTTTTTTCAGATCGTAATAGGCGCGGGCCTTTTGCGGTGGGGTGGCCTGCGGTTCCGCACTTGGCGCCGCAGTGGGGGGGGCCAGTTCCGGAACGAGTTTGAGTTGCAGCGCACTCGGCGAGGCGGCTGGGGCCACAGGCAGGGATTCGTTTCTTTTGCCGAACATGCTGGAGTTCTCCTTGTCTGGTCGCGATGGGGCGCCAGACCTGTTCCGGTGTCGTTTTTCGCGCTTTGCGCCGCAGTCCGTTGGCCTGCGGGGCCGACCGTTACGGGCCCCAGAGCCGGGCCAGGCCGCGGGCTTTGCGGCGGGGCGGCCGGCCTGTCATCTGCGCGGCCAGAGTATCCAGAACCTCGGCCACGGCCGCCTTGGGGGAAGCCTCGGCAATCATCTGGCCGTTGGCCTCGGCCTTGCTGAAGGCTGCGGCGTCAAAGGCGATCTCGGCCGTCAGGTCGAGTCCGAGCGAGGACGCAAAGTGCTTTGCCCCGATTTCCTTGCGCTTGGGCAGTCCGACGCGGTTCACGATCAGCCGAGGTGGCGGATCGTTTGGTCTGGCGGCCTTGAGAAAGTCCAGAATGCAGCGGGCGTTGCGCAGGTTGGCAAGGTCTGGCTCGGCCACCAGCGTGATGTCATCGGCGGACAGAAGCCCATTGCGCACCAGGGGCGACCAGGCGCTGGGCAGATCCAGCAGGACATGGGGAAAGGCGGAGCGCGCCAGGTCCAACAGCCTGGCGATGACGTCAACTTCCGGGTCCTTGGAGATATGGGCCGCCGTTGCACAGGGCAGGACGCTGAGGTGCGGGCCGTATTTGAACAGCAACCTTTCCACCAACGCGCCGTCGAGGCGATCTTCGGCGGAAAGCTGGTCGGCAAAACCCATCGGGCAGTCGATGTTGAAGTTCAGGGCGGCGGTTCCGAATTGCAGGTCCAGATCGGCCAGCAGGGTGGCCACAGCGCCTTGGGACACCGTCCATGCCACATTCTGCGCCAGAACCGAGGCGCCGACCCCGCCCTTGGCGCCGATGAAGGCGTGGATCTTGCCGATGCGGGCGGTGTCATCCGTCTGGAACAGACGCAGGACGGCGCTGATGAGTGTCACCGCGTTCACCGGGGCCAGCAGGTATTCGGCGATGCCGTCGGTCATGAGTTCGCGGTAAAAGGCAATGTCGTTGGAGGTGCCAACCACGATGACCTTGGTGCCGCCATCGCAGACCAGGGCCAGATCGGCGAGGGCCGCGAGCAATTCCGAGCGGGAGGCGGCGGTTTCCAGGATCACGACATCCGGGGTCGGGTTGGTGGTGCAATGCGAGATCGCCGCGAGGATGCCCCCCATGCTGACGGCGCAGGTCGCACTGGACAGACGCCGGTCGCTGACCGCCTGGCGCATGGCGTTGGCAACGGTCAGAGACTCGCAAAAGGCATGGAGTCGGATATGGGGCGTGCCCCCGCCCGGCTGGTTTTGCGGGCGGACGACCAGATCGCCGGGTCCAAGGTGCAGGGTGGAATGTTTCATGCTGTGTTCGATCCGCGATTCTTTTCCGATGCTTTGGTGGTCACTTGACGTCCACCACTTCCATTTTCCCGCCGCGATAGATTCGCAGCGACGTCGTTTCGTAGGCGGGAAGCGCAGAATCCTCGCCATTGTCCGCCAAGGGGCGCAGCGCGAGCGAGATGGCGCCAGCGGTTTCGGCCGCCGTCAGGATTTCAACTTCCTCGGGCTTGAGTTCGAGTGTCGCGGTCTTGCCCACGACAGCATCGCCTGTGCTGTCGACCGCCTGGTCCACGGCCAGAACTTTGACATTCTTCAAGATCAGGCGGCTGCTGACGGCGTTGTGTCCTGCCTGATCAAGCTGGGTCGTGGTCAAGAGAACGTCCACCCGATCATTGGGCAGCACGAACCCCCCGGCGCTGTTTTCCGCGCTGATCCTGACGGCCAAAGCCCGCTTGCCCGGCGACAGAATGACGGACAGCGCGCTGGCGTCACCGGCCGCGAGCCTGCCGTCAAGGATCGGTTCGCCGGAAATCAGCCCGCTGCGCGCCACCAGGCCCGTCAGGGTCTCGATGGCATCCGGGCGCAGGTCTCGGGCAATGAAGGCCGCGTGGACAAGGTCCTTGGGCCAGGGCTGCCAGCGCATGGCGGCCGCCTGCAAAAGCCCGCCGCGTTCCAGATCCATCGCGGCGACCAGCACGTCCGTCGTATCGGTGGCGCTTTGCGTCATGTCGACCGTGCGCGTGCCCGTAGGGCCAAGCGTCATCCATGCGGCAAGGCCGCCTGCCGAAAGAGCCACAAGAACGATCAATCCGCGTAGCATGTGCATTCCTTGGTGTTGGTGTCCCGCGCGCGCTGGGCGGCAGGTCCGTGTCTTTGATGAGAAGCGGGTGTCGGCCGCTTTACCGCAGGGCCATCCATGGCGACGAGGACAGGACGATCAGTGACGCTGAAGCGATGGCCACGCCGTAGGGCACGCGGTTCTTGTCCAGGTGCAAATGGGACACCCAACCTGCCCGCCCGGCGACCGCCCCCGACAGGGGCAACGACCGAAAGACAATCATCGCCAGGGTCAGAAAAGCGCCGGAAAGAGCGGTCCAGAGTAGAAAAGCCGGCAATTGCGGCAGACCCAGCCACAAGGCCGCAACAGCCATCAGTTTGACATCACCGCCGCCCATCCACCCCAGGGCAAACGGACCGAGGGCGAGGCAAAACACGATGCAGGCGGAGGCGAGTCCCCAAGCCGCCTGGGATGGCGACAGTCCGGCAAGCGGCGCCAGCACGGCGAAGCCCAGCAGCATCGCAAGAATGAGGCGGTTTGGAATCCGCATCGTGGCGATGTCACCAATGCCTGCCCAGATGATGGTAAGCGAGAAGAATGCCAGGGCGATCGTCGGGAGTAGTGCGGTCAACCCGGCATTCCTCTTGCACGGCTGCCCTGTCGGCGAGGTCTTTGTCGCCGACGGGGCACCCGTATTACGTGCCGCCGGGAAGGGCAGTGGTGATCGACGTGAACACGGCCAGAAGTTTCGGCCCAAGGAGCACGAGCGCAGTGACGATCACGACGGAAACGAGTCCTGCGATCAAACCATACTCGATGGCGGTGGCACCGGATTCGTCGTTCTTGAAGCGAGTGATGAAAGTCTTCATGGTCGTGGCCCTTTCTATGGGTGCCGTGGTCAAGAATTCAAAGAACGCCAGCTCGTCGCACTTTTAGAAGATGTGACTTGGAACGATTTGGCGCTGTCAGAGTTATCCTTAGTTATACCCGCGACGCTACTTGGCTTGATCGGCTGGACAAATGGCCAGTCGGCAAAGGTCGGTTGCAGGCCTGAAGGCGGCTGCGACCGGACGTGGCGGGCTGCAAGGTCTTTGCCACAGCGTTGGAATGGCGGGCAGGTTGCCCAGATGGCCAGCCCGTCAGAACAAGTAGGATCGTGCCGCCCCGGTTGGTAAAAGGCATTTCAGGATCAATGACACATTCAGAGTCCAGTCCGCGCCCGATGGGCGCCGCTGTGAAAGGTGAACCAGGCGCGATGGATGACAGGGGGCGAGCGTTCAGTGGTGTCGGACACAAAGGCCGGTCGTTCTTTGGCCTGCTGCGAGACGTCGGGCGGCAAACCGACGGCGTCTCGGCCACGGAGTTTGCCTTGCTTGCCCCGTTGCTGATCTTCGGTCTTCTTGCCATGGCGGATCTGGGTCTGGCGGTTTCCGAAAGGATGACGATCGGCCATATCCTGCGGGCGGGGGCACAGAGCGCAACAGAGGACGTCGGCCCCGCCTTGGTGGACACCGTGCTGCGGGCAACCGCCGCCAAGAACATGATCGTGGCCGCCATCACCACTGCGGGAACAGACACCGCGCTGGCCCTGTCGGTCCGCCGCGTCTGTGCCTGCGCGGCCCAGCCTGCGGTGGAGGTCGCGTGTTCGACAACCTGCGCCCAGAACGCGCCCACGCAGGTTTACTATAAACTGACGGGCACCAAGACCTATGCCGGGCTGATCCTGCCCCGGTTCACGCAATCAAAGACACTGGAGGTTCAGGTCCGGTGAACCGTTTTCCCGCACAGTTGAGGCGATGCGAGCGGGGCGCTGTGAGCGTGGAATTCGCCTTGGTCGGTCTGGTTGCGATCATCCTTTTCCTCGGCATCCTCGAGTTTGGCCGGGGTCTCTATATGCGCAACGAAATGTCCTATGCGATGGACCTGGGGGCGCGAAAGATCCTGACCAATCCCACCATCGCCGATGCGGCAGTGGAAACGGTCATCCGCGATGCGATCCGGTTTGGAACCAGCGGCAGTCTTTTGATCACCTTTGGCACCACAACGGTCAGCGGTGTGTCTTTTCGCACCGTGCTGATCCGCTACCCGGTCACGCTGCTGATACCGGGCCTGACCAACCAAAGCTTCATGTTGAAGGTCGATCGCATCGTCCCTTTGGGTTCGGGTTGAATCCGCCATTCTTGCAGATCGCCGGTGCGGTCTGCCCAAAAGGAACCGAAATGCAGTTTCACCCATGCCTGAGACGGACGGCCATCGCCGCAGTTTTCACCCTGTCCGGGTCCTTCGGCGTCAGTTCGCAGGCCATCGAGGTCGCCTTTCCGCCCGTCGCGGTGGTGGTTCCCAAGACGGTCGAGCCGGGATTGCAAGAGCTGCGCATCATCGTGGACTTTGCCGCGATCTTGTACATCGAGGGCGGAATGAGCGTTGTTGCCGTCGGCAACCCTGCCATCGCCGACGCGAATCTGGTCAACCAGCGAACCGTGATCGTGTCGGGCCTTGTGCCGGGAACGACGAACGTGGTCGCGCTGGATGTAGCCGGGCGCATTCTTGCCGAGGTGCTGGTGTATGTCAGTTCGCAAAAGCCGGGCATGGTGCGTGAACGACGTGGCACGCAGGTCAAGATTCGCAACTGTATCGCCGGGCTTTGCGATGTGGGACCAAGCGAACCTGCTTTGCCGGTGATGCCCCTGGGCGTTGCTGCCGGCAGCTGAGCGATACGGTGGGGCACCGCGACCAGCCCAGGCCGAAACACCCCGCACCTTTGACCCGTGGGGCGTCGCATTGAACCGAACCCCCAAGAGCACGACCTCCGCCCGTGACACAGACCACAGAGAGTTCCGAACCATGAACAAGCCCATCACCGAAGCGATGATCCTGGTGGTCGACGACGATGCCTTGATCCGGGATCATGTGGCGGCCTTGCTCGTGTCGTCGGGCTACCGTGTTACCAGCGTTGGCAGCAGTCGAGAGGCGCTTGAGCTTGTCGCGGCGGGGTTTGCACCGGAACTGCTTTTGACGGATGTCTGGATCGCGGCCGGCATGAACGGCATCGAACTGGCGCGGGAGGCGCAGCGGGTTTTGCCGGGTCTGAAGGTTTTGTTCTTTTCGGGGCACATCAATGCCACCGGGCGAGAGCAGCTTCCCAAGGGCGCCGAGTTCCTGCAAAAGCCGTTCCGCAGACTGCAATGCATTGAAAAGGTGCGAAGCGTGTTGACGGCGTCGCCTGCCCTCAATTGATCCCGCGGCCGGGGGCACGATTGGTTTGACGCTGGGCCATGACCGGCGTCGGGTTCAACCTTGCCGGTCGGATAGTGCCTGCCAAGCGGAAAGCCGGCGCGGTCCGCGGCGAAACGTCCCGGTGCCTTGCAGAGGGCGGCTGCGAAGGATAACTGTCCTTATGGTTGATTCGCGAGAATGAGCCTGGTGTTCGCGGCAATTGCCCTAAGCAGTTCGTGATGCCAGATACCGACACAATTCAGACCGTCGGCGTCAGACCAATCCCTGATACACTATCGCAACAGGCGGCGTCTTGCCTGACGCGTATTGCATTTATCCCCGCCCGGTCGAGCCGGCGGGGCCACCATGTTTGTCCGTGAACGACAAATGTCTGCGACATTTGCCACCTGCTGTTGTGCCAAACGCCGGGGAGGGCGATGCATCATGGTTGAAAAACCCGTCAAGATCCGCAAGACGGCCTTGATTGCGGATGATGATGAATTCTTCAGGGCAGCCCTGAACCGTGTGTTGACCGAGCGGCTTGATTTTTTCGAAGTCATCGAAACCGATACCTTTGATGCCGCGGTGGAGGTGCTTTCCGTCCGTGAGGATGTCGAACTGGCGCTTTTTGACCTTAATATGCGGGGGATGAAGAATTGGGAGAATCTTCGAACGGTGCGAAAATGCTTTCCGGCATTGCGGGTTGCCGTGGTTTCGGGGTCGCAGGGTCGCAATGACATCCTTACCGCGCTTGCCATCGGGTTGCACGGCTATGTCAGCAAGGGGCTTGGCATCTCGGAACTCGTGCGCGCGCTTCAGTCGATTTGCGCGGGTGTGGTCTATTTGCCGCCGTTCTTGCCTGATCTGCCGATTGAGGATGGGCCCACGGATTACGTCTCTGAGCGGGTGATGCCTCATGAAGATCAAACCCTGTCGATTGACGAACTGACCCCGCGCCAGAGTGAAGTTCTGGACATGCTGGTCAAGGGCAAGTCGAACAAGGCAATGGCGCGCGAACTGAACCTGAGCGAGGGCACGATCAAATTTCACCTGTCAGCGGTGTTTCGCGTGTTGAAGGCGACGAACCGGGTCGAGGCGGCCACCTCGGGCACCCGGCTGCTGGACCGTCAACATAGGTAGACGGGCACGCCGCCGTTTCCGGCGGGTCAATGGTGTAGCGTGGGAAAGGGGCGCGACAGGACAGCGTCCCGCGTTGCCAGGGCAGATTGCGCCAGAGTCGGGCGTTGGGCTGCCAGCGACGCATGGTCACGAACCCGGTCGTTTCGGATCATGGCCCGGTCTTGGCTTTTGCGGGCACAGACGGGGCTGCCCCGTCTGTGCCGGGGCCTTCAAATCTCTTGAGGATATTTCAGGCCGATCTGACGACGCACCTCATCCAGGGTGGCCATGATTTCAACGCTTTGCGCTGGCGGCATGATGTCCCCGGCTGTCAGGCCCGCCGCAATCAGACGCTCGGCTTCGTCGGCCTGAAACTGCATCCCCCGGCCTTTCACGGCCCTGTCGAACGTTTCCAGGACGTTGTTTTCGTTGTCATAAACGCGGAGCGTGGTGGGGGAATACCAGACACGGTCCAACTCGATTCGACCTTTGGTTCCGACGACGACCGCACGGTTCGGCCCCGCACTGTCGCTGGACGAGAGTGTGGTGGCGATGGCGCCGGATGCGTAGTGGAAGATTGTGGCCACCTGCGCGTCTGCCCCGGTTTCACGGAAGGTCGCAAGGGCCGCGATCGACGCCGGTTTGCCCAGAATATCCCAAGTGAACGAGATGGGATAAATGCCAAGGTCCAACAGGGCGCCGCCGCCCAGGTCCAGCGCGTTCAGGCGGTGCTTGGGGTCATCGGGCAGCTTTTGGCGGTGGTCTGCCGTGATGGAACGAACCTCGCCAATGGTGCCCGCGGCGATAATGTCGCGGACGCGGCACATGTGGGGCAGGAAGCGGGTCCACATCGCCTCGAGCACCACAAGACCTTTGGTGCGGGCCAGGGCGACGATGTCGGCGGCATCGGCGGCGTTCAGGGTGAAGGCCTTTTCGACCAGAACGTGCTTGCCCGCGTTCAGTGCCAGCGTTGCGGCATGGGCGTGCTGCGGGTGCGGCGTGGCGATATAAATGATGTCGACATTGGGATCGGCCGCCAGCGCCTCATAACTGCCATGCGCGGTTGGGATGCCAAACTGCGCGGCAAAGCGGTCGGCGCTGGCTTGGGTGCGAGAGCCGACGGCCGTCACCTGATGGCCGGTCAAGAGCAGGTCCTTGACGAACAACTCGGCGATCCAGCCGGTTGCAAGAATTCCCCAGCGAATTTTCGCCGCCATGTGTCGTCTCCCTGAAATTTGTTGGTTGGCTGCCCGCAAGAGCACGTGACGCTAGCCCAGAAGGCTTCGCAAGGCCTGTGTGACAAGCTGGTGATCTTCGACATCGGGCAGGCCACTGACCGCGGCCGTGCCGATCAGGGTGCCGCCGCGCAGGATCAGGGGGAAGCCGCCACCGCTGGCGACGAACTGCGCCTCGGGCAGGCGAAAGCGTTGGTTGAAGTCATAGCCGCCCCGCTCTGCCTCGAGCCGCATGGCCAATGAGGGCTGGTGAAAGCGGTGCGCCACGGCGCGTTTGCGGGCGGCCAAGTCGGTGTTGTCGGGGGTGGCGCCGGGCATCAGGCAAGAGAACACCACATCCGTCCCATGCGCCACAGTGATCGCGGCGGGCAGGTTGCGGGCGGCGGCCTCGGCCTGCATCAGGGCGCCAAGCCGCCAGGCAAAGTCGTAGTCAAAGCTGGCAAGCCGCAGCTCCTGCAATTCCTGCGCGAGGGTGTCGAGGGTGTGGGTCATTGTGTTTCCATTCATTTTTGGGCGCAGGGTCAGCGGGCAGGGTAGGTGAGCGATGTGGGGATGGTCGTTGTCGAGCGGCACGCCTTGCAGGGGGATGGCCGCCACGGTGGGGGCATCGGCGGGAAGCCGCCAGAGCGTGCCGTTGCCGTGCAATATCCGGGCGTCACCTTGAGGTGCCCGGTTAGGCCCCATAAGCAAAAGATCGGCAGTTTCCAGCATCCGGTTCTCGCCACGCGCCAGGTCGTTACTCCAGACCTGGCAGCATGGATCGTTGGACAGAATGCGTGGCAGGAATTTCATGGCATGATGTAGCCTTTGGACGGGCTTATCGCCTGATCCAGAGGGCGCAAGACGTGGCGTGTCAAGTCATCCGCGACAGGTGCGCTTTCGGTGCGGCCTTTGCGCAGGCAGCGGCCGGCCTGTCGTCGCCGAAGGCGGCCCAACGGCAGCGTCGCGCCCGCATCGGTTCGACCGATTGGATCGGGGTCATTGCGCGAAACGGCAGCCGCAAGCCGGCTTGGTCGGGGGGACTGATTTGGTGGTCCGCGGCGGGCTGGCGCGTCAGGGCCGGACGGTTCAACGATGGCATTGAACGCGGGTCCTGGAAGGATCAGCGAAAGGCGAACCAGCGCCGGGCCCGGCCTTGCGTGCCGCAGTCGGCGGAAAGTCGGCGGACGCCAATCCTCAACATCCAAAAATCGAATGCCCGCCGCGAAACGTTTGGTTGTAGCGTTCATGCAAATTTGGTGGGGGTCCCTGATGGCGCGATCTGGTTCACGGCTGGCGATCGCGGCGGCGTTTGTGGCGGCGGCGGTGTCTCTGGGCGGGGTGCTGGCGATGACGGGCACGCTGCGCACGCTTGTGTCTTCTCCGCTCTCGGCCGAGGTGCATTTGTCTTCCTATCTGCTGCCGCGCGGCTTTGGACTGGAGCCGCAAGAGGTTGCCGATTTTCTGGCGGAGGAACTGGTCAAGCGTGCTGAAGACGACATTGCCCTGCGGTTGGCGCTGGGCACCGAGGCCCGCGACAAGCTGATCGCCATTGGCATCCCGCGTCTGGTCAGTTCCACCGTCGTGCGCGACATGATCCGCGACATCCCTCCGCTGGCGAATGTGCTGTCGGTGGCGGATTTCAGGATGGCGGCGCAGATCGTGGTCAGCAATAAAGGGATGGCGCGTCAGGATGTGGTGCTGACCCTGCCCGGCGCGCTGCTGGTCGAGGCGGATGCCGGGACGCCGACCATCGAGACGACATCGACCGGGCTGACCGCGCTGCGGCTGGGCGATATGGCCGCCGATGAAACCTTGGTGGTGCGGGTCTGGCTGGGTCAGGGTGCGGTCGATGCCGGGCCCACGCTGGCCAGATCGGTGCTGCTGGGCGATGCCGCGGGCGATGTCGGGCGGGTCTGGATATTTCGTGAGGGCCGTTGGCAGGGCGCGGATTTGCAGGCGATGCCGGCGGCGCGCTGGATGGTGGCGGGGGTGCTGGTGCTGGTGCTGATCGCGTCGCTGCTGGTTTTGGTGTCTGCGCTGTTGTCGGGGTTGTCGCGCAGCCCGCGTCAGTCCCGTTTGACCTGACCAAAGGCGCCGACCAGCGGGTTGTATCCCCGCACCGCCAGCGCAAAGGCCACCAGCCCGGTGCCCGTTACCACCGCAAAGGACAGGGCGTTGAACTGGCCGTAGGCCGCAAAGCGGATCAGTTCGACGGCATGGGTGAAGGGGTTCCAGTTGGCGATACCATAGATGACCTGCACCCCCGCTTCGCGCAGTTTCCAAAGGGGATAAAGCGCCGACGACATGAAGAACATCGGGAAGATCACGAAGTTCATCATGCCGGCAAAATTCTCGATCTGTTTGGTATAGACCGACACCACCAGCCCGATCGACCCCAGCATCAACCCGGATGCAATCACGGCGGGCACGGTCAGGATCAGGGTTTTCAAGGGCAGCATCACCCCGAAGGCCGCAGCGATGGCCAGAAAGATGGCCGCTTGCAGCAGGGCCAGGACGGTGGCCGCAAGTATCTTGGCAAACAGCAGGAACGGGCGGGGCAGCGGCGTGACCAGCATCACCCGCATCACCCCGACCTCGCGGTCATAGACCAGTGACAGCGCCGATTGCATGGATTGAAACAGCACCACCATGCCGATGAGCCCCGGCAGGATGTATTCCTGATAGGGTGTGTAGGTGCGATAAGG
>CAMBWO010000056.1 GCA_945871285.1 Pseudorhodobacter antarcticus | reverse complement strand
GTCTTGGCATCGGCGGGGCGGCCGGTTTCCAGCATCTCCTTGATCAGGTAAATCCGGCCCCGCGGGCTGTCAGCCTCATCGCCCAGAACCTGATAGGTCGGGCAGGTCGCCGTGCAAAACCCGCAATGGACGCAGGTCCGCAAAATCTTGTTGGCCTCGGCCAGCTTGGGGTCGGCCAGTTGCGCCTCGGTAAAGAAAGTCTGCATCAGCCCAGAACCCCCGGCCCCAGAATGCCCCTGGGGTCAAATTTCGCCTTGATTCCGCGGGTCAGGGCTGCAACCCCCGCCGCCTCGGGATGAAACACCGGCCCCGGCGCATCGCCCCGGATGCGCGTGGCGTGACCCCGCCCCTGCACCCGCGCCCGCACATCGACATCTGGCGCACACAGCAGCCCGATCAACCCGCCGCCCCAGTCGAACACCGCCTCGGCCTCTAGCCCGGTCACGATGTCCAACGCATCGGACGGCTTGACCGACACCCGCCAGACCACCCCGTCGCGCCCGGCAAACGCGGTCACATCCCGCACCCCGCACCAGAGGTCCGCACTGATGGCCCCCTCCTCAACCTGCCAATCACCGCCCAACCGGTCCTGCAAGGCGCGCAGACGGTAGGCCACCGACCCCGCCATCCCCTCAACCCGGATCAAGGCCACCCCGCCCCGATAGGCCGCCCCGCTGACATCAAACGGCGTGCCCAGCGCCGCCCGCAACACGGCCAAGCCCTCGGCCAGCCCCCGCGGCCCGATCAAGGTCGCCTCGGTCTCGGGCAGCGCCTGCACGCGAAAGGCCGCCTCGGTGATCACCCCCAGCGCCCCATGGCTGCCGACCAACAGCTTGCCCAGATCCAGCCCCGTGACATTCTTCATGACCCGCCCCCCGGCCTTGGCCAGAACCCCGGTGCCAGAGACAAAGCGCAAGCCCAGCAGATGGTCACGGGCTGCCCCCACCTGCACTCGCCGCGGCCCCGAGGCCCCTGCCGCCACAACCCCGCCCAACGTCGAAATCCCGTCCCGCCCCAGCAGCGCCCGCATGTCCGGCACTTCGAACGCCAACCGCTGCCGCTCACCCGCCAAAACCGCCTCGACCTCCGCCATTGGCGTGCCCGCCCCCGCCACCAGCGTCAGCGACCCCGGCTCATAAATCCGCACCCCGGCCAGCCCCGAGGTGTCAATCCCCTCGCCCGCCACAGCCCCCAGCCGCCGCGTGCCACCACCCTGCACAAAGACCGGCGCCTCCCGCTTGCGCAGAAATGCCACCAGATCATCCTCTGTCTCGACTCTCATCTTCATCTTTTCATAAATATCCCACAGGGGGGGCTTGGGGGGATGTGAAATCCCCCCAACCTGTCAACCCGCACGCCGGCTGGCCGTCACAGCCAGCGGATACACCTTGGCCGGGTTCAGCAACCAATCGGGGTCGAACACATCCTTGATCTTCAACTGCGCCTCTAGGTCGGCATCGGTGAACTGCACCTTCATCAGATCGCGCTTCTCCACCCCCACGCCATGCTCCCCGGTCAGACAGCCGCCCACCTCGACACACAGCCGCAGGATGTCTGCACCAAACGCCTCGACCTTTTCCAGATCGCCGGGTTTGTTGGCATCATACAGGATCAGCGGATGCAGGTTGCCGTCGCCCGCATGGAACACATTGGCGACGCGCAACCCCACCTCGACGCTCATCTCGGCAATCCGGCGCAGCACATGGGCCAGTTCGCTGACCGGAATCGCCCCGTCCAGACAGATGTAGTCGGCAATATTGCCCATCGCGCCAAAGGCCGATTTGCGGCCCAGCCAGATGCGGCGGCTTTCGTCCTCGGACCGGCTTTCGCGAAAGGCGACCGGGTTGTGGCGCAGGGCGATTTCCTTGATGCGGGCCAGTTGTTCGTCAATCTCGGGCCCGGACCCCTCGACCTCGACGATCAGCAGCGCCTCGCAATCGGGGTAGCCGGCATGGGCAAAGGCTTCGGTCGCCTCGATGCAGGGGCGGTCCATGAATTCGATGGCAACGGGCAGCAAGCCCGCCTTGATGATGTCGGCGACACAGGCCCCCGCGACTTCGTTGGCGTTGAACGCAATCAGCACAGGCCGCGCGCCCTCGGGCTTGGGCAAGATGCGCAGGGTGGCCTCGGTCACCACGCCCAACTGCCCTTCCGAGCCGCAGATCACCCCCAACAGGTCCATCCCCGCCGGGTCCAGCCAGGGCCCGCCAATCTCGACCACCGTGCCGTCCATCTGGACCAGCGTCACACCCAGCAGGTTGTTGGTGGTGACCCCATATTTCAGACAATGCGCCCCGCCCGAGTTCATCGCGATATTGCCGCCAATCGCACAGGCCAACTGGCTGGAGGGATCGGGGGCATAGAAAAACCCCTCCGCCTCGACCGCGCCTGTGACAGACAAATTGGTGCGGCCCGTCTGCACCCGGATATAGCGGTTGTCATAATCCGTCTCGATCACGGCATTCATCCGCGCCAGACCCAGAACGACACAGTCGCTGGTCGGCAAAGATCCCCCGGCCAGCGATGTCCCCGCCCCGCGCGGCACCACGGGCACCCCCAGACGGTGACACAAGCGCAACACCTCCGCGACCTCCGCGGTCGTGCGGGGCAGTGCGACGGCCAGCGGCGCACAGCGATAAGCGGTCAGCGCATCACATTCATAGGCCCGCGTCTCGGAAGGGTCGTCGATCACCCCGCCGGGCAATGTGGCGCGCAGCTTGGACAGAATGCTGTCGCGGGCCGCAAGGACCCGGGCGTCGGGCTTTGGCATATCCATGGCAGGTCTCCGTTCCCCCTCAGTGTTAGGCCGGGAAAATCCCACTGGCAAGCGCCCACGCCCAAGGCTAGCTTGGCGGCCATGAACCTGCTGTCTGCCCTCGTCTCGACCTTCACCCTGCTGGACACAGTCGGACTGGCCCTGCTGATCGCGGCATGGGTCGGGACCGGCCTGGTGGCCGAACGTCCGCCAAAGTGGCGCCCCTCGGTCAGCCTGCTGATGCAGGATTACCGCTATCGCTGGATGACCGAGTTCCTGACGCGCGAGCCGCGCATCTTTGACGTGTCGCTGATTGACAGCCTGCGGCAAGGGACGGCCTTCTTCGCGTCTGCCTGCATGATCGCCATCGGCGGCGGGGTGGCGCTGGTTGGCAATGTCGCCACACTGAACGGGCTGGCCCAGGACCTGACGATTGCGGGCGACAGTGCGCAACTGCGCATCAAGCTGATCGTGGTGGTGGCGCTGCTGTCCAATGCGCTGTTGAAATTCGTATGGTCGCACCGGTTGTTCGGCTATTGCGCGATCATGATGGCGGCGGTGCCGAATGATCACGGCAATCCCACAGCCGCCCCCCGCGCCCGCCAGACGGCCAAGATCAACATCACGGCGGCGAAAAGCTTCAACCGGGGGCTGAACTCGGTCTATTTCGCCTTGGCCTCTCTGGCTTGGCTGATCGGCCCGATGCCACTGCTGGCCGCCACCGTCCTGACCGCCGGGGTGCAACTGCGGCGCGAATTCGCTTCGCATTCCCGGCAGATCATGCTGGACGACAAGGCGGCCAGCGACCAGGCGTGAGGAAGATGGGCAAACCCCCCGGTTCGGGGCGAACCGGGAGAACTGCCCATCCTACAAGGCGGAACCCGTGACATCGGGCGTGACTTGTAGGATGGGCGGTTCGTCGTTTTTCTTTTGGAAAAACGAGGGTTCGCCCATCTTCCTCAGCTCCGTTTCACCCGCACCGGATAGGCGGCCCGCGTTACGGCAAAGCTGCCGTCACCGGCAACCTCTTCGACCACGCGGAACAGCTCGCGCAGGGGTGCTGTGTAGGGCAAGTGTCGATTTGCGACCATCCACAGCACGCCATCGGGGGCCAACCCCTTTTGCGCCGCCTTGATGAAGGCCAGACCCAGCGCCAGATCGGCCTCGCGCCCGGTGTGGAACGGCGGGTTCATCACCACGGCGCCCCACAGTTTCTCGGGCCGGAAGGTCCGCGCATCGGCCCAGTGCCGCACCGCACGGGGGTCGGTCACGTTGCGGGCCGCGCAGTCCAGCGCCACCTGCTCGGCCTCGACAATGTCCAGATGCTTGACACCGGGCCGCGCCAGAATGGCATGGGCCAGATAGCCCCACCCGGCCCCCAGATCACCCACCCGCGCGGGCAGGTCCTTGGGCAGCGCCGCCGCCAGCAGCATGGAGCCATGGTCCGGGCCATCGGCCGAAAACACGCCCGGCCGGGTCACGAACCCGTCTACAACCTGATCCTGCGCCGCCCAGGCCAACAGGCGCGCATCGGCGGGGCAGACGCAGATCCGGCCATGCGCCTTGGACAGCGCCTCGCCCATCGCCAGCCCCAGCGCCCGGCAATCCTTGATCACCGCCTCGATCCCGTCGGTCTTTTGTCCGTCAATCGCCATCACAGCACCGGGACGCAGCGCCAGCGTCGCCTCGGCCAGCAGGGCATGGGCGGCGGCCTTGGCGCGGGGCAGGCAGACCAGCGCCGTGGCGAATTGCCCCGTCGCCGTGGTGCGGTAGCCCAGACCCGCGAAATGGTCATGGTCGGGCTTGAACCCGGTCAGCACGACCACCCTGTCTTTCGGAAGCGCCGACAGATCGTCACCGATCCTTGGTCGATAAACCCCAATGTCCCCTGTCGCAGGCAACACCCAGGCGCCGCTGTCCAGCGCCATTTCCAATCGCAGATTTCGCATGTGTGCCCCGAAACCCCGTGGGGTCTATTCTTTTTCCATCGTGCATTGCAGCGGGTGCTGGTGGCGCCGTGCAAAATCCATCACCTGCGCCACCTTGGTTTCCGCCACCTCGAACGAAAACACCGCCACCACCGCCAGCCCCTTTTTGTGGACCGTCAGCATGATTTCAAACGCCTGCGCATGGTTCAGGCCAAAGAACCGTTCCAGCACATGGACGACGAATTCCATGGGCGTATAGTCGTCATTCAGGATCAGCACCTTGTAGAGCGGCGGCCGTTCCGTCTTGGTTTTGGTCTTGGTCAGGATGGATGTGTCCTGACCGGGCCCGCGCCGTTCATCATCAGACATGGTAAAGGGTATGGCGGGCACGGCTGACCTCGGACTGGGCTGGAACGATGCCCACAATATAGTCCTTTTTGCGCTTTGCGAAAGCCCCGCACCCGCATATTCGCGGATAACGCCTTGCCGCAGCAGCAATCATCCGCCAGCATCGCGCGCCGGAGGTGCCCAAATGCCCGATCTGACCACCATCGGCTTTGATGCCGACGATACGCTGTGGCACAACGAAACCCTGTTCCACATGACGCAGACCCGATTCGCGGCGCTTTTGGCCGACGCGGCCGACCCCGCCCATCTGGCCGAACGGCTGGAGGCGGCCGAGCGGCGCAATCTGGGCCACTATGGATTTGGCGTCAAAGGCTTCATGTTGTCGATGATCGAAACCGCGATCGAGGTGACGGGGGGGCGTGTGCAATCCTCGGTCATTTCCGAAATTCTGGCGGCAGGGCGCGAGATGCTGGCCCATCCGGTGGACCTGCTGCGCCATGCCCGCGAGACGATCGCGGCGCTTGCCCCAGACTACCGCATCCTGATCATCACCAAGGGCGATCTGCTGGATCAGGAACGCAAGGTGGCGCAGTCCGGTCTGGGCGACCTTGTCCACGGGGTCGAGATTGTGTCGGACAAGACCGCCGCCACCTACCGCACCCTGTTTGCCCGTCATGGGACCGGGCCCGAGCGGGCGATGATGGTGGGCAATTCACTGAAATCCGACGTTCTGCCCGCCCTGGAGGCCGGGGCCTGGGGCATTTATGTACCACATGGTCTGACATGGGCGCTGGAGCGTGCCGATGTGCCGCAGGGTGCGGCACGTTTTCGCTCCATTCCGGATCTGGCACCCCTTCCGGCGCTGGTTCGCGGGCTGTAGCCCTACCACCCCTTGCGTTACTCAGACGCCGATCCACCATATATGGAGTGCATCCCCAGATGTGTTGAATAAGGAACGGGTTGAAACCCATTGAAACAAAGGGGTTTTCTGAAAAGTTGCCCTGTGTTAGGCTTTGGCCAAGCAGAACGATGCCCCGATCAAACAGGGGCACGAGGGCAATGATGAGGCAGGCAAGGTGACACCTTTTTTGGGGCAGCATCTGCGCAATCTCTTGATGGTTTGTGTGCTGGGCCTTCTGGCTCTGCTCTCGGGCCCGGCAGGGGCAGCGCAATACGCGGCATTTGTGATGGACGCCCGGACGGGTGAGACGCTTTATGCCAAGAACGCCGAAATGGCCCTCCCCCCGGCATCGCTGACCAAGATGATGACCCTCTACCTGACCTTTCAGGACATCGAATCGGGACGCGTCTCGTTGGACACGCTGATCACGGTGTCTGAAAACGCGGCCAATCAGTCGCCGACGCGGCTGGGGCTGAAGGCCGGGCAAAAAATCGCCCTGCGCTATCTGATTCGCGCCGCCGCGGTGAAATCGGCCAATGATGCGGCCACGGCCATTGGCGATGCGCTGGGCGGAACGTCCAAGAAATGGGCCGAACGGATGACCTCGACCGCGCGCCGGCTGGGAATGAAACAGTCCACCTTCAAGAATGCCAATGGCCTGACGATGAAGGGCCACCTGTCCTCGGCCCGCGACATGTCGCTGCTGGGGCGGCATCTGTTTTACGATTTCCCGCAGTATTACAACATCTTCTCGCGCCGCAGCACCGATGCCGGGATGGCTACCGTCAACAACACCAACCGCAAGTTCCTGGACGCCTATGAGGGCGCCGATGGCATCAAGACCGGCTATACCGACGCCGCCGGCTTCAACCTGACCGCCAGCGCCGAGCGCGGTGGCGTGCGGATCATCGCCAC
Organism: Pseudorhodobacter antarcticus; assembly: GCA_945871285.1. Classification (GTDB taxonomy): domain Bacteria; phylum Pseudomonadota; class Alphaproteobacteria; order Rhodobacterales; family Rhodobacteraceae; genus Stagnihabitans. The sequence continues at coordinate 13,046 of CAMBWO010000056.1, read as the reverse complement.
GGTGTTCGGCGGCACTTCGACCGCGATGCGCAACCAGAAGATGGCCGAACTGCTGGACCTGGGCTTTGACAAGGCCAAACCGGGGTCGCGCACCATCAAGCCGGTGCCCGCCGACCCCGAAACCGCCCCCCTCGTCGCCGAGGCCGGAACCACCGTCGACGAGGCCCTGCCCGAGGTGGAAAGCGGCGCGGGCAAGACGTTGCGCCTGAACCTCGCCGTTGCCAAATCGCCGCGCCCGCAGGCGCGACCGGGTCAGACCCCGGACATCGCCAGCGAGGTCATGGCCATCGAAACCGTCGCAGCCCCTGCCCCGCCCCCCGACAGCCTGGAAGGCCAGGCCATGGCCCTGACCGAGGGCGGCACGGCCACGACACCGTCCCAGGGTCTGGTCACCGTCACCGCCACCGCCAGCGAACAGCCGTTGGAACTGGCCCAGGGCGAGGCCGTGCGCCCGGCCAAACGGACGCCGATCTATACCGATGCCGATGCCGAACTGGCCGCCGTCCCCGCCAAACCCGAAGTCGTGACCCGCGTGTCCACCTCGGGCGGCGAACATTGGGGCGTGCACCTTGGCCATTTCGGCAGCCGCTCCGAGGCCGAGCGCCTGCTGTTGAAAACCCAGTTGGCCGAAAGCGCCACCTTGGGCGATGGTTTGCGCAAGGTCGTTGAACGCAAGGGGGGCTATGACGCAAATTTCATGGGCCTCAACCAGGAAAACGCCGATCTGGCCTGCCGCAGGTTGCAGGCGCGTGGCGTCCAATGTTTTACAATAGGCCAATGATGACCCAGTTTGTTCTGCCCGCCCAGCCGACCGTCAGCCTGCCCACCACCGGCCCCGGCCGCTTTCCGGTGCGGCGCATCTTTTGTGTCGGGCGCAACTATGCCGAACACGCCCGCGAAATGGGCCATGACCCCAATGCCGAACCGCCGTTCTATTTCACCAAACCAGCCGATTCCGTGGTGGAAAGTGGTGCCACGATCGCCTATCCCCCCGCGACCCAGGATTTCCATTACGAGGCCGAACTGGTGGTCGCCCTGGCCAAAGGGGGCCGCGACATCGCCGAGGCCGACGCCCTGGACCATATCTGGGGCCATGCCACCGGCAACGACCTGACCCGCCGCGATCTTCAGGCCGAGGCCAAGGCGGCCCGCCGCCCCTGGGACATGGCCAAGGGATTTGACCTGTCGGCCGTCGTGGGCCTGATCCATCCCGGCCCGATTGGCGACGGTGCCATCACCTGCACGGTCGATGGCGTGGTGAAACAGACGGCCCGCCTGTCCGACATGATCTGGCCCGTCCCCGCCATCATCGCCCATCTGTCGCGTCTGGTGACACTGGCCCCCGGCGATCTGATCTTTACCGGCACGCCCGCTGGCGTCGGTGCACTGTTGCCCGGCCAGTGCTGCACGGTGACGATTGACGGGCTGACCCCCGCCGTGGTGACGGTGCTCTAGCCTTTCATATTGGCCCAAATATCCCCGCCGGAGGCTCTTTTGCCTCACGGCCGGGGATGATCGTCCCATTCCTTGGTCAGGATACGGCTCGCATCGCCCTGTGGGTCGTCAAACTGCTTGGTCCGCATCGCCCAAAAGAACCCGGCCAGCCCGATGCCGCCCAAGAGCAGCGACACCGGAATCAGGATGGTCAGGATCTGCATGACTATTTCAACCTCAAGGCGTTCAACGACACCGTAATCGAAGACAACGACATCGCCAAGGCCGCCGCCAGCGGTGTGGCCGACCCCATCAATGCCAAGGGCACGGCGATCACGTTATAGGCGGCCGAAATCTCGAAATTCTCGATCATCCGGCGGGTGGCCTGCCGCGATATCCGGGCGGCATCGCCAATCGGCGCCATGTCGCGGCCCAGCAGAACGATGTCGGAGGCAACCCGCGCCGCATCCAGCGCCGAGGCGGGCGAGATGGACACATGCGCCGCCGCCAATGCCGCCGTGTCGTTCAGCCCGTCACCCACCATCAGCACCTTGCGGCCCTGATCGGCCAGCCCCCGCACGATGGCGGCCTTTTCGGCAGGCAGGGCGCCGGCAACCCAGTCGGCAATGCCCAGACGCTGCGCCAGCGCGGCCACGGCCGCCTCGGTATCGCCCGAGACAAGCTTGATCGCCTTGCCCTGCGCCATCAGTTCGGCAATCGCCGCCTCGGCCCCCGGACGCAACTGGTCGGTAAAGCTGATGGCATGGCGCCCAGTGCCGCAGGACAGATAGGTCGCCGTCATCGCCACCGGATCGGCCCCAACCCAGGCGGCCCGGCCCAGGCGCACGGGTTGACCCGCCAGCCGCCCCTCGACACCATACCCCGGCACCTCGCGCAGGTCGGTGACCGCGGCGCTTACCACGTCCAGCCGCGCCAGCGCCTGCGCCAAGGGATGTGACGAGGCACGGGCCAGCGCCACGGCGACCGCCAGGTCGGCGGCGGCCAGTGCGGTCAGGTCCACAGGTTCCGGCGTGCCCATGGTCAGGGTGCCGGTCTTGTCGAAGACCACGGTGTCCACCTCGGCCAACCGCTCCAGCGCGGTGCCGTTCTTGATCAGAACGCCCTTGCGAAACAGCTTTCCGCTTGCCGCCGTCACCACCGCAGGCACCGCCAGACCCAGCGCGCAGGGGCAGGTAATGATCAAAACGGCCGCCGAGATGTTGACGGCAAAGCGCACATCACCACCGGTCTGCCACATCCAATAGCCAAAGGCGCTGAACGACAGGATATGCACCAAGGGCGAATACCAGGACGCCGCCCGTTCGGCCAAGGTGGTGTAACGCGTCCTTGCGTTTTCGGCGACAGCGACCAGATCGGCCATGCGGTGCAGCGAACTGTCACGGCCGGCGGCAATCACCCGCAGGGTCAACGGGCCCGTCAGATTGACCTCACCCGCCGAAACCACCGTGCCGGGACCGGCAAAGGACGGCAGGCTTTCGCCGGTCAACAGCCCTCGGTCCACCTCGGACGTGCCCGCCGTCACGATGCCGTCCACCGGCATCCGGCCACCGGGGCGCACCAGCACCAGATCACCCTTGGCGACCTCGGCAATCGGGCGCAGGGTTTCCACCCCGTCCAGCAGCACGATGGCGCGGGGCACCTCAAGGGCCGCCAACTCCTCGGCCGCAGAACGTGCCAGCGCACGGCTGCGGTGGTCCAGATAGCGGCCCAGCAGCAAAAAGAACGACAGCATCACGGCGGCATCGAAATAGGCGTGTTCGCCGCCGTTCAGCGTTTCATACAGCGATATTCCCGACGCCAGAATCAGCGCCAGCGAGATCGGCACATCCATCCCCAGCCGCCCAACCCGCAACGCGGCCCAGGCGGCGCGAAAGAACGGCTGGCCCACGAACACCACCGTAGGGATAGCAATCATCGCCGAAATCCAGTGGAACATGTCGCGCGTGGCATCCTCGGCCCCCGACCAGACGGCGACGGACAGCAGCATGATGTTCATCATCGAAAAGAACGCCACACCCAGCCGCATCAGAATCTCGCGGCCCTGCCTGTCGGTTTCGGTGGAGGACAACAGGCCGGGGTCCAGCTCGTGCGCCTCATAACCCGCCGCCTCCAGCGCGGGGATCAGCTGGGCGGCGGTGACATCCGCGTCAGCCTCCACCGACACCCGCCGCAGCGTCAGGTTGACCCGTGCCGAATGCACCCCCGGCTGCGCCAGCATCGTCGCCTCGACGGTCGAAATGCAGGCGGCGCAATGGGCTGAGGGCAGCGACAGCATCAGCCGTGCGTTGGGCACCACCGTCAGTTCCGCCAGCCGTTCAGCCGAAGGCGCCACGACGCAGGCCGGGCAGGCGATCATCTGGGGGGATTCGGTCATCGCCATGTCAGCGGCTGACCATCAGGTCGATCCGCTGGCGAAACAGCGTGCCATCACCGGCCCGCGCCTCGACCTTCATCATCCACTTGCCCTGTGCCAGCGTGGCGGGCGCGGTAAAGACCCCCTCGCGCAGCACAAAATCGGGGCGGATGTCGTCGCCCGCCTCGGTCGTGCGGCCCACCAGCACGTTCAGCGCGGCCAGCGTCACCGGCAACCCGGCCGCATCGGTGAACTGCAACCGCAACTCCTTGCGGTCCGCGTCATAGCCATGCGCAAAGGTCCAGTTCAGCGCCTTTTGCGCCGCCATTTCGAGGTCAAAGGTCTGGCTGGCGATATAGCCGTTGTCGACCTCCAACCCCGGAAAGGTGGAAATCGCCTTCCAGGCCAGCGTACCATTCACCGCGATGATCACCCCAAAGAAGGCCACGAACATCGCCATCACATGCCATCCGGTCAGCGGGCGGACGGGTTTATCAGAGGCGGCCATGTCAGTCGTCCTTTCCGTTGAAGATCGTGTCGTGGTGCACCCGTTCGGCGCGGGGGCTGTCGCCCTCGATCTCGTCACTGACCCACAGGCGGATCGGCGTCCGCTCCTCCATCGCCCCCAGCGAATTGGCCGGGGCCGTCACATACAGCCGCTGCTCCTTGGTCTCATTCGCAGGGACCAGCACGCGCAGCCCCTCCTCACCCTCCAGCGATAGCACAAAAATCGCGGGGGCACTGGCGGTAAAGGTGAACCAGCGGTCCTCGCCATGCTTGTTGCGCAGACGCATGTCATAGGTGTTGCGGATCGACCCGTCCGACAGGATCACATAGGTCGGGTTGCGCACCGGCGTGACGGACACATCGATGTTGGTGCGCAGGAACAATGCCACCACCAACGCCATGCCAACCCCGGCCCACAGCACGGTGTACAGGATCGTGCGGGGCCGGAACGCATGGGCCCAGACCGATTTCGGCGGCTGGCCCGACCGTTCGCGGGTCTCATCCGTCAGCGCCATATAGCTGATCAGGCCCCGCGGCTTGCCGATCTTGTCCATCATGTTGTCGCAGGCGTCGATGCACAGGCCGCAGGTGATGCAGGCCAGCTGCTGACCGTTGCGGATGTCGATGCCCATCGGGCAGACGTTGACGCAGGCCATGCAGTCGATGCAGTCGCCGTTGCCAGCTACGGTCTGCTTGCCACGCGGCTCACCCCGCCAATCGCGATAGCCGATGGTCAGGGTGTCCTCGTCCATCATCGCAGCCTGGATGCGCGGCCAGGGGCAGGCATAGATGCAGATCTGTTCGCGGGCAAAGCCACCGAAGAAAAAGGTGGTAAAGGCCAGAACCAGCATGGTGGTATAGGCTATGGGATGGGCGGTGCCCGTCACCAGGGCCCGCAGCAGCGTCGGCGCATCGGCAAAATAGAACACCCAGGCGCCACCCGTAGCCAGACCAATGGCAAACCAGACCCACCATTTGGCGATGTTCTTGGTCAGCTTTTCCCAGTTCCACGGCCGGCGGTGCAGCCGGATGCGGGCGTTGCGGTCGCCCTCGATCCAGCGTTCGACCAGAATGAACAGGTCGGTCCACACCGTTTGCGGGCAGGCATAGCCGCACCAGACCCGGCCCGCGGCGGATGTGAACAGGAACAGGCCCAAGCCCGCCATGATCAAAAGGCCCGCGATGAAGTAAAACTCATGCGGCCAGATCTCGATCATGAAGAAAAAGAACCGCCGTCCCGCCATGTCGATCAGCACGGCCTGATCGGGCAGGTTCGGGCCACGGTCCCATCTGATCCAGGGGGTGACGTAATAGATGCCCAGCATGACGGCCATCAGCCACCATTTCAGGTTCCGGAAACGACCGGACACCCGGCGCGGGAAAATGGGTTCGCGGGCGGCGTAAAGGCTTGGCTCTTCGGAAGAGGACATGGGGCTGAAACCTTGAATTCTGTTCGCTGACCCCTTTTGCACCTGCGGCAAGGGCATCACCTTGACCTAGGTCAAGCTTGGGGCGGCAGCCGCCCGCCCCCGGCATGACCTTACGTCAGCCTGCCCGCCGGCCCGGCGGAACCCCGGTTGGGCGCAAGGCGGCGTTGCGCAAAAAAAACCGATCTGTTCCGGGTCGGGAGGCGGAAAAAAACACCCCCGCCCCGGTGCTGCCACGGTGGGCAGGGCGGGACAGGGGCGGAAATGATCACCGGCACCCCGGGAACCGCGCGAACAGGTGGGGTGCCGGTGTCCGTGGCGCGCCCACCGCAACAGCGGGGCACCAAGCCGGCTGGCCAGATCGTCTTGGCCTTGTCCCCACAATCGCCAATGCCAGCGGGGGGGTCCTTGACCTGAATCAACCGCCCCGCGCCAGACACAAATAAAAGGGCCGCGACCCGGATCAGGTCGCGGCCCCTGTCTTGGTCCTGACCTGGACCGTTATTCGCCGCCGCCCAGCGAGTGGACATACAGCGCCACGGCGCGGATTTCGTCCTCGGTCATGCGCGCGGCGATCCCGGTGTCGTTATAGCCCCAGGCCGGCATGACACCCGCCCGCCCATTGACCAGCGTGGCCGTCAGGGTGGCTGCGTCACCGCCATAAAGCCAGATCGCGTCGGTCAGGTTGGGCGAGCCCAGATCGCGGTTGCCCTTGCCATCTTCGCCATGGCAGGCCGCGCAGTTTTCGGTGTAAAGCACCGTCCCTGCCGTCGCCTTGGCCTCGTCCGCCGTCTGCCCCGAGATTTTCAGGACATAGTTGACGACCTGGCCGATTTCCTCGGCGGTGAACTGGGCCGATGCCGCCTCGGCCAGCGGGCCGGTGGCGGTTTCGGACCAGGCCGGCATGTAGACGCCGACATTGCGCGCCTCGGGGTCAACCGTGTTGCGCACGCCGTGGGTGATCGTGGCGTGGATCGTCGCGATGTCGCCGCCCCACAGCCAGTCGTTGTCCGACAGCGTCGGATAGCCACCAGCCTTGTTGCCACCGCCTTCGCGGCCATGGCACTGGACGCAGTTGGTGTTGAACACCGCCTTGCCAGCCTTCAGCGCATAGTCGTTCAGCGCCGCATCATCACCGATCGCAGGCAGGTCCGCCGCCACCAGTGCGGCCTTGGTGGGCGCGTTGGCATCGTCGAACTGCTTGATTTCGGCCGCAACATCGGCCCGGGTCGAGGCGCCCAGCACCCCCGGCGTGGCGCCGGTCAGCAGGGGCCAGGCCGGATAGGCGATGGTATAGCCGATGGCATACAGGATGCAGAGGTAGAACACCCAGACCCACCAGCGCGGCAGCGGGTTGTTCAGCTCTTCAATCCCATCCCAGACGTGGCCGGTCGTGCCGACCTCCTGCTTGGGGTCATTCTTGACGGGTTTGGCGCACATCGCTCACGCCTCCTTGGAAGGGGAAGAAATGTCCCCTGGTTTCTTTTCGTTACGGAAGATCACCGATGCTGCGTCCTTGTGGACCGCCTTGGCGCCTGGGCGGAACACCCAGACCACGACGGCCAGAAAGAACAGCGTCAGCGACAACAGCACCCAGCTGTCGGCGAATTCGCGCAGAAGGCTGTAGGTTTCCATGGCCCGTGCCCCCCTTACCGCGACGCATCGGGCGTGAAGGTCGAGAAGTCGACCATCGTGCCCAACACTTGCAGATACGCGATCAGCGCATCCATTTCCGTCAACTGCACCTGCCCGTCAAAGTTCGACACGGTGACGCGGCCATAGCGTTCGGCAAGCCCGGTGGCATCAGCGGCCGGGTCGGCCTGGGTCTTGAAGTCAGCCGCGGCGTTGGTCATCGCCTCATCGGTATAAGGCACGCCGACAAGCCGGTTGGCGGCCATCAGGTCGGTGATATAGGTCGGCTCCAACGCGGTTTCCTTGAGGAAACCGTATTTCGGCATCACCGATTCCGGCACCACGGCCTGCGGATTCGTCAGGTGGTCCACATGCCAGGCGTCCGAATACTTGCCGCCCACCCGCGCCAGATCGGGCCCGGTGCGCTTGGACCCCCACTGGAACGGATGGTCATACATCGATTCCGCCGCCAGCGAGTAATGGCCATAGCGTTCGACCTCGTCCCGCATGGGGCGGATCATCTGGCTGTGGCAGACATAGCAGCCCTCACGGATATAGATCTGCCGGCCCTCCAGTTCGAGCGGGGTATAGGGACGCATCCCCTCGACCGTCTCGATGGTGTTTTGCAGGTAGAACAGCGGCACGATCTGCACCAGACCGCCGATCGTCACCACCAGAAAGCTCAGCACCAGCAGCAAGGATGCGTTGCGTTCGATTGCCTTGTGTTTGTCAAGAAAAGCCATGTTCCTTGCCCCTTATTCAGCAGGAACGCCGGCGTAGGCCACAACCCGCTGGGGTTGAGCACGCACCGTCATCCAAAGGTTATAGACCATGATCAGCGCACCGGTCAGGAACATCGCCCCCCCCAGACCGCGAACCACATACATCGGGAACTTGGCAGCCACCGTGTCGGCGAATGCGTTCACAAGGAACCCGTTCGCGTCGACTTCGCGCCACATCAGGCCTTCCATGATGCCCGTGACCCACATCGAGGACGCGTAAAGAACGATCCCGATGGTGGCCAGCCAGAAGTGCCAGTTGACCAGCGCCAGGCTGTAAAGCTTGTCGCGGTTCCACAGGCGCGGCGTCAGGAAGTAGAGGACCGAGAAGGTGATCATCCCGTTCCAGCCAAGCGCGCCGGAATGGACGTGACCGATGGTCCAGTCGGTATAGTGCGACAGGCTGTTGACGGCCTTGATCGACATGACCGGGCCTTCAAAGGTCGACATGCCGTAGAAGCCGATGGCGATGACCATCATCCGCACCACAGGATCGGTGCGCAGCTTGTCCCAGGCGCCAGACAGCGTCATCAGACCGTTGATCATGCCACCCCAGGACGGCATCCACAGCATGACCGAGAACACCATGCCAAGGGTCGAGGCCCAGTCAGGCAGCGCGGTATAGTGCAGATGGTGCGGACCGGCCCAGATATACAGGAAGATCAGCGCCCAGAAGTGGATGATCGACAGCTTATAGCTGTAGACCGGACGTTCAACCTGCTTGGGCACAAAGTAGTACATCATGCCCAGGAAACCAGCGGTCAGGAAGAAGCCCACGGCGTTGTGGCCATACCACCACTGCACCATGGCATCCTGCACGCCCGAATAGATCGGAACCGAGATCGACGACAACAGCGACACTGGCACGGCGGCGTTGTTGACGACATGCAGCATCGCCACCGTGACGATCATCGACAGGTAAAACCAGTTCGCCACATAGATGTGCGGCTCGCGGCGCTTGACCAGGGTGCCGACAAAGACGGCCAGATAGGCCAGCCAGACCACGGTGATCCACAGGTCGATGTACCAGACCGTCTCGGCATATTCCTTGCTCTGGGTGCCGCCCAGAACATAGGAGGTCGCAGCCAGCACGACCATCAGCTGCCAGCCCCAGAACACGAACCACGCGAGGTTCCCGCCCCAAAGGCGCGCCGCACTGGTGCGCTGCACGACATAGAAAGACGACATGATCAGCGCGTTGCCGCCAAAGGCGAAAATCACCGCCGAGGTGTGCAGGGGCCGCAAGCGGCCAAAGTTCAAGATGCCCATGGTGTTGTCGATGTTCAGCGCTGGAAAGGCCAGCTGAAACGCGATGACCACCCCCACCAGGAACCCGACGACCCCCCAAAAGGCCGTGGCAATCACCCCGGCCCGAATGACCCCGTCCATATACTGGGTCTGGTCATGTACTCTTGCTTCGCCCACGTGGCGCAGCTGGTAGATGAAGGTGATCACAGCCGCGATCATCACCACCAGCATGTTCACCTGATAGGGCAGATCATGCGCATAGTTGGCTGCCATGGCGGCCAAAAGGGCCACCACCGCCAGCACAATCAATTTGACGTAATCCCACATTTTGCGTCCCTCGGTTTCTTTAGTCGCACCTTGCCCCTGCCGCGGGACCGCCTTGCGCGGTCCGGGACAGAGATCTCGACCCTGTCCGTTTTGCAGGCGCAGCGCAGAACCGCTTTGATCCATGTCAAGCAACCTCGGGGCGATAGCTGATAATCAAAACCCAGGGTCGAAGGCCCCCCCGGAGTCGGGGGCAGGACCAATCCAATTCAGGAGTGTGATCATGTCGTTCAAATCGGTTCTCGTGGTGGTCACCAATCCCGCGCAGGCCAAGGGCGCCATCGACGCCGCCGCGCGCATTGCGTTGGCCAATGACGGGCATCTGGATGTGCTGGCGCTGGGGGTCGATGTGACCCAGCTGGGCTATTCCTATATCGGCGCGGGTGCCGTTCTGACGCAATTGTCGATCGAACGGGCCGAGGCGGATGCCAAGGCCGCCGAGACCGCCGCCAAGGCGGCCCTTGCCGAACAGGACCCCGGCTTGCGCTGGGCCATCGACATCGCCGTGGCCGAAATGGGCGGGGTGGCGAATGTGGTGGGCAATGCGGCCAGCTTTGTCGATCTGGTGGTGCAGACCCGGCCCTATGGCGCGGGCCAGGGCTTTGACGCCGAGGCCGTGGTCGAGGCTGCCCTGTTTGACGCCCATGCCCCCGTGCTGATCGTGCCGCCCGACGCGGACCTCACGCGCATCGCCAACCCGCGCCGCATCTTGCTGGCGTGGAATCAAAGCCAGGAGGCCCTGACCGCCGCCAAGCGCGCCCTGCCCCTGCTGAAAGCCGCCGATCTGGTCGATGTGACCGTGGTCGACCCGCCGGCCCGTGGCCCGGAACGGTCTGATCCCGGCGGGCTGCTCTGCCAGTTTCTGGTGCGGCACGGCGTCAAGGCCGAGGTGACGGTGCTGGCGCGCAACCGCCCCAAAGTGTCGGACGTTCTGGCCGAACATGCGATGGACCGCGATTGCGACATGATGGTGATGGGCGCCTATGGCCATTCCCGCCTGCGCGAAGCGATTCTGGGCGGCGCCACCCGCGCCGTGCTGGAAGGCGTGACGATTCCGGTCCTGATGGCGCATTAAGGCACACTAGGAAGATGGGCAAACCGCCTTTCCCGGCCAGGAAAGGCGAACTGCCCATCCTACAAGTCACCTTTGGCCGGATCGGGTCGTGCCTGTATCGCCTGGACCCGCACCGACCGATCCGAAGGGGGTCCACATGACCGCGTCCTGTGGCGTTTGGGCACAGTCGGACAAGATTTCATCCGGCGCCGCTTGGCAGCACCGCTGACGCCTGACACTGTGCGGGCATGCTGGTGCCATTGGTCTTGCTGTGTGTTTCTCTGGCCGGGGTTGCCCTGGCCTTGCTGTCCGGGCAGTCGGGCCTTTTGTTGCTGGCCCTGTCCTGTGCCTTGGCCAGTGTTTTGTTGGTGGTGCAGGCCTTTGTGCGCCGGGGCCGCCTGAAAAAGCAGCCACGCTGGGTGATCGTGGATGGATCGAATGTGATGCACTGGAAGGATGGCGTGGTCGCCATCTCCAGCGTTCGCGAAGTGGTTGACGCGCTGAAGGCGCGCGGCTTTACCCCCGGCGTCGTGTTTGACGCGAATGCCGGTTACAAGATTGCCGACCGTTACCTGCATCACGATGCCATGGCCCGACAGCTGGGATTGCCCGAGGATCAGGTCATGGTGGTGCCCAAGGGCACGCAAGCCGACCAGGTGGTTCTGGCCGCCGCCCGCGACCACAAGGCTCGCGTCGTCAGCAATGACCGCTTTCGCGATTGGGCCGAAGCCCATCCCGAAGTGGCTGCTCCGGGCCATCTGGTGCGGGGCGGGTTTGCCGAGGGCAAGCTGTGGCTGGAGTTGGACTGACCGCCGCGAGGGGCGGGCAGCAAGGGTTAACATCCACTTAACACGGAAAGCCAAGTCCCTGTTTTAACACAACTTTGCGGGCCGTTCACGCGTGGGACGGTTTCAGATCGCAGCGGAATGCTGGGCCTTCATCTGATCATAGGCGTCGAAATGCCGGGCGATGACGCGGGCCAGAGGCTGGGCCCGATCCAGGATGGCGAGGCCCGTCTCGTCCAGTTTGACCATGCCGGGAAAGGCCTGCGCCACGCGGAACAGCATCGCGTCGACTTCGACCATCGCCGTGCCAAAGCTGGCCAGTTCGGCCCGGTTGACGCGAAAATCGCTCATCAAGGCCTCGATGATGCGGCCGCGCAGCAGATCCTGGCCGGCAAAGACGTGGCCCCGATGGGTCGAGAAGCGGCCAGCCCGGATCGCTTTGGTGTGGTCCGCCGTGCCAGCCGCATTCTGGGCGTAGCCTTGGGGAAAGCGCGAGATCGACGAGGCGCCGAGGCCGACCAGAATGGGGGCGCTGTCGTCGGTGTAGCCCTGAAAATTGCGGCGCAGATGGCCCGAGCGGGCGGCGGCGGCCAGCCCGTCTGACGGCTTGGCAAAGTGGTCGATCCCGATGGCCTGATAGCCGTCGGCCAGAAACAGCTGTTGCGCGACTTCGAACAGGTGCAGACGGTCCTGCGGGGTCGGCATCGCCTCAGCCGGGATCATCTGCTGGCGGCGGCTCATCCAGGGCACGTGGGCATAGCCGTAAAGCGCGACCCGGTCAGGCGAGAAGCTGAGCAATTTTTGCACCGATTCGGCAATGCGCGGACCGGTCTGATGCGGCAGGCCAAACAGGATGTCGGCGTTCAGACTGGTGATGCCACGGGCGCGGATCATCTCGACCACGTCGCGGGTCAGCGCAAAGCTTTGTTCGCGGCCGATGGTCTTTTGAATCTCGGGGTCGAAGTCCTGCACACCGATCGAGGCGCGGTTCATGCCGGCAGCGGCCAGGGCATCAAGGCGGGGGGCGTCCACTTCGTTTGGGTCGATCTCGACCGAGAATTCGGCACCGGGGGCCAAGGGCGCGACCTGAAGGATCGACCCCGCCAGATCGCGGATCAGGCCCGGCCCCATCAGCGTGGGCGTGCCGCCGCCCCAGTGCAGGCGGCTGAGGCGCACACCCTTGGGCAGGTGTTGCGCCAGCAGGGCCAGTTCGGCTTGCAGAGTCTTGACATAGGCGATGACGGGCAGATCCGAGGAGGTGCCCTGCGTGCGGCAGGCGCAAAACCAACACAGGCGGCGGCAAAACGGCACATGCAGATACAGCGAAATCGTAGCGCCCTGGGGGATTTCCTCGATCCAGCGCGTGAATTCGGCTGGACCCACACCGCCGGCAAATTGCGGCGCGGTGGGGTAGCTTGTGTAGCGCGGCACGCGCGCGTCAAAAAGTCCAAATCGGGCGAGTTGTATATGTTGTGTCATGCG
>CAMBWO010000055.1 GCA_945871285.1 Pseudorhodobacter antarcticus | reverse complement strand
TCCATGCCCTCGCGCAGGGTCAGCCAACCGACGATATACTTGGCCCCGGGTTCCGCAGGGTGCATTGCAGCCTCCCGATCAGACCTTCATTTCGACGCGGATGCCGTGCACCCTTTGGTCCGACAGGTTCAGCACCCGGCCCACAGGCTGGGGGGCCATCTGCACGACAAGGCAGCCCTGACCATCCCAGGCGTCCAGGGCGGCGATCACGTCGCGGTTGGGCGGCAGGTGTTCGCCCTCGGGCGAGATATCGACGACGGGCGGCTTGACCTGATCCAGCACAAAGACCGAGGGCCAGCGGTGATGGTGGACCGGCTCCTCATCCTGCGGGTCCAGCGTCACCTCGAGCACGCGGAGGCGATCGTTTTCAAACAGGACCTTGTGGTGGTGCGGGGCGGCGGCGACGGCGTCCAAGGCAGGGTCCCAGGTGGCGGGATCGGACGCTTGGGTTGCGTGTGGCATGACAGACCTCCTTTGGAAACAAAGCTAGGTTGCCGGGCCAGATTACATCAAACTCCGCGTCCAATAAAGTGATTCCGCCGGGTCGGGAAAGCTTTCCAGCCGGTTAAGAAGAATGGCGATGGTGTTGGGTTTCAAGGGGTTGCCCGGCCGTGCACGCGTGGGACGCCCGGTCAGGCCCGGTGATAGGGTCCGCCAGACAGGATCGTGGCGGCGCGGTAGATCTGTTCGGCCAGCATCACCCGGACCAGCATATGGGGCCAGACCATGGCGCCAAAGCTGACCGAAGCCTCGGCCCGGGCGCGCAGATCGGGGGCGATACCGTCGGCCCCGCCGATGACAAAGGCCACATCTTGCCGGCCGCCGTCACGCCACTTTGCCAGCATCGCGGCAAAGTCGGGCGAGGACATCACGCGGCCCCGTTCATCCAGCGTCACCATCAGGGCACCGGAGGGCAGGGCGCGGGTCAAGAGGTCCGCCTCGGCCGCCATGCCGCCGCCCTTTTTATCCTCGACCTCATGTTCGGTCAGGGGGCCCAGGCCAAGGGGGCGTCCGGTGCGGGTGAAGCGGTCATAGTAGTCGTCGGCCAGCTGACGTTCGGGGCCGGCGCGCAGCCGGCCCACGGCGCAGACATGGACGCGCAAGTCAGGCCTGCGGGGTTTGGTGGGCGCTGGAGGGCATCCACATCTTTTCCAGCTGATAGAAATCGCGGACCTCGGGGCGGAAGACGTGGATGATCACGTCACCCCCGTCGATCAGCACCCAGTCGCCGGTTTCGCGGCCTTCCATCTTGGCCGCTACGCCGAACTGCTGACGCAGACGGTCGGCCAGCTTTTCCGAGATGGAGGCCACCTGGCGCGAGGACCGGCCAGAGCAGATGACCATGTAATCGGCCACATCGGACCGGCCACGCAGGTCGATCTGCACGACCTCTTCGGCCTTGTCGTCATCGACCGAGGCCAGAACGGCGGCCAGAACCTGTTCGGGAGAGTAGTCTGGGCCAACGCTGGGGCGCTCGGCACGCGGTCCGACGGGAAGGCCCGTCGCGGGGTCAGAATGGGACAGGACAGCGTCCTCCTAATGGCGCACCGCAAGGCCCGGGTGCAGGGATTGGTGTCAGAGTATCATTCCGGGCTGCAAACCTCAATGTCATGCCGCGCAGCTATTTCTTGACACGAATCCCGACCGGTGGGGCCGCTTGGGCAGGCCTTTTACACGGGACGGCCCGCCGGGACGCTGCGAGGGCCGATGTCCTGACCCCGGGGCCTGTTCAACCTTTTGGAGACCAGCGGCGGTGTTTCCCGTTCAGTTGCGCAGGGTGAAGGCCACTTCGTTGCGGCGGTTCCAGGGCAGGGTCCAGGGGGCGTCGTAGAAGTAGTAGAACGGGCCGGCGGCGACGGTCAGAGCCTGGCCGCGGGACCAGGAGCGCAGTTCACCCTCTTTGGAGGCCAGAACGCGGGCGTTGGCGGTGCCTGAAAAGCGCAGGACGACCTGACGGTTGGCGGGCAGGGTGACAAAGCGGATGTTGGGGTCGCGGGCCTTGGGCAGGGTGGCAAGGCTGTATTCGGAGGGCATCATGAACTGCACCAGCCAGTTGCCGTCGCGGGCCATCTGGGTGACGGGGGTGGTCATGGCGATGGTTTCGCCGGGGATCTGGGTGACGGGGGTGGTCATGGCGACTTTGGCGCCGCCTTCGTTGGCGCCAAAGATATAGGCCGCCAACAGGCGGAATCCGGCGTTGATCGCCTGCGACTGGCTGCCCGCTACAGACACCTCGGCCATCAGGCGGGGGGCGTAGATGCGCAGTTCGATCGGGCCATCGGCGCGCTCGACGGTGTATTTCGGGGTTTCGTTGGATTTATACATGTCGGCCATGGCACTCCTGACCACCGCTAGCGGTGCGAGGGCAAGGGCCAAAATCAAGATTGCGGATTTGAACTGCATGGGCTGCCCTCTTGGAGCGTCATATGGGTTGAGCGGGGGGGTCGCCAGTGGGGTGGGACGGATTGGGCGGAGAATTGCCCTAGGACCGCAGAGGGCGGCGGTTTTGCGGGTTTGGGCCGCCGTGGCTGACAATGCGGACATCAAGGGGGGCGGCGGCATAGGCGGTGAGGGCCGTGGCCATGGCATCGGTGGTCCAGGGGGGCGGGTTGCCAAAGGCGCCGCCGCCGAGGCGGGTCAGGAACACACGGGGGTTGCCGGTGCGGGCGGCGTTGTGGGTGGCAAGGGACAGGGTGGCCAGATAGGCGGCGGTCAGGATCAGGCGGGCGAAGGGTTCCCAATCGGACAGCTTTTCGTCGGCATAGGCGATGGGCAGGGCGGAGCAGTAGAGTTGAGAGACGAGGTGGCCGCTTGGGGCAAGGGTGACTTGGGTATCCTGTTGCAGGCCGACACGGACAAGGCCGCTGAGGGTGTCGCCATCGCGCAGGCGGCTGGCGATTTGGGCCAGGCCACCGGGGCGGGGCAGGAGGTAGCCGTTGACCATGTCCCACAGCGGGTTGGGGCCCAGGGCGGCGGCAAGGTCGGCCAGCATGTCCAACTGGTGATCCGCGCTTTGGCCGATTTGTCCGGCGAGGGGGACGAGGTAGTTGCGATAGATCGTGCCCGCCGCGCAGGCCATGGCGCAGGCGGGGCCTTGGGTCAGGTCATGGGCATAGCGGGCGATGCCTTGGTCGGGGGTGGTGGATTGGTCGACCATCTCGAGCAGGTTGAACTGCGAGGCGACCTGAAACAGGGCGCCGGCGTTGGCGGGGTCGCAGTGCAGGTTTTTGACATCGGCGACGACCTCGGTCACGCGCAGGCGGTGGGGGCCGGTGGGGGGTGGGGGCAGGTCGGCCAGGGCGGGGGTGGTCAGGTGGCCTGTGATCAGGCTGCGGCCGCCCGGCAAGAGCAGGCGGTCGCCCTGCACCGCGATTCCGGCGCGGACGGTGGCGGGGCGGTCGTCGGGCAGGCCGGTCAGTCGGGTGAACCAGTCGGGCATTGCGATCCCTTTGCTACGGGGCCAGCATGGCGGGATGCGGCTTGCCAGAAAAGCGGTTTCGGCGTATCTGGCCTGTCATGTACCGCTTTTTCGACATGGCTGACCACGCACGCCTGCCTTGGCGTTTTACCCGTGACATGCGGTCACTGTTGGCACGGCCCTGACGCGGATGGTGCGTGAGATCACGCACCCTACCCCCCCATTCCCATCCACCATCCTAGAAGTGAGAGAGCCATGACCGCTCGGACCCTTTACGACAAGATCTGGGACGACCATCTGGTTGACCAGGCCGACGACGGCACCTGTCTTTTGTACATCGACCGCCATCTGGTGCATGAAGTCACCAGCCCGCAGGCCTTTGAAGGGCTGCGAATGACGGGCCGCAAGGTAAGGGCGCCGGAAAAGACGATTGCGGTGCCGGACCATAACGTGCCCACGACGCTGGACCGCGCCAATGCGGCGACGATGACCGAGGATAGCCGGATTCAGGTGGCGGCCCTGGACAAGAACGCCCGCGATTTCGGGATCCACTATTACCCGGTGTCGGATGTGCGGCAGGGGATCGTGCATATCGTCGGGCCGGAGCAGGGTTGGACCCTGCCGGGGATGACGGTGGTGTGCGGCGATTCGCACACGGCGACGCATGGGGCCTTTGGCTCGTTGGCGCATGGCATTGGCACGTCTGAGGTCGAGCATGTGTTGGCGACCCAGACGCTGATCCAGCGCAAGGCCAAGAATTTCAAGGTCGAGATCACCGGGTCGCTGCGGCCGGGCGTCACCGCCAAGGACATCACCCTGTCGGTGATTGGCGCGACGGGGACGGCGGGTGGTACGGGCTATGTGATCGAGTATTGCGGCCAGGCCATTCGCGAATTGTCCATGGAAGGCCGGATGACGGTTTGCAACATGGCGATCGAAGGCGGGGCGCGGGCCGGACTGATTGCGCCGGATGAGAAAACCTATGCCTATTGCAATGGTCGGCCTCATGCGCCCAAGGGGGCTGCCTGGGAGGCGGCGGTGGCCTATTGGAAGACGCTGTATTCGGACGATGACGCGCATTGGGACAAGGTGATTACCCTGAAGGGCGAGGATATCGCCCCGGTCGTGACCTGGGGCACCAGCCCCGAGGACGTGCTGCCGATCACCGGGGTTGTGCCCTCGCCCGCCGATTTCACGGGGGGCAAGGTGGACGCGGTGCAGCGCAGCCTGGACTATATGGGCCTGACGCCGGGGCAAAAGCTGTCGGACATCAAGATTGACACGGTGTTCATCGGGTCTTGCACCAATGGCCGGATCGAGGACCTGCGGGCGGCGGCGGCCATTCTGAAGGGCAAGAAGATTGCGGTGAAGCGGGCCATGGTCGTTCCGGGGTCGGGTCTGGTGCGGGCGCAGGCGGAAGAGGAGGGTCTGGCCCAGATTTTCCTGGATGCCGGGTTTGAATGGCGTCTGGCCGGGTGTTCGATGTGTCTGGCGATGAACCCCGACCAACTGGCACCGGGCGAGCGCTGTGCGGCAACCAGCAACCGCAACTTTGAGGGCCGGCAGGGCCGCGGTGGGCGGACCCATCTGTTGTCGCCCGCGATGGCGGCGGCGGCGGCGATCACCGGGCATCTGACGGATGTGCGCGAGATGATGTGACCCTATCGCGGCGGGGTCAGACCCGCCGCGACACCACCAGAAGGGCGATGGCGTTCAGGGCGATCAGGATCAGGCCCGACATCTCGAAGATGAAGTTGAAGCGCAGGTCCAGCACGCGGGTGTTGATCAAGCTGTCGAACTGGTGAAACCCCACGGCGCGCACCGCGACAAAGCCCGCCACGGTGGCCAGACCCAGAAGGGCCACGCCATGGCTGAGGATATGGCGGCGCATCAGGAACAGGCCCAGTGCAAAACCGATCAGCGTTGCCGTCAGCAGACCGATGATGAACTGGCGCTGGACGTTCTGGCGCAGCTCATACCAGCCTTGCAGTTGCGCGATGCAGCGGCCCATCGCGGTGAGGGCGGTTTGCAGGTCAAGCTCTTTGTTGACGGCCAGAAAGGCCATCAGGCCGGTCATCATGACCCAGAACTGCCGTTCGCGGCCCGCACCCGCCCGTGCGGCCACCCAGAGGGCCAAGACGGTGCACAAGAGATAAGCCCCGACCGTGACCCAGCCCCAGATGGTGGGGTCGCCGATCACGGGGGACCAGCGGTGCAGGGTGCAGGTGGTGACTTGGGTCAGGGTTACTTGGGCGAACATGGTGCCGGCTTTGACAGGGTCACAGGAAAACCCGCTCGAACGTCCACCAGGCACCAACCAGCGCAATCAGGGCCGAGGCGGGGATGGTGATGCGAGTGCGATACCAGCCTTTTTGGCCGAACGGCAGGCCGAGCAGCAGGAAGGCCAGGGTGATCACGGCCAGTTGGCCCAGTTCGACACCGATGTTGAACCCGATCAACCCGATCACAAAGCGGTTGTCCTGCAACCCGACATCACCCAGCACCGAGGCAAAGCCAAGCCCATGCAGCAGGCCAAAGCAGAACACGACCGCGATCCGCACTGATCCGATGCGGCCACCCAGAATGTTTTCTACCGCGACGTAGACGATGGAGGCGGCGATGAGGGGTTCGACAATCTCGGGGGGGACGGTGACGATTTTCAGGCTGGCAAGGGCCAGGGTGACGGTATGGGCCAGGGTGAAGGCGGTGACCTGCAACAACAGGGGGCGCAGGTGCAGCGAAAAGAAGAACAGGCCCAGCACGAACAGGATATGGTCCAGGCCTTTTGGCACGATATGTTCAAAGCCCGACACGATGTAGCGGACAAAGACCGAGCCGGCGCTGTCGGGGGCAACGGCATTGCGCGGCAGGGGGTCGGACAGATTGCCGTTGGACAGGATCGCGGCATAGGCATTGGGATCGTCGCCCGCCTGCCGCACGATGAGCGAGCCAAAGGCCGCATCCCAGCCGATTAGCACAGGCGTGCCATCGGCGGGCAGGTCAGCCCGCAGGACAAGGATGGAATCGCGGGGCACGGTGATGTCGCCAACCTCGGGGATGGTGATCGACACGATCTGGGCGAGCACGACGGCCTCACCGGCCTTGACGGTGATGCGGGGGGCAAGGTCGGGCCAGGCGGCGGTGAGGGCGGCGGTCAGTTCGGCGGGATCATCGGCGCGCAGGGTGTCATAGCGGTCGGCCAGGGGCGACTCGTTGGTGTCGGCCAACCCGGTCAGGTCCATGCCCGCCAGCAAGGGTTCCAGCGTCAGGCGGATGGTCAGATCGACGGCAGCGCCGCCCACCGCCACATCGGCAACGGCGGGGCGCACTTCGTGGGCCATGGCGGGACCGGCGGCCATTGACAGGGCGAGGATTAGGGCGAAGATCCGGCCAAGCAGGATCAAGGGGCGAAATGGCATGACACGATCTTTCTGGATGGCGCTATCTTTGGGCGTGGCAATGGGCATGGGTGGTGGTGTCTCGGTCCGGGCGCACGAGTTCTGGTTCATGCCAGAGGATTTCACGATAGATGCCGGCGCGCAAGTGCGGGCCAATCTGCGAAACGGATCGCATATGGTGGGGCCTGATCTGCCCTATTTGCCCGAAAATCTGCCCCGGTTCGAGGTGATCCTGGGCGACACGGTCACGCCCATCACGGCGCGGATGGGGGACACGCCGGCGGTGTCGCTGGCCGCTCCGGGCACGGGGCTGGCGGTTCTGGTGGCCGAAACGATTGACCTGACTGTGACCTACGAAGAATTCGCCGTATTCGAGACCTTTGTGGGTCACAAGGCGATGCCGCAGGTCGCGGCAGAGCACAAGGCGCGCGGTCTGCCTGACGCCAAGTTCTCCGAGACTTTCCAGCGCTATGCCAAGGGGTTGGTGGCCATTGGCGATGGCGTCGGGGCGGATCGGGCCCTGGGGATGCGGATCGAGATTGTGGCGCTGGCCAACCCCTATACCGACGACATCAGTAAAGGGATGCCGTTGCAGGTGTTGCTGGACGGCCAGCCGCGGGTGGGGGCACAACTGCTGATCCTGGCGACGGCGGCGGATGGCACGGTCAGCGAGACCCCCTATGTCACCGACGCGAACGGGACGGCGGTCGTTGCGGCGGTGTCAGGGTCTGCCTATCTGGCGGACAGTGTCGATATCTATGCCCTGCCCAACAATGACGCCACGGCGGGGCCGGTCTGGCATTCGGATTGGGCGTCGTTGACCTATGCGGTGCCATGACCAGCCCGCGCTTGAAGCGTGGGGGGGCCTGAGGTAAAGAGCGGCAAAGACAGGAGAGCTTGATGGACAAATTTACCAAACTGACGGGCATCGCGGCCCCCATGCCGCTGGTCAATATCGACACCGATATGATCATCCCCAAGCAGTTCCTGAAAACCATTGCCCGCACGGGCCTGGGCAAGAACCTGTTTGACGAGATGCGCTTTACGCTGGACGGCGCGGAAATTCCGGATTTCGTGCTGAACCAGCCCGCCTATCGCAAGGCGGAAATCATTGTCGCGGGTGAGAATTTCGGCTGCGGATCGTCGCGGGAACACGCGCCCTGGGCGCTGTTGGATTTTGGCATTCGCTGCGTGATCAGCACGTCTTTCGCTGACATTTTCTATAACAACTGCTTCAAGAACGGCATCCTGCCCATCGTGATGCCGCAAGAGGTGGTCGATGTGCTGATGGCCGATGCGCGCAAGGGGGCCAACGCCCGCCAGACCGTGGACCTCGAGGCGCAGACCGTGACGACATCGGACGGTCAGGTGTTTGAGTTCGAGGTGGACAGCCACCGCAAGCATTGCCTGATCAACGGGCTGGACGACATTGGCCTGACGCTGGAGAAAGTGGTCGCGATCGACTCGTTTGAAAGCAAGGCGGCGGCGCTGCGCCCTTGGGCGTAAACTGACCGGCACCACAAGATATGGGGCCCCCTTGATTGCCACAATCAAGGGGCCTTTTTTTTACCACGCGATTGATCCAATCCTGCAACACCTTGTCCCTGAAAGTGCCATACCGATTAGGTCATGTTAACCAATTGGTTGCAGGGCGACATGAAAGTAGGCACAATTTGGGCAAGATTGAGGCGGCCCGCCATAATGTGCGGGATATCATCGGAACAAGGGCCTGGCAGAGTATCAGGTTCGTCCGGACAAAGGGTGCAGGGTTGGTGATCTCGCGATTGGCTGGGGCTGCGACGCGTGCGGTATTGGTGATGATCGTCATCGCCACGCCGACGATTCTGCTGACGGATGTCCGGCCGGACAGCCAGCAGATGGTGGCGCTTGTCGCGCTGTTTGCCGGGGCGCTGACTTTTGTCGAATACAAGGCGATCTATCCCGGATTGTTTGAATTCCGCGATGCCCCGCCGTTCAACCGCATCCGGTTCTTGATGCTGTTTGCCACGGTGTTCTGCCTGTCGGCGATCGAGCGCGGGCGGACGGACCCGTCCACGATGACGGAACTGATTCACGCGGTGGGCGCGCTGATCGGTCTGTCGATGGATTTCCCCTATAGCCCGGTGCGTCTGGCCACGCTGATGATGGCGAGCGGCGCGACCGAAGCGCAGGTTGCGGCGGTGCGCACGGCGGCGGGGATGTCCTATCTGATTTCGTTGGTTTCGCTGGCGGTTTTTGCGATCCAGTTGCGGCTGGGGGCCTGGCCGCGGCGGGACATTCCGTTCAACGTCTGGGTCAACCTGCCGATCTTTGACCCGACCTCGGGGGGCGATGTGGTGGCGCGGTTGACGCGGGACGCCCGCGTTAACATTGCGTTAGGGTTCTTGCTGCCATTCTTGACCCCGGCAGTGGTTGGAATCGCCTCTGTCGGGTTTCAACCGCTGGAGTTGACTTCGTCGCAAACCTTGATCTGGACAATGACGGCATGGGCCTTTCTTCCCGCCAGCCTTTTCATGCGCGGCATCGCGATGGGCCGCGTGGCCGACATGATTGCCGACCGGCGCCGGGCCGAGGGTGGCGTGGCGCGTGGGGCGTTGTCGCCGGTCTGATCCTGCTGGCGCTGTGTTTGCCAGCCGGGGCCGAGGTGCTGCGGGTGGCAACGTATAATCCTGAACTGACGCGCAATGGGCCGGGGCTGGTGCTGCATGCCTTACGCAAGCGCAATGATCCGCAGATCATGGCGGCGGTGGCGGTGCTGGCGCGGCTGGAGGCGGATATCGTGGTGTTGACCGGGGTCGATTATGACTATGGTCAGGCGGCGGTGACGGAATTGGCGGCGGCGCTGCGCGAGGTGGGGGCGGACTATCCCTATTTTGTGGCCCTGCGGCCGAATACCGGGGTGCAGACCGGGCTGGATCTGGATGGCAATGGCAAGACCGGAGAATCGCGGGATGCGCAGGGGTTTGGCCGGTTTGCGGGGTCATCGGGGATGGCGGTGCTGTCGCGGCTGCCATTGGGCGAGGTAAGGGATTTTTCTGGGCTGTTGTGGCGCGATTTGCCGGGGGCAGATTTGCCGCCTGACATGACGCCTGCGGCGCGGGAGGTGCAACTGCTGTCGACCTCGGGGCATTACGAGGTGCCGGTTGGGGCGTTGCGGCTGTTGGTGTGGTACGCCACGCCGCCGGTGTTTGACGGCCCCGAGGACCGCAATGGCCGGCGCAACAAGGATGAGGCGCTGATCTGGTTGCGGCTGCTGGAGGGGGCGCTGCCCTGGGCCGCGCCTGACGGGCCGTTCGTAATTCTGGGGCAAAGCAATCTGGACCCGGTGGATGGCGACGGGTTGCAGGGGGGGATGGCAGCGCTGCTGGGGTCGCGGGCGGTGCAGGACATTGAGCCAAGGGGCACTGCGGTGCGGCAGGATGCGGGGCAGCAGGGTGATCCGGCGCTGGACACGGCGTTTTATGGCAAGGGCGTGGGCGGGGTGCGGGTGGATGTGCTGCTGCCGTCGGCCGGGCTGCGGGTGGTGGCGTCGGGCGTGATGTGGCCCGACGACAGTGATCCGTTTGCGGCGACCCTGGCGGCGGCGGCGCGTCACCGTCCGGTCTGGGCGGATATCGACCTGCCCTGAGGGGTCAGCAGGTTGGGGGCAAGGGCGGCGAGTTCGGCGCGCAGCACATCGTCCAGCGGCGTCGGGCGGAAGTCGGGCAGAAGGGCGGCCAGCGGGGCGGGGTCGAGGCTGTGCGAGGTGTTGAAGAGATAGCGCATTTCGCTCAGTTCGCGGGCGAGTTCCCAAAAGGGGCTGGCCAGCCGCATGAACCACCACATGAAGGGGGTCATGTGCATCTTTTGCCCGGTCAGACGCTCCAGATGGGCGGCGATGTCCTCGAATCGCAGGGCATGGCCGGCAAAGGGGATGTCGGCAAAGTCGGGAAGGGTGGCGCGGCGGTCGGCCAAGGCGACGGCGGCGCGGGCCATGTCGGGCAGATAGGCATAGGCGCGGGTGGTGCCGGGGGCGCAAGCGTTGGTGATGCGGCCCTTGGCGATGGATTTCAGCGCGACCATGTTCCAAAAGCTTTTGAGCGAGGCGGGGTCGATGAAATCACCGCCGCGCAGCAGGATGACGCGCAGGCCGCGGTCGGTGGCGGCGCGGTAGTCAGCCTCCATCTGCGCGCGGATGGTGCCTTTGCGGGCGACGGGGCGGTGCGGGGTGTTGGGCCCCCAGGGGCCGGGTTGGTCGCCATAGACATAGACGTTGCCGGGGACGAGGACGGTGGCGCCGGAGGCGAGGCCGGCGGCGATGACCTGGGCGGTGATCTGGGGGATCAGGCGGTCCCAGGCGTGGTAGCTGGGCGGGTTCAGGGCGTTGACGATCAGGTCAGCGCCCATCGCGGCGGCGGTCATGTCAGTGCCGCGTTGGAAGGGTTTCACCACCCACCCGGCTGCCGCAAAGGCGCGGGCGGCCTGGCTGCCGAAATGGCCTGAAGCGCCCAAGATCAGAACTGTTTGTGTCATGTGATGTCCTTTCATCTGCATGGGCCCACTATGCGCGTCAGCTGCGTGAATGGATATTGGCAGGATTTCTGGGTGTGATATTCATTTGTGAATGGATAACCCCGACTGGACCTTGTTCCGTTCGTTTCTGAGCGTGGCCGAAACCGGCTCGCTGTCTGCTGCGGCGCGGGGGTTGGGGTTGAGCCAGCCGACGCTGGGCCGCCATATAGCCGAGTTGGAGGCGGCGCTGGGGGTGGTGGTGTTCACGCGGGCGGCGCGGGGGTTGGTGCTGACCGATGCGGGGGCGGCGATGGTTCCGGCGGCGCGGCAGATGCGCGATGCGGCGGCGGCCCTGGCGATGCTGGCGGCGGGGCGGGAGCAGTCTTTGACGGGGACGGTGCGGCTGACTGCCAGCCGGGTGGTGTCGCACTATCTTCTGCCGCCGATTCTGGCGGAGTTGCGGCAGCAGGAGCCGGGGATTGATATTGAACTGGTGCCATCGGACAGCACCGAAAACCTGCTGTTCCGCGAGGCGGACATTGCGCTGCGGATGTATCGGCCCACGCAGTTGAACGTGGTCACGCGGCATCTGGGCGACCTGCCGACAGCGATTTATGCGGCCAAAACCTATCTGGACCGCTGCGGGCGGCCCCAGACGGTGGCGGATTTGATGGACATGGATTTCGTCGGGTTCGACCGGTCAGACCTGATCCTGCGGTTGATGGCCAATTTGGGCATCGAGCGGCGGCGCGAGGATTTTGCGCTGCGCTGCGATGATCAGGTGGTATATTGGGCGCTGGTGCGGGCGGGGTGCGGGATTGGTGCCACGCAATGCCCGATTGGCGACGCAGACCCGACGGTCGAGCGAACGGCGGCGTTCATCCCGCTGCCCGCCCTGCCCGTCTGGCTGACCGCGCCCGAGGCGTTGCGGCAGAACCCGAGGGTGCGGCGGGTGATGGATCATCTGTCCGGCGCGTTTCAGAGGCTGACCATCTAGCGGGTGTTGAGGACGGCGTGCAGGCGGCGAAAGCTGCCCTCGATGCCGTCGGGCGGGGCGGTTTCGGCGAGGAAGGCATCCAGGGCGGGCCAGACCTTGACGGCAAGGTCGATCTGCGGGTCGGAGCCTTTGGAATAAAGGCCCGCCTGAATCATCATCTCGGCCCGGTCATAGGTGCCGAGGAGTTTGCGGGCCATCGAGATTTCGGCGTTTTGGGCGGGCGTGGCGGCATCGGGCAGGCTGCGCGAGACGGAGCGCAGCAGGTCGATGGCCGGAAAGCGGCCGCGCTCGGCGATTTTGCGGTCCATCACGACATGGCCGTCCAGAACGCCGCGCAGGATGTCGGCCACGGTTTCCTCCATATCCGACCCCGCCACCAGAACGGTGAAAACGGCGGTAATGTCGCCCGAGCCTTCCGGACCTGGTCCGGCGCGTTCGGCCCAGGCCATGATGGCGGGGGCGACGGAGGGGGGGTAGCCGCGCAGCGAGGCGGTTTCGCCGCCGGCCAGGGCAACCTCGCGATAAGCCTCGGCAAAGCGGGTGACGGAATCGGCGAGGAGGAGGACGTGCAGGCCCTGATCGCGGAAGTGTTCGGCGACGGCCATCGCGGCCCAGGCGCAGCGGCGGCGGACGAGGGGGGCTTGGTCGGAGGTGGCGGTGACGACGACGGCGCGTTTCATCCCCTCGGGACCCAAGACCCGTTCGATGAATTCGCGGAGTTCGCGGCCGCGTTCGCCGATGAGGGCAATGACGACGACGTCGGAGGAGACGCCGCGGGCAAAGTTGCCCAGGAGGGTGGATTTTCCGACGCCAGAGCCGGCAAACAGGCCGATGCGCTGGCCGCGGACGAGGGGGAGGAGGGTGTCAAAGATGGCGACACCGGTTTCCAGCCGTTCGCCAAAGCGGCGGCGGTTGGCGGCGGCGGGGGCGGGGGCCAGCAGGGGGCGCGGGGTGGGGCCGCGGTAGAGGGGGCGACCGTCGAGGGGGGCGCCGAAGGGGTCGATCACGCGGCCGATCCAGGAGTTGTCGGGGGCGAGACCGGACTGGCCGCGCAGGCGGACCACCTCGCCGATGGACAGACCCTCGGCCAGGGAATCGGTCAGGATGGTGATGCTGTCGGGGCGCAGGGCGACAACCTCGCCCCCCAGGGCTTGGCCGATCTGGACGCGGTCGCCCAGAGTCGCAACATCCTCGAGCCCGCGCACGATGACGGTGCCGCGCGCCACCTCGACCACGCGGCCAAGGCGGACGGACTGGGTCACGGTAGAGATTTCGGAAACCAAGGCGTCAAAAACACTGGCCACGGGATTCTCCCTTTGTTCGCTGCTTACGCTTTCTAAAGGAATCACTCTTAAGCCTTGGTGAAGTTGGTCGAGGGAGAAGCCCCGATGTTTGAGACACTGGATCTGACGAAGATGGCACGGGCGATGGCGGCGCAGGCCGGGGCACGTCTGGGTGTGATCGCCCGCAATGTGGCCCAGGCGGATACGCCGGGTTACAAGGCGATGGACCTGCCCGATTTTGCGACCAGCTATCAGGCGGCTTCGTCTGGCGAGATGCGGGCCACACGGCCGGGGCATGTGTCGGCCGCTGGCAAGATGCTGGAGCCGGTGCTGCAACCCTCGGGCGGGGAGGCGTCGCCGGATGGCAACACGGTGTCCCTGGCGCGGGAAATGGTGAAATCGGTGGATGCGCGGCAGCAGCATGACATGGCGCTGTCGGTGTACCGAGCGACATCGGAAATTGTTCGC
The DNA here is from genome assembly GCA_945871285.1 of Pseudorhodobacter antarcticus. GTDB lineage: Bacteria > Pseudomonadota > Alphaproteobacteria > Rhodobacterales > Rhodobacteraceae > Stagnihabitans. The sequence continues at coordinate 6,006 of CAMBWO010000055.1, read as the reverse complement.
ACCAGTCTGGGGCGGCGCTGATCATGGCGGATTTGATCCAGTCGCTGTCCTATTCCGCCTCGGGGATGGAGGCGCAGGCCGCGCGGTTGCGGCACGTTGCAGAAAACATTTCGAATGCGGATACGCCGGGCTATCATCGCAAGCTCGTGTCGTTCCACGAGGATTTCGCCACGGGTGAGGTTGCGACCGGCCCGGTCACGCTGGACAGAAGTCAGCTGGCCCTGGTTTTCGACCCCGGAAACCCGTTGGCGGATGAGACCGGTCACTATGACGGATCGAATGTCGATCTGGTGATCGAGATTGCTGACGCGCGCGAAGCGCAGCGCAGTTATGAGGCGAACCTCAAAATCTTCGACCAAGCCCGGCAAATGGCCCAAGGCCTGTTCGAACTGTTGCGGAGATAGGATCCAGAATGGACGTCGTTACTTCACTTGCCGCACAGAACTACGCGAAAGCGCGCTCGGCTGCGGCCCCAAGCCCGCAGCCGGGTGGCGAAACCGGTTTTGCAAAGTTTGCCCAAAGCTTTGCCGATACGCTGGCAAGGGGCGAACAAACCGCACGGTCGGCCATGACGGGCGGCGCCGACCCCCATGCGCTGGTCGAGGCGCTGGCCAAATCGCAGCAGGCGGTCGAGACGGTCGCCACCGTGCGCGACCGGGTGGTTGAGGCGTATCAGGAGATCCTGAGGATGCCGGTATGACGGAGTCCCTGCTGTTTGATGTGCTGCGCGAGGGGCTTTGGATCACGGTCATGATCTCGATGCCGATGCTGACGGTCGGGTTGGTGGTGGGTCTGGCGGTGGGTCTGTTTCAGGCGCTGACCTCGATCCAGGAAAACACGCTGACCTTTGTGCCCAAGGTGGCGGCGATGATGGTGGTGTTCTGGGTTTCCATGAGCTTCATGACCTCGACCATTGTCAGCTTTTTCACCGGGACGATCGTTCCCATGATTGCGGGGAGCTGACCGATGGATGCGTCAGGCTATGTCACGCTGTCACGGCAAAGCGGGCTGCTGAACCAGATGCAGGGCATTGCCAACAACATTGCCAACGCCTCGACCAACGGGTTTCGGCGGGAGGGGATGGTCTTTTCCGAGTATGTGCAGGCGGCGGGCGATGCGCCTTCGCTGTCGATGGGCTTTGGCAACACGCGGGTTGTCGACCTGTTGCAGGCCGGGCTGACCCAGACGGGGGGCAGTTTCGATCTGGCGATCGAGGGCGGTGGGTTCTTTATGATCGACACGCCGCAGGGGCAACAGCTGACGCGGTCGGGGGCGTTCACGCCGGGGCCGGATGGCACGCTGAAGACCGACGATGGCTTTGACGTGCTGGACGCGGGCGGATCAACGGTCTTTGTGCCGCCGGATGCGCGCAATGTGGCGGTGGCGCAGGACGGCACGGTGTCAGCGGATGGCGTGCCCTTGGGCCAGATCGGGCTGTGGCAACCGACCGATCCCTTGAGCCTGGCGCATCAGTCGGGCACCAGGTTCACTGCCAGCGGGGTCGAACCCGCGGCGGGGGGCCGGGTGATGCAGGGCTATCTGGAGGACAGCAATGTCGACCCACTGCGCGAGGTGGCTGACATGATTTCAGTCCAGCGCGCCTATGAATTGGGCCAGAGCTTTCTGGACCGCGAGGATGAGCGCGCCCGTGCGGTCATCCAGACTTTGGGAAGGTGACCGATGAACGCCCTTCAAATTGCCGCCTCGGGGATGAGCGCCCAGCAGATGAAGGTCGAGGTGGTGTCCAACAACCTGGCCAACATGTCGACCACCGGCTACAATGCCCGCCGCGCCGATTTTGCCGACCTGATGTATCAACAGGTGCAACGGCCCGGCACGATTTCGTCGCAGGATGGGACGATGCTGCCGACCGGGGTGCAGCTGGGTCTGGGCGTGCGGCCTTCGTCGGTGTCGGTGGTCCTGGCGCAGGGCACGCTGAGCCAGACCAGCGGCGACTTGGACGTGGCGATCGAGGGGCGCGGGTATATCGAGGTGACGCTGCCGTCGGGCGGGGCGGCCTATACGCGGGACGGCGCGCTGAAACGGTCGGCGGATGGGCAGATCGTGACCTCGGATGGCTATGAGGTGGCGCCGGGGCTGACGATTCCCTCCGACGCGGCCAGCATATCCATCAACGCCAACGGCGAGGTTTACGCCTATTTTAACGGCGAGATCACACCGTCGCTGCTGGGGCAGTTCACGCTGGCAACCTTTACCAATGAAAAGGGGCTGGAGGCGATGGGGTCGAACCTGTTTCTGGAAAGCCCGGCCTCGGGGCCCGCGAGCATCGGCACGCCGGGTTTGGATGGGGTGGGTCTGCTGCGGCAGGGCTATCTGGAGGAAAGCTCGGTCGATGCAGTGCGCGAAGTGACCGAGTTGATCAAGGCGCAGCGCGGTTATGAGTTGAATGCCAAGGTCATCACCGCCGTCGACCAGATGATGGCCACCACAACGCAGGTGAAGTGATGCGGGGAATGGTTCTGGCGCTGATCCTGTTTGCGCAGACCGCGATGGCCGACAGCATCGTGGCGACCCGCACGATTCGGGCACAAACGGTCCTGACGGCCGAGGATTTTACCACGGTCGCGGCAGAGATTCCGGGGGCGATGACGGACCCGGCGCAGGTGATCGGGCAAGAGGCACGGGTGACGATGTATGCCGGGCGGCCGATTCTGGCGGCGAACCTGGGGGCGGCGGCACTGGTGGATCGCAACCAGATGGTCAGCCTTGTGTTTCGCTCGTCCGGGCTGACGATCTTGACCGAGGGGCGGGCGCTGGACCGCGGCGGGGTGGGCGACGTGATCAAGGTGATGAACCTGGCCTCGCGCACCACGGTAACAGGAACCATCGCGCCGGACGGATCGGTGATGGTCAATGCAGGACATGAAGGATGAAGATGATGCGCCGGGGCGTTGCGTTGGGTTTGCTTTTGGCCGGGTGCGGCGATCTGAACCGGGTTGGCCGGGCGCCGGAGTTCACACCGGTGCAAAACAGTTACCAGCATTCGGCGATGTATTCGACATTGCCGGTGTCGACGGAGGAGGACCGCGGCCCGGTGGACCACAGCTCGCTATGGACATCGCAGCGCTCGTCCTTGCTGGGCGACCATCGTGCGGGGTCGCGCGGCGACATCCTGACGGTGGTGGTCGAGATTGATGATCAGGCTCAGTTCGCCAATTCGACCGACCGCAGCCGGGGCGGCAGCGAGACGCTGGGGATGCCGTCGCTGTTTGGCATTCCCCAGCGGCTGGACACCGATATGCCGGCGGGGGCCACTTCGGCCAGTCTGGTGGCGACCAACTCGAACTCGAGCTTCAGCGGGGACGGGGCGGTGGCGCGCAATGAGAAGGTCACGCTGCGTCTGGCCGTGACAGTGGTCGAGGAATTGCCCAATGGCGTGCTGCGGATCGAGGGGCAGCAAGAGGTGCGGGTCAACAATGAGCTGCGGCAACTGCTGATCTCGGGCTATGTGCGGCCCGACGACATCTCGCGGCAGAATGAGATCACCTATGACAAGATCGCGCAGGCCCAGATTTCCTATGGCGGGCGCGGCCTGATCACAGATGCCCAGCAGCCGCGCTATGGCCAGCAGCTGGTCGACCAGCTTGTGCCGTTCTGATGGGCCTGATCAAGAAGCTGCTGCCGGTGTTGCTGGGCCTTGTGGGGCTGGGCATCGGGATTGGCGCGGGGATATTCTTGCGCCCGGCCTCGGAAGAACATGCGATGGTTGAGGAAGAGCCGCTGGATCCGGCGCTGGCGCCGGAATATGCCAAACTGGCCAACCAGTTCATCGTGCCCGTGATGACCAAGGGCAAGGTCAGCGCAATGGTGATCCTGTCGCTGAGCCTGGAGGTGGCGAACGGCACCACGCAGGAGGTTTACAAGATTGAACCGAAGCTGCGGGATGTGTTCTTGCAAGTGATGTTCGATCACGCGAATGCGGGCGGGTTCAGCGGGTCTTATACCGACGGCGCGAATCTGCTCTTGCTGCGCAAGGCGCTGCTAGAGGCGGCGATGGGTGTCTTGAAGGAGACGGTGACGGATGTCCTGATCATCGACATCGTGCGACAGGACAGCTAACGGTCGCGCAGTTTGCCGATCACGGCGTTGCGGCCAAAGGCGAGGGCGGCGTGGTGCCGCGCCTCGGCCCAGTCGGCGGTCTGACGGGCAAGGGCCAGGTTGATTTCGGACCTGCGGTGATCGGCCCAGTTTTCATAGCGCATCGCCACCTCGCCCGCGATGACGGGGTTCAGATCGGTTGGTGTGGCGGGCTTGTTCAGATCGGCCAAGTGGTCAAGGCTGGCCTGACGCACTTTGGCGGCCCGATCCAGCGCGAGTAAGCGGATATCCAGCATCAGCTGACTGACCTGCTGCAACTGGGCGAGTTTGTCACGGTCGCTCATTTCCGAAGGGTCCGGGCTTTCTTGCGCATCGCCTCGGCAAAGCGGATGGCGGCGGCGACGGCCTTGAAGTGTTCGGGGCGGATCGGCGCGCCGATTTCGACGCTGGCATGGATGGCGCGGGCAGTGGGCGGGTCGCGGTGGATGGGGATCCCCACCTCGGCCGCCCTGGCGCGGATGCGGGCGGCGATGTCGTCAACACCCTTGGCCACGCAGATCGGGGCCGTTTTGTCGCCGCGCTTCCATTTCAGCGCCACGGCGTAATGGGTCGGGTTCACGACGATCACATCCGCTGTGGCCACGTCCTGCAGCATCTGGTTCATCGCGATTTCGCGGCCACGCTGGCGGCGGTGAAACTTCATATGCGGGTCGCCGTCGGAGTCCTTGTGTTCGTCGACCATTTCCTGACGTGACATCCGGTTGCGCCGGCGGTGTTGCAGGACCTGCCAGCCGTAGTCGAGGCCGCCGAACACCAGGGTGGTCAGCAAGGCAAGCATCAGGAATTCCATCAGGATTTTTGACAGTAGCGCCGTCGATTGCCCCGGCGAGAGGTGCAGGCTGAGCAGCAGGTCGGGGGCGTGTCGGGCGATCAGGTAGACGACCAGGATGCAGATCACGATCATCTTGACGAAGCTTTTGCCGAATTCGAACAGCCCTTCACGGCCGAATTTATGGCCAAAGGTCTTGATCGGTGACAGGCGCGACAGTTTGGGCATCAGCTTGTCGGGTGAAAAGATCAGGCTGCGCTGTCCGGCCGCCGACAGCAGGGCGGCAATCACGGGCAGGAAGAAGATGGGCAGGAACGGCAGGGCAAAGTCGGTCAGCAGCCCGGCGGCAGGGGCGCGGCCTGCCGCCAAGAAGGTGGGGGCGAGGCGATCAGACTGGCCCAGCAGGGTTGCCCCGGCGGATCCGGCCCGTTCCACAGCCGTGCCCCCCGTGATCAGGAGTGCCAGAACCAGACCGCCATAGACGGCGGCGGTGGTCAGCTCCGCCGAGCGGGGGACATCGCCCTTCTTGCGGGCCTCGTCCAGCTTGCGCTGGGAGGGGTCGAGTTCGCGTTCGACATCATCGTCCTGCCCGCTCATGGGGCGACCTCGAATGGGACGGCGAGGAATACATCGAAGCTGCCGAGCCAGACCGCTAGCATCAGGGGCACGATCACGACCATCAGGGCCAGGGACATCGCCGTCAGCAGCGGGGCGCCGACCATGGCGACCGAGAGCTGGGGCATGGATTTGTTGATGATGCCGAGGGCGACGTTGTACAGGACCGAGCCGATGACAAAGGGGGCGGCAAGGGCGAAGGCCAGGCTGAAGGCGCGGACGGTCTGGTGCAGGCCCCAGTCGGCCATATCGGCGGTGCCGGGGAACTGCCCGGCAGGCAGGACGGTGTAGGACAGGATCAGCAGACTGGCGGCCTTGACATGAAGGCCGGCCAGAACGGCCAGAGCCAGGCTGCTGACCACCAGAAGATTGCCGATGGCAGGCTGCGGATCGGGGGTGGCACCGCCGAAAAGCTGTGACAGCGAGGTGACCTGGGCGATGATCGAGGCGGCGATTTGCAGGGCAAAGATGAACAGCCGCATCGAGATGCCGAGGGCAAGGCC
>CAMBWO010000054.1 GCA_945871285.1 Pseudorhodobacter antarcticus | reverse complement strand
GTCAGGCCATTGCGGATTGCCGTCAGGTCACGCGGACCACCACGTTCCAGGGCCAGACGGGACAGGGCCCGGTCGATATCGGGAACCTGGCGCAAGGCGTCGCGCAGGTCGGCGCGCAGGGCACCAGTATCGGTCAGAAACCGCACGGCCGCGAGCCGGGCATGAATGATCCCCAGGTCCAACGACGGGCTGGACAGGCGTCGCTCCAACAGGCGAGCCCCGCCTGCCGTGACGGTCCGGTCCATGGCCGACAGCAGCGTCCCCTCGTTGCCGCCCGACAGGGCCTGGGTGATTTCAAGGTTGCGCCGGGTTGCGGCGTCAATCTGCATCGCGCCGCCTGCCACCTCGCGCTGTGGCGGCCTCAGCAAGGGGAGTTTGCCGCGTTGCGTGATGTCCAAATAATCGACGAGCGCCCCCATCGCGGCAATCTCGGCCCGGCCAAAAGTGCCATAGGCCTCCAGCGTTTTGACTTCGAACAGGGTGCACAGGCGTTTGTCGGCATTGGCGCTGTCAAAGCTGCCGCGTGCCAGTTCGGTCAGTGACGCCCCAGCTTCGGACACCAGGGACGCCAGTTGCGCGGCCATGTTGTCGGCAACCAAGACCTCACGCGGGGCAAGGCGGGCAAGATCGGGGCCAAGGCGGACCAAGCTGCCGGGCATCACCCGCAATTCGCCCGTCGAAATGTCCGCCCAAGCCAGGGCAGCCTCGTCGCGGACCAGGGCAAAGGCGCACAGATAGTTGTTGCGCCGCGCCTCCAGCAGGGAATCTTCCGTCAGGGTGCCGGGCGTCACCAGTCTAACCACATCGCGGCGGACAACCGATTTGTAGCCGCGCTTCTTGGCCTCGGCCGGGTCTTCCGTCTGTTCGGCGATGGCGACGCGAAATCCTTTGCGGATCAGGGTCAGCAGATAGCCTTCCGAGGCATGGACCGGGACGCCGCACATCTGAATGGGTTGGCCGCCATGGGTGCCGCGTTTGGTCAGCGCGATGTCCAACGCCTCGGATGCAGCGACGGCATCGTCAAAGAACATCTCGAAGAAATCACCCATGCGGTAGAACAGGATAGACCCGGGATAGCGGGCCTTGATTTCCAGATACTGTGCCATCATCGGCGTCGTGGCATCGTCGATCGTCACCAGAGTCCCCACGTTTTATTGTTGATGCCACACAATCATCTTGGCGGGTGAAATGGAACCACTGTTGGTTGATGTCAGCTCTGGAAAGGCTCGCAACCCGTGGTAAGACTTGCGCCATGGGCCACAGAATGGGCCCGTTTGCAACCATGACAGGGGTGGCTTTGCACAATCGGATCGCGCTGCACAAAAGGCCCGAGGATCTGATCCTGAACCCTTTTGCGGATGCGGGGTTCACGGTGCTGTCGCAGCCGCAGTTTCTGTGGCGCGAGGTCACGCGCGCGTCCATCAGCCGCAACACGTTCAACAACTTTCACTTTGTTACCGAATCCCTGTGCCAGCTGTGTCTGGTAGAGGAGACGGGCTTGCAGGGCCGGATCTTCCTGCATTACCCTAACGCCGATGGAAAGACCCGGCCCTTTTCCAAGCGTTTCATCGCGGCGCTTTTCCCCGAGTTTGCCCATCGGGTGGGTTTCCGGCGCTCACCTGTGCAGAACGACCGGGTGGTTGCGGCCTATAATTTTCAAAGAAGCCTGTATCAGACCACCTCGGCCGACATCAGTTGGATTGCCGCAGGCAGGCACCATGTCGGGCTTTCCCTCGCGATTGCCGACTGTCATGAGCACTTCGGGGTGCATTATCAGCGATTGAGCCTGCAGCATGCCGCCTATCGGTTGGACCCGAAAAGCTGGCAAATCTTGATCAGCATTGTGTGGCGTGCCAAGTCGATCAACCAGACTGACACCCTGCGCGCCGCCCTGCTGGCCCTGAAAGACGGCTTACCCGACCGGTTCGCGGCTTTCGCCAAGGATCGACCGTGGGCGCATCGGCACGTTGCAGACACCAAACGAAACCAGGCCTCCTGACCAAAGGACATCACATGACAGATCACATCTCTACCCATCAGGCCGAAGAGGATGCCCGCAACGAAGATATCCTGATCTTCGTCAACGGCCGCATCGTGCCCAAGGCCCAGGCCCTCGTGTCGGTTTATGACGCCGGATTCATGTTGGGGGATGGGGTGTGGGAGGGGATCAGGCTCTATAACGGACAATGGGCCTTTGTGGACGAACATATCGAGCGGCTGTTCGAGGCGGCCAAGGCGATTGATCTGGACATCCGCATGACCCGTGACGAGGTTTTGACGGCCATTCTGGACACCCAAGCCGCCAATGGAATGGTTACTGACGCCCATGCCCGCCTGATGGTGACGCGGGGGGTCAAGACCCGGCCATTTCAGCATCCGCGCCTGTCGCAACAGGGCCCTACGGTGGCCATCATCATGGAGCATAGCCGCCAGAAACTGCCCCGGCCGATCAAGCTGGCGACGGTTCCGCACATGCGGGGTCTACCCATGACGCAGGACCCCAAGCTGAACTCTCATTCCAAGCTGAACTGCATCTTGGCTTGCATTGCCGCCGAAAAGGCGGGTGCGGATGAAGCACTGATGCTGGATGTCCATGGGTTTGTGAACACGACCAACGCCTGCAACTTTTTCATCATCCGAACGGGGCAGGTTTGGACATCGACGGGCGACTACTGCATGAACGGGATCACCCGGCAAAAGGTGATAGACCTGTGCCGCGCCAATGACATTCCGGTGTTTGAACGCAACTTCAGCCTGGTTGACACCTATTCGGCCGATGAGGCGTTTCTGACGGGCACCTTTGGCGCGCAGACCCCGGTGGGCAGCCTGGATGGCCGCCAGATCGGGACGGGACAAATGGGTCCAATGACCGAGCGGTTGCGGGGCCTTTACAAGGCCTTGGTGGGCGCATGACACCCGATCCCAAACGCATTGCCATGTGGTCCGGGCCACGCAACCTGTCGACGGCCATGATGTATGCCTTTGCGGCGCGGGGCGATTGTTGGGCGGTGGACGAGCCGTTCTATGGCGCCTATCTGAAGGCGACCGGACTGGACCACCCTATGCGGGACGAGGTGATCGCCTCGCAGAACCCCGATGCGTCGCGGGTGGCGCAGGCGTTGTTGGGGCCGATTCCGCAAGGTCAGAGCCTGTTTTATCAAAAGCACATGACGCTGCACATGATTCCGCAATTCGACCGCAGCTTTCTGCTCGGGTTGACGAATGTCTTTTTGATACGCCATCCGGCACGGGTCGTGGCAAGCTATATGAAAAAGAGAGAGGCGCCGACGCTGGCGGATATCGGTTTCGTGCAGCAGGCGGAACTGTTTGATCAGGTGGCCGATTGGCTGGGGCGTGCGCCCGTGGTCATCGACAGCGCCGATATCCGCGCAGACCCGAAGCAGGCTCTGACAGCCTTGTGTGCAGCGCTGGACCTGCCGTTCAAACCCTCGATGCTGCGATGGAACGCCGGGCCCAAACCCTTTGACGGGATCTGGGCGTCGCATTGGTATGGGGCGGTTCATCGTTCAACCGGGTTTGAAGATCCGGAGGGGCCGCTTCCGGACCTCGATGGGCCTTTCGCCGACCTGGTGACGCAGGCGTTGCCGCATTACGAACGGTTACGGGCCTTTTTAGGCCAAACCTGATGGACCACTGTTGCCCGTCACGGCACCGGGGGCTGTCCTCCGGTGCCAAACCCGGTTTACCCCTTGCGTGCCACCCGGGCGTTGCGCGCCGCGATCAGACGAAGACGCAGACCGTTCAGCCGGATGAAGCCTTCGGCGTCTTTTTGATCATAGGCGCCGGCATCTTCCTCAAACGTCACATGCTTTTCGCTGTACAGCGAATGACCCGACCAGCGCGCCACCGTGCGGGCGGACCCCTTGTACAGTTTCAACCGCACGGTGCCGGTGACATGCTCCTGGCTCTTGTCGATCAGGGCTTGCAGCATTTCGCGCTCGGGCGAGAACCAGAAACCGTTGTAGATCAACTCGGCATAGCGCGGCATGATCGAGTCCTTGAGGTGGCCTGCGCCCGCATCAAGGGTGATCTGTTCGATGCCGCGGTGCGCCTCGAGCAGGATGGTGCCACCGGGGGTTTCATAGACCCCGCGGGACTTCATTCCGACAAAGCGGTTTTCCACGAGGTCCAGACGACCAACACCATGACGCCCGCCCATTTCGTTCAAGCGGGTCAGGATGGTGGCGGGGGACATCGCCTCGCCATTGATCGCGATGGCATCACCCGCCTCAAAGGTGATTTCCACCATTTCGGGCATATCGGGGGCCGCTTCGGGGGCGACGGTGCGCTGATAGACGTAATCGGGCGCCTCATCTGCCGGGTTTTCCAGAACCTTGCCCTCAGACGAGGTGTGCAGCAGGTTGGCATCAACCGAAAAGGGCGCCTCGCCGCGTTTGTCCTTGGCAATCGGAATCTGGTTTTTCTCGGCGAACTCCAGCAATCGCGTCCTGCTGGTCAGGTCCCACAGCCGCCAGGGCGCGATCACGCGGATGGCGGGGTCAAGGGCGGCGGCGGAAAGTTCGAAGCGGACCTGATCATTGCCCTTGCCGGTTGCACCATGCGCCACAGCGTCGGCGCCAACCTCATGCGCGATCTTGACCAGGTGCTGCGAAATCAGCGGGCGGGCAATCGAGGTGCCAAGGAGGTAGAGCCCCTCGTACAGGGCATTGGCGCGGAACATCGGGAAGACGAAATCGCGCACGAATTCTTCCCGCACGTCCACGATGTGGATATTCTCGGGTTTGATCCCCAGCAGAATGGCCTTTTCCCGCGCGGGTTCCAGTTCTTCGCCTTGCCCCAGATCGGCGGTAAAGGTCACAACCTCGCATCCGTATTCGGTTTGCAGCCATTTCAGGATGATCGAGGTGTCCAGACCACCAGAATAGGCAAGGACGACTTTTTTCGGGGCGGGTATGGTGGTCATCGGGGTCTCCCTCATGCTGTCAATGCGCGATTATCGGGAAATGGGGTCAAGGGCAAGCGAGCGCCGTTGACAGGGTCGCTGCGGCCTGATTCCGTGGCGCAGGATTTTGGCGGAGGTTTCGATGAAGGGCTGGCAGATTTTCATGCATTCGCTGCGGCAGGTTTTCAATAACCTGGAAGGGGCGTTGCGGGTTTCGGCTGTGTTGTATGTCGGGCAGGCCGTGCTTGGCCTGTTGTTGTTGCAGACTGTCTCGCCGTGGGGCGAATCGGCCAATCCGGATGGGATGCGCACCATGATGATGGCGGGCGATTTTCCGTGGGCTTCGCTGATTGTCGTCGTTTTGGTTGCGGTGATCTGCAACCTGTGGATTGCGGTCGGCTGGCACCGCTATGTCCTGACCAATGAAAAGCCAGCCCTGCTGCCGGCCCTGCTGGGCGACCGGATGTGGGCCTATTTTCTGCGCGGGTTGATGATTGGTCTGATCTTGATTCCCGTTTTCATTGTCGTGGGCCTGGTGGTCGGGTTTCTGGCCGCAGCTGGCGGGCCGCCCTTGGCGGCCATTGCCGCGGTGGCGCTGGCGGTTCCGGTTTGGATCACGGGATTGCGCATGTCTGCGTCGCTGCCGGGGGTTGCGCTGGGGGTGGAAACCGGAATTGGCCAGGCGTGGAACGCCACCAAGGAGGATATGGGGGCCTTTGTGGCGCTGGCGGTCATCCTTGCCGTTTTGTCCTTTGCTGTCGCCTTGGTCGGCACCCTTGCCTTTCAGGCGATAGGGCTGGGGTTGGTCTGGGATTTTGTCTTTGGCTGGGTTCAGCTGATGGTCGGCGTGTCGATTTTGACGACACTGTACGGCCATTACATCGAAAAACGCCCGTTGATGTAGGCGGGTCAGGCCGCAAAGGCCTGATCCATCCCCCCTTCGAAGGCCGCCTTCGAGGCGAAATAGGTTGAACGGACCGCCTCCAGATCAACGCTGGTATCGCCCCCGGCTGCCCGGCGTTCGCCGTCCTGACATAGGCCCGACAGGGCATCAAACCCCAGGTTCAGCGCGGCGCCCTTGAGAAAGTGCAGATCCGCCTCCATCGCCTTGGCGGTCAGGCCCAGCGTAAGGCGGCTTACGGCGGCATCCGCCTCTTCCAAAAACATCTCGGCGACCTCACTGAAATCATCCGGGCCGATTTCGGCGCGCAGCTCTTTGACCCGTTCCCAATCTATCATGACACACCCCGCCCCCCGGCGGCCTCCTGTTACCCGTGGTTCAGGGTGGCAAGTGGAGCTTAACAAACGGTAATCCGTCAAAAGCCAAGAAATGAAGGTTTTAGGCTTCACCCAGTGTTAACACGTCTGGCCGCAAATGGGTCGGGAACGAACGGGCGATACTTCGGTGATAACCAATATGACCCAGCGCGATGAACATCCCGTATCCGCCACGGCGGCCGGGATGCGCGTGCTTATCGTCGATGACAGCAAGGCCCAGCGGCGGATTCTGGCGGTTCGTTTGGCCAGTTGGGGATATCGTGTGTCCGAAGCGGAAAGTGGTGAAGCGGCCCTTGCCCTGTGTGAAGAGCAGGGCTTTGACATTGTCCTGTCGGATTGGATGATGCCGGGCATGACCGGGCTGGACCTGTGCAAGGCGTTCCGCGCCCTGCCGCGCGAGGGGTATGGCTATTTCATCCTGCTGACCTCCAAATCCGAAAAGGCCGAAATCGCCAGCGGGTTGGAAAACGGGGCGGATGATTTCCTGGCCAAGCCGGTCAATTCGGACGAACTGCGCGCCCGTCTGCGGGTTGGCGAGCGGATTGTCGGAATGCAGCAGGAACTGGTGATCAAGAATCATCTGGTTGGCAACACCCTGGAACAGCTGCAACGCCTGTACGATTCGCTTGACCGTGACCTGATCGAGGCGAAAAAACTGCAACAATCCCTGATCCGTGACCGCCACCGCGATTTTGGCATGGGTCAGGCGTCAATGATGATGCAGCCGTCCGGGCATGTTGGCGGCGATCTGGTGGGGTCCTTCGTGATCGATGAACGCCGCATTGCGGTATTTTCGGTCGATGTGTCTGGACATGGCGTCGCCTCGGCCATGATGACGGCGCGTCTGGCGGGGCTTTTGTCGGGCGGCTCGCCCGAACACAACATCGCCCTGACCGTCACCGCCGACGGCAACCGCGGTTCCGTAACGCCCGAGGAGGTGGCCTTTCGCCTGAACCGACTGATGATCGAAGATGTGCAGGTCGATCAGTATTTCACGCTGGCCTATGCCGAGATTGATCTGATCACAGGTCAGGTTCAGCTTGTTCAAGCCGGGCATCCTCATCCTGTTTTGATGCGCAAGGATGGCGCCATGCAGGCATTGGGGTCTGGCGGGTTGCCAATCGGGCTTATTCCCGGGGCAACCTACGACTCGGTTTCTTGCGTTCTTGAACCAGGTGACAGATTGTTTCTGGTTTCCGATGGGGTCACGGAATGCCCCGACCCCTTGGGCAATGAACTGGGGACCGAGGGTTTGATCACCCTGTTGTCCCAATCCCGCCACCTGCCCAGCCCCAGCCTGCTGGAGGCGTTGATGTGGGATCTGGCGAATTTTTTTGTCGGCAACGATTTCCCCGATGACGTGTCGGGGCTGATGTTCGACTATCTGGGTCCCACCTGACGCAGCGCCTTGGCCAGCATAGCCCTGTCACCGTCATTCCCGACCAGGTCCAGCGCCAGTTCGGAAGGTGCCCAGATCGCCGTGTGCCCCGCCTCGGTGGGGGGGCACAGCCGCAGCGTCGGGCGGGCCACGTAAACCGAACAGACCTTTTCGGCCCATTTGTCATATTCGGGCATATAGGTGAAACGGCGAAAGGTGCCAACATGGCGGACCGGGCCAATATGCCAGCCGGTTTCCTCAAACACCTCGCGGTGGAGGGCGACGATCGGGTGTTCGCCCGGCTCAATTCCGCCGCCCGGCAGTTGATATTCGGGCACCGGGCTGGCCTGATGTGTCAACAGAACCGCATCGCCATCCAGCAACACGCCGTATATCCCGGCGCGGCGGCGATATCTTTGGCCGCTCTTGACGGCCTCTCCGTAACGCTTGATCATGCACACCCCTTGGTCGACCGGTTGTCCTGACTATATAGGCGCGGTATGCCAAGATCAGAGCATTTAGGAAACCCCATGACCACCGGTACACAAATCACCTGGGACGATACCGTCCTGCCCTTTCAGCTGGACCGTTCGGACATTCGCGGTCGGGTGGCGCGGCTGGATGGTGTGCTGGGCGAGGTTCTGCGGCAGCACAACTATCCCCCGCAAATCGAGGCCCTGGTGGCCGAGGCGACCTTGCTGACGGCGCTGATCGGGCAGACGGTCAAGCTGCGCTGGAAGCTGTCGTTGCAGGTCCGTGGCAAGGGTGCAGCGCGGTTGATTGCCACCGATTATTACGGGCCCACCGATGATGGCCAACCGGCGCGCATCCGCGCCTATGCCAGCTATGATGCGGACCGGCTGGATGAGGAAGCGGACCCCTTCAGCCAGATTGGCGAGGGGTACATGGCCGTCATGCTGGATCAGGGGCCGGATATGGTGCCATATCAGGGGTTTACCCCGATATCTGGGAGATCGCTGTCCGACTGTGCCCAAACCTATTTTGCCCAGTCCGAGCAGCTTCCGACCCGATTTGCCGTTACCTTTGGCAAAAGCCAGACCCCGGGCCAGCCGCCGCGCTGGCGTGCCGGGGGTGTGATGTTGCAGCACATGCCGCAAGTGGGCGGTGCGATTGCAGCCGAATTCGGCACGGGCGAAGGCGGGTTGCTGAGCCATGTCGATATTCTGGCAGGTGACGAGGCAGAGAATTGGACGCGCGCCAACGTCTTGCTGGATACGGTGGAAGCGATCGAATTGATCGGCCCCTCGCTGTCACCAACCGACCTGTTGGTGCGGCTGTTCCACGAGGAACTGCCACGGGTGTTCGACCCCACGCCGGTTCGCTTCGGCTGTTCGTGTTCGTCCGAAAAGGTGCGCAGTACGATGTCGATCTATTCCCAAAAGGACATCCAGTCGATGACCACCACATCCGGTCTGGTCACGGCCGATTGCCAGTTTTGCGGCGCGCATTACGAATTTGACCCAAAAACCCTGGGATTCGAGGCCGAAAGCAGCCGGAATGCCTGACATGGCGCGCCTGATTGCAGCACTTGCACGGCCTGCTGGCGCGTCCTCTGACTTTGATCTGAACCCCGATATGAACCTGCCTGGCGGGCGCAATCTGCGTCCCGCAGGCGTTCTGATTGCGATCTTGCAACAGGATGGCGTGCCGCAGGTCGTGCTGACCAAACGCGCATCGCACCTGAAACACCATCCGGGGCAAATCGCCTTTCCGGGTGGCAAGGTCGAACAGTCGGACACCGACGCCCAAGCCGCCGCCCTGCGTGAGGCTGAAGAAGAGATTGGCCTGAACCCAGGCACCGTGTCGGTTTTGGGTCTGCTGCCGACCCATGAAACGGTGACGGGGTTTCTGGTGTCCCCGGTCGTCGCCTCGATTGGCGCGGGATTTGTGCCGCGCCCTGACCCCAGCGAGGTTGAAGAGGTTTTCGCCGTCCCGCTGTCGCATCTGCTGAACCCCGGCCTTTACTCTATCGAAGGCCGGTATTGGCGGGGCCAGTTGCGCCGTTACTATACCGTGCCTTGGGGTCCGTATTACATCTGGGGCGCCACGGCCCGCATCCTGCGCGGATTGGCCGAAAGGGCATCCTCATGATCTTGCAGGATGACTGGGTCAAGCGGTCGGGGACGCAGGCCCTGTGTGCGGTGATCGGCCTGTCGGGTCATCGCGCTTTCTTTGTCGGGGGCTGTGTGCGCAATGCGCTGCTGGGCGTTGCGGTTACGGATATCGACATCGCCACGGACGCCTGGCCTGCGACCGTGATGGAAATCGCCGAAAGCGCCGGGTTCAAGGTCATCCCGACCGGGGTGGACCACGGCACCGTCACCGTGATTGCTGGCGGCATTCATCACGAGGTGACGACCTTTCGCCGCGATGTCGAAAGCAATGGCCGCCGCGCCGTCGTTGCCTTTTCCACCGATCTAGCCGAGGATGCCGCACGCCGCGATTTCACGATGAACGCCCTTTATGCCCATCCCTCGGGCGAGGTTGTCGATCCGCTGGGTGGCATTGCCGACCTGCGGTCCCGCCGGGTGCGGTTCGTCGGCGACCCCCAACAACGCATTCGCGAGGATTACCTGCGAATCCTGCGCTTTTTCCGGTTTCATGCCGTCTATGGCGACGCCACCCAAGGGGTGGACCAAGACGGTCTGGCCGCCTGCGCGGAACTGGCCGATGGCATCGCAACCCTGTCCGCCGAACGGATTGGCTCCGAGATGCGCAAACTGCTGGCCGCCTGGAACCCGGCGCCCGCTGTGGCCACAATGGCCGCCGCAGGGGTGTTGAACAGGGTCTTGCCGGGGTCTGATCCTCGTGCGCTGGCGCCCTTGGTCCATCTGGAGCAGGACATTCCCGCGCGCTGGCAACGCCGCCTTGCCGTTCTGGGTGGCGATGTTGACGGGTGGCGGTTGTCACGGCAGGAGATGGCCGAGTTGGGCCGGATCAGAGACGAAATAGGCTCCAGCCTGACCCCGGCAGCTTTGGGGTGGTCCCTAGGCGAGACCCCGGCGCAAGACGTCCTTTTGTGCCGGGCAGCCCTGCTGGAGTCTGCGCTGCCGCAGGATTGGCACGCCCAAATCCAGCGCGGCGCGCAGTCGACCTTTCCGGTGACGGCGGCTGATCTGATGCCGGATTTGCAGGGCCCTGAACTGGGTCAGCGGCTCAAGTCGCTGTTGGCGGCCTGGCTCAAGTCCGACTTGACACTGACCCGCGAGGCGCTGTTGAGGACGACGACATTTGAGGGGTGACAATTCCGTTCGCTTCGGCTAAGGACAGGTCACGCAAACAAGGGAGAGCGGCATGGAAAACGGGATCTTCATCAGTCTGGCCTGAGCCGACCGATCCCGTCTGGGTGGTCCGATCAGGAACCGCCTCACCCACAGCCGCAACGACAATCCACAGGCCCTCCCATGTTTCGTTTCTTTGAGAACCTCGTTGACCCCTATCGTTCCTACACGCAGGTCGACAGCCCGCCACGTAAACTGTGGCCCTATCTGCAAGATTATCTGCGCCCGTTCTCCAAGGTGTTCTGGGCGACGGGCATCTTTTCTGTGGCAAACGCCACGATTGACATCGTCCTGATCTGGTATGTCGGGGTGGTGGTCGACATCCTTTCGCTGGGGATGCCGGCACAGGTTTGGGCGGACCACTGGCTGGAAATCGTGTCGGTTGCGGCGTTCATCCTGATTGTGCGGCCGTCGATTGGCGGCGTTCATGTGGCGTTGCTGCACAACACCATCATGGTCAACTTTGCCACCATGATCCGTTGGCGCGCCCATTCCCATGTCCTGCGCCAACCCGTCGGCTGGTTTGAAAGCGATTTTGCCGGACGCATTGCCAACCGCATCATGCAGGCCCCCCCGGCAGCGGGTGAGGCGGTGTTTCAGGTGTTTGACGCGATGGCCTTTGCTTCGGTCACGCTGGTAGGCGCTGGGTTCATGTTGGCCGAGGCGGATCCGCGTTTGCTGGTGCCGCTGTTGGTGTGGCTGGCGTTCTATCTGTTGTTGATGCGCTGGACCCTGCGGCGGATCGGGCCGGCCTCGCAGGCCGCAGCGGATGCGCGGTCCACTGTTACGGGCCGGGTCGTGGATGCCTACAGCAACATCCACTCGGTCAAGCTTTCGGGACATCATGAACGCGAACGCGACTATGCCCGCGAGGCGATCGAGGTGGCCCGTCAGGCGGTTGCGACCGAAATGCGGATCATCACCAAGATGGATGTCACGCTGACCGTGCTGAACGGTTTTCTTATTGTCGCCGTCGTCGGCTGGTCCTTGCTGCTGTGGTATCAGGGTGATGCGACGGTGGGAACGGTTGCGGCAACCTCGGCGCTGGTGCTCCGTCTGAACAACATGACCTATTGGATCATGTGGTCCACGACCAACCTGTTCGAAAATCTGGGTGTGGTCAAAGAGGGGATGGAGACGATCACCCATCCCCTGACCCTGGTCGACGCCCCCCAGGCCCCCACGCTGGATTTCCGCGAGGGTCTGATCGAGATTGATGGCGTGTCGCACCACTATGGGCGCGGTTCGGGGGGGCTTGATTCCATTTCCCTGACCATTCGCCCCGGTGAAAAGATTGGCCTGATCGGTCGCTCTGGTGCAGGAAAATCGACCCTCGTCAAGCTGATGCTGCGGTTTTACGACACGGAACAGGGCCGCATCCTGATTGACGGGAAGGACATCGCCACGGTCACGCAGGAATCCTTGCGGCGGCAGATCGGCATGGTGCAACAAGACAGCAGCCTGCTGCACCGCTCGGTGCGCGACAACATCAAATATGCCCGACCCGAATCCAGCGATGCCGAGATGATCGCCGCCGCCAAGCGGGCCGAGGCGCATGATTTCATCCTGAACCTCGAGGACCCGCAGGGCCGCAACGGTTATGAGGCTCATGTGGGTGAGCGTGGTGTCAAACTGTCTGGCGGCCAACGGCAACGCGTGGCGTTGGCGCGGGTGATCCTCAAGGATGCGCCGATCCTGATCCTGGACGAGGCGACGTCGGCCCTTGATTCCGAGGCCGAGGCTCTGATCCAGGAGGCGCTGTTCAACGTGATGAAGGGCAAGACGGTGATCGCCATTGCACACCGCCTGTCGACCATCGCCGCGATGGACCGGATCGTGGTGCTCGAGGATGGCCGCATCGCCGAACAGGGCACTCATGCCGAGTTGTTGAAGGCATCCGGCCTTTACGCGCGGTTCTGGGCAAGGCAGTCTGGTGGCTTCATCGGACTTGAAGAGGCGGCTGAATGACGTTTTCCCCGATCCTCGGACCGGCCATCCCGCCTTTCGCCCCCTCCGAAGGTCCGCCCCCCCGAACCACGATGGCCTTTTTCCGCTGGGCCATTCGTGGCGCATGGAGTGGCATCGCCTGGGCGGCCTTCTGGTCAGTGCTGGTCGGCTCGCTCGAGGCGATCTCGGCCACACTGCTGGGCAAGATCATCGACGGGGTGGCCGCAACCAGCCCGGCGAATTTTGCCACCGATCTGGCCCCGCTGTTCGCGGTATTTGCCATCTATTACCTGATCCTGCGCCCGGTCATCTTTGGCATGAACACCGCCGCCGCCTCGATCCGGCTGGAACCGAACCTGTTCCCGCTGATCCTGTCACGCCTGCATCGCTGGACCATCGGTCAGGCGGTGACGTTCTTTGACAATGACTTTGCCGGGCGGATTGCCCAGAAACAGATGCAGACGGCGCGGGCGACGACGGATGTCGTGACGGGGCTGATTGAAACGGCTGCCTTTGCACTGTCATCGGTCGTCGGCTCGGTCCTGCTGCTGGCGACCATCGACCTGCGGGTTGCCTTTGTGCTGATCCTGTGGATCGCCGCCTATTACTTTTTCATCCGGCACTCGCTGCGCAAGATCCGCGGCGCCTCGGCTGCCCGTGCCGCGGCGCGGGCGATGGTGACGGGGCAGATCGTTGACACCGTGACGAACATGAAAACCGTCAAGCTGTTTGCCCATTCCACCTATGAGGACCGTGTGGCGCTGGAGGCGATGGCAGGTTTTCGCGAGAAGGCGATTGCCTATGGCTTCATATCGTCCTGGTTCCGCTTCATCCTGTCGGCCATTGCCGGGGTGCTGCCGGTTCTGCTGGTCGGCGGCACGCTGTGGCTGTGGAGCAATGGTCAGGCCAGTGCGGGTGACATTGCCGCCGCCGGCACCATCTCATTCCGGCTGTCGCAGATGACGGGTTGGGTGTCCTTTTCGCTGATGTCGATCTTTGGCAATCTGGGCGAGGTCGAGGATGGCATCCGCACCCTGACGCCGCCCTATACCCTGACCGATGCGCCGGGTGCCGCCGAAATGCCCCGCATTCGCGGCGAGGTGCAGTTGCGTGACGTGTCCTTTGCCTATGGCCGAAAGACCGAGGATGGGCGGGGTGGCGTGGATGGGTTGAGTCTGACAATTCAGCCGGGTGAAAAGATTGGCGTCGTGGGTGCCTCAGGTGCTGGCAAGTCGACGTTGGTTGCCCTGCTCTTGCGGCTCTATGATGCCGAACAGGGAAAGGTCCTGATCGACGGGATCGACGTTAAATCCGTGACGCAGGAAAGCCTGCGCCGCCAGATCGGCATGGTCACGCAGGAAACCTCGATGTTTAACCGCACAGCGCGTGAGAATATCCTGTATGGCAATCCCGAGGCCTCGACGGACCAGATGATCGACGCCGCCCGCGCCGCCGAGGCGCATGACTTTATCCTTGGCCTGCGCGACCACAGCGGCAATCAGGGCTATGAGGCGTTTCTGGGTGAACGTGGCGTCAAACTGTCCGGCGGGCAGCGTCAACGTATCGCCCTGGCCCGCGCCTTTCTGAAGGACGCGCCGATTCTGGTGTTGGACGAGGCAACCTCTGCCTTGGACAGCGAGGTTGAGGCGAGTATCCAGACAGCCCTGAACCGAGTGATGCAGGGCAAGACCGTTTTGGCCATTGCACACCGTTTGTCCACCATCGCGATGATGGACCGCATCATCGTGCTGGATCAGGGTCGTATCGTGGAACAGGGCAGCCATTCGGAACTGCTGGCCCTAGATGGCCTTTATGCCCGATATTGGAACCGCCAGTCCGGTGGGTTCATCGGCGTCGACGAAAAGGAAGCAGCAGAGTGATCGTGACAATTGACCGGCTTGGCCATTTGGGTGATGGCATCGCCATGGGCCCAGATGGCCCGGTCTTCATCCCGCAAATGCTGCCCGGTGAAGTTGTCGAGGGCGATTTGCAGGGCGACCACCTGCTGAACGCCCGCATCGTCACACCGTCGCCCAACCGCATCCGCCCGCCCTGCGCCCACGCCCGCACCTGTGGCGGTTGCATGATGCAGCACGCGGCCGATGATTTTGTCGCGGATTGGAAGACGGGAATCGTCAAGGGCGCGTTGGAGGGGCAGGGCCTGTCGACCCTGTTTCGGCCCATCCTCACCTCGCCCCCCGGTTCGCGCCGTCGGGCGGCACTGTCGGCCCGTCGCACCAAAGGTGGGGGCCTGCTGGGATTTCACGCCCGCGCCTCGGACACTCTGGTCGCGGTTCCAAACTGCCAACTTCTGCGCCCCGACCTGATCGCTACCTTCCCCGCTCTGGATGCGCTGGTCCGCATCGGCGGTTCGCGCTCCGCCGAAATGGCGTTGACTGTCACGTCCAGCCTGTCTGGCCCAGATGTCGTTGTCACGTGCGGCAAGCCTGCCGATTCGACCGCCCAGATGGAACTGGCCCGTCTGGCCGAGGCGCACGGGCTGGCCCGCCTGACCTGGAATGGGGAGATTGTCGCCCTGCGCAGCATGCCGATGCAACGCTTTGGCCGTGCGCTGGTCGGCCCACCCCCCGGCGCCTTTTTGCAGGCCACCGCCGAAGGCGAAACCGCGCTGCTGCAATCCGTCGCCTTGGCCGTCGGGTCCGCCCGCAAGATCACTGATCTGTTCGCGGGTGTCGGCACCTTTACACTCCCCCTCGCCGAACGGGCCGAGGTTCATGCGGTGGAAAGCCTGGCCCCCATGCTGGCCGCGCTGGAAAAGGGTGCACGCGGGGCCGAAGGGTTGCGCCGTGTCACAACCGAAACCCGTGACCTGTACCGCCGCCCGCTGGAACCCGACCAGTTCAAGGGTGTCGAGGCTGTCGTGATCGACCCGCCCCGCGCTGGCGCCGAGGCGCAGACCCATACTCTGGCTGCGGCCAAGGTGCCTGTGATCGCATCGGTGTCGTGCAACCCCGTCACCTTTGCCCGCGATGCCCGGATTCTGGTGAATGCGGGCTATGTGCTGGACTGGCTACAGGTCGTCGATCAGTTCCGCTGGTCACCCCATGTTGAACTGGTCGCCCGTTTTAGCCGCTAGTCAGACTATTCGGAACCGGGTAAAGCCCTAGAAAAAAGGGTGGGCAGACGTGCAGGTTCTTCTGAAGATTGTCATGATGCTGGTGGCAGTGGTCGCGCTGTCCACCTGTGGGTCCAAGTTCCGCAGCTACAATGGCCCCACCGTCACCAAGGTCGAGGTGCACAAGGCCGACCGCAAGATGTATCTTCTGCACGGGTCACGCGTGCTCAAGGCCTATCATATCAAACTGGGCGGCAATCCCATCGGCCCCAAACAGTTCGAGGGCGACCGCAAAACGCCCGAGGGCGCCTATTACATCACCCATCGCAACGGGAATTCGGCCTATCATTTGTCACTGGGGATATCTTATCCCAACGACGCCGATCGGGCCTTTGCCAAAGCGAACAACAAGCCGCCGGGGGGTGAAATCTTCATTCATGGCGCCAACAACAACGGCCGTTCGCGGGGCGACTGGACAGTAGGCTGCATCGCCGTGAGTGACCGGCAGATCGAAGAGATCTATGCCATGGTCAACCCCGGCACGCCGATTGTCATTTTTCCCTGAAGATCAGCGGATAAAGCTGGCAATCGGGCTAGGGATCCCAAACGAACCGGCCGCTTGTCCGACCAGCGCCGACCACCAGATCTTGCCGTTGCCCTCCTGGAACCAGCCAAAGCCGAAATCCGTGGCGCGCGGATCCAGCAACACTTCGCGGGTGTCCGGCTGGCCGGTCCAGTTGGACAGGGTCTGCAATTCGGTCTCAAACGTTTCCGAAATCAACTCGCCCAGCAGCTTGCCGCGATAGCCCGCGCGCTGGACCCGAACCAGCGGCGACGACCCGTCCGATCCGAAATGCCAAGGGCGATTCTGCACAGCCATGTCGCGGGCGTGGGTGGCGCTTGCGGCGTTCAACTCGGCATTAAAGCCCAGCGCCGGCGCTGATTTGGCCGCGCGCAGGGCGTTGACACCGTCCAGCATCCGGAACTGAATTGCCGATTCGGAACCGGGGGCAATCACATAGACCTGAGGCAGGGGCCTGCCATCTGCGCCCAGCGGAACTTCGGGCGGCCGCGCACAGGCAGCCACCGCAGCCGAAAGCCCAAGGAATATTGCGGAACGTCTGTCCATCTTGGTTCACCTGATGTCGGCCCACGTTGGGGTCCGTGCCTGATTTTGCCCCGTCTTACAGAAACTTCACGCCCAGCAAAACCCTTTGCAGGCTTTCGCCATGTGACATGGCCGTGAATTGCGGAAAGACCCGTTTGCCTGTAAGAGCACCGTCACGAGCAAGTCAAGGAGATCAGAGCATGTCTGACACAACCAAATCCCCGCTGAACCGCCGCGTTTTCCTTGGAACCGCTTTTGCAACGCTTGGCGCCGCCGCTTTGCCAGCACAGGCGCAGTCCTTCAACGGCTCGACCGAATTCGAGGCGCCGACAACACCCGCCGTCCCGCGGGCCAACGTGTCCAGCTTCCGCCTGCGTGACTGGCAGGACTACTTTGCCAACACGACCAACGGGGTGATTCTGTGCGACATCACCTCGCGCGCGCTGCATTACTGGTCCGAGGATCAGTCGGTCTACAAACTTTACCCGACCTCCGTGCCCCTGACCGACGAACTGACCCGTCGCGGCGGCACCGAAGTGATTCAAAAGGTAGAGAATCCGACCTGGACCGCGACCGCCAGCATGTTGGAACGCAACCCAGATTGGCCAAAATCCGTGCCCGGTGGTTCGCCGGAAAATCCGCTGGGGGTGCGTGCGCTTTACCTCAGCTGGCCGACCTACCGGATTCACGGCACCCATGACACCCGCAAGATCGGCCGCCGGTCATCCAACGGTTGTATCGGCCTGTACAATGAGCACATCATCGAGTTGTATGGTCTGGCCAAGGTAGGCACTCAGGTTCTGTTGATCTAGCATAACCACTCTGCGCGGGGCGCCACAGGCCCGCATCCGGCAAAACGACCGAACAAGGGGAAAATGAACTTGTGGCCAAATGAAGGCGGAAAGGTGTTGCACTTTTGACGACATCCGTGGCGCGGACTCATGCGTGCTGATCGAGTCAGTTGCATTCGGCCAGTTGACCTGCTTTTAAAAGCCCACGAGGAACAGTCTTGGGTGCGTCCTGCCGCCTCTGCGAAATTTCGGCAGGATGCTTTAACTGGAGTTTAATATGAAGAAAATCGCTCTCGCCGCCGCTCTGTCGGTCGCTGCTTCCACCGCTTTCGCTGGCGGCACGGTTGAGCCGGTCATGGTGCCGGATGCTGTTGTCGTCGCGACCACGTCGTCGTCCAACGGCGGCCTGCTGATCCCCCTGCTGCTGCTGCTCGTTCTGGCTGCCGCCGCTTCGAACGCCTGATCTATCCGACCTCACGGTCAGAGTGCAAAAGACGGCAGTCAGCTGCCGTCTTTTCATTTTTTGTCAGTGGGTAATCGGGCAACAGTTGGACAATCCCAAGGCGCTGGCGGTTGCAATTGACGTGGCAAAATGCTTTATTCGCCGCACGAGCAACAATCTTGTCGCTTCCGGTCCGGGACTGGACGTTCCGACCGGATGCATAAAACTGGAGACTAACAATGAAGAAAATCGCCCTCGCCGCCGCCCTCTCGGTTGCAGCTTCCACCGCCTTCGCCGGCGGCATGGCAACCCCCGTCATGGAAGAGACCCCCGTTGTGGCCGAAGTGGTCCAAGGTTCCTCGTCGAACGGCGGCCTGCTGATCCCGCTGCTGCTGCTCCTCGTTCTGGCCGCTGCTGCCTCGAACGCTTGATTCGAGCCTGTTTATCTGAACAAGGCGGCAGGGTTTCCTGCCGTCTTTTTCATTTAACGAACCCAACCTGCCAGGTTTTCGGACACAATCGCGGCCAAGGCGGCGATATGTGACGGCTGATCGTTCAGGCAGGGGATATAGGTGAACTGCTCTCCCCCGGCATGCAGGAAAGCCTCGCGGATTTCACCGTTGATCTCTTCCAGCGTTTCGATGCAATCGGCCGAGAAGGCGGGGGCCATCACAGCGATCTTTTTCTTGCCCGCCTTGGCCAGTTCGGCGACATGCTTGACCGTATAGGGTTTCAGCCATTCTTCCCGACCAAAGACCGATTGGAATGTGACGTCGATTCGTGCACGGTCCCACCCCAGCGCCTCGCGCAGCAGCCGCGTCGTTTTGGCGCACTGGCAGTGATAGGGGTCGCCCTCCATCAAATAGCGCTTGGGCATACCGTGATAACTGGTCACCAGCATATCGGGCACATGGTCCAGTCTGGCATAGGCCTGCGTCACCGACTCGGCCAGTGCCGCGATATAGAGCGGATGTTCGAAATACTCGGCCACCGTGCGCACCGCCGGTTGCCGCTTTTCCTTGGAAAGGGCGGCAAAGAAGGCGTCGTTCGCCGTCGCCGACGTAGCCCCCGCGTAATGAGGATACAGCGGGAAAAACAGGATCTTTTCGCAGCCAGCATCCACCATGGCCCGCACCTTGGACTTGGTCGAGGGGTTGCCATAGCGCATGCTGAAATCCACCATGACCTGATCGCCATAACGGCCCTTCAGCGCCGCCGCGATGGCCGTGGTCTGATCGCGGGTAATTGTCAGCAGCGGGCTTTCGTTCTTTTCCTCGTTCCAGATCAGCTTGTAATTTGCGCCAGACCTTTGCGGTCGGATCGACAGGATGATCAGTTGCAAGATCGGCTGCCATTTCCAGTCCGGCACATCGACCACGCGCTTGTCCGACAGGAATTCGTTCAGATAGCGCCGCATCGACCAGTAATCGGTCGCATCCGGCGTGCCCAGATTGGCCAACAAAACCCCCACCTTGGCGGCCTTCACCCTGGGGTGGTCCGCAGGCGCGTGCGTCAGCCGGCCTGTGCCGGGGGCTATGTCATCCATGGTGTGTTCCTTCATTTGCACCCCAGATAGCGACAATTGTGGGCGGGTCAACTAGCGGGGCAGCTTCAACTCGGCGGCTTGAAGGGCATCGGACAGCCGGTTCACCGCCGAACCGGGGCGCATGGCCTTGGGTTGGCTGTCATGCGGGGCCCAACCGGTCAGCACCACGATTTCAAACGTGGCCGGTATCCGCCCATCCGGCCCCTGCATCTGTTCATACAGCACCGCCGCCCGTTCAAACACCGCGCGCCGCGTTGGCCGCCGCAGCCGCCCCGCCAGTGCATTGCCCTCGCCCATCGCCCGCAGGTCGCGCATCAGGTGGTAGGCGTCATTGTAGCGCACAGTGGTCGTGAAACTGTCCGCCACTGGCAGGGCAAAACCAGCCCGCTGCAACAACCCGCCCAGGTCGCGAATCTCGGCCATCGGCAGAACGCGGGGCGACAGGCCCCCGGTCACATCTGATTCGGCCTGCGCCAAACA